>JAGAPR010000068.1 GCA_017623155.1 Prevotella sp. | reverse complement strand
TGGCACCACGACATATTCTATCCCTGCCGCCAATATGCCGGCAGGTGTTTACCAAGTGACACTGATTGAGGACGGAACGGTGACAGGAACTAAGAAATTTACAAAATAATGTGATAAAAGTTTTGTCGGTTTGTGAATTTTCCTTACATTTGTCCTGTGAAAAGTAAAAATCACAGATCGGCATAATCTTTAACCATAATAATATAGGAGGACCAAATTATGAGAAAATTATTTGTTACATTGATGTTGCTCGTAGCGGCAATATCGGTTTCCGCGCAGGAAAAGAAAATCAAGGTGGTTTCCAATTATTATTTGACAAGTGGGAAGACCTTTGAGCAGGTGCTTGGTTCCGATAAATATGAGATAGACTCTCTCGTGGTTATAAACCAGACATATGTGGGAGAAGAGGAGTTTGTTGTGCTGCGAGACTGTTGCGAGAAAGGCCGCCTCACAGGCATAGATTTATCTGATGCCGACTGTCGTAATGTGCCTGCCGGGGCATTCCGACCAACATTAATAAATAGCAAGCCGCGAAAGGAAGCCGGTTCTGATGACGAAAGAGGCTACCGAACGAACCTTCGTTATATAACGCTGCCTAACAAGATGGTAAAGATTGGCGACTACGCCTTTGCGTATACTAATCTTGTTGCAATAGGTATTCCCTATATGATAAATGAGATTGGTAATGGCGCTTTCGATGGATGCGAGTACCTGAAAGATGTTACTCTGTATGGCGGGAATGTACAGGCTGAGACAAACGGATATTCTTTTACGGGTTTGCACAGTGATGCCGTGTTGCATGTGGCTCCGGGTACAGGTAATAATTACAGTGGTCTGGCCGGTTGGGCGGCCTTTGACAAAGTAGTGGAAGACGGCACGGCATTTCGAGTAATGGATATTTCCGTTGACGACAACCTAAGGCTGAAAGATGTATTGGGCGCAGAGGATATGTATGTGGATTCTATAAAGTTGAGCGGGACACCGACCACAGAAGACTTTGACCTGTTGAGAAAGAACGGGAACTATGGTCGCCTTTACAGTCTCGACCTAACAGACTGTGACGTGACGAACACCGGCGATGGTCGGTTGTTTAACAGTGAACTGACATATCTGCGTATGCCTAAGACAATGCCAATGGTATTTAACGGTTTCCTGTCGCGAGCGAAAGTAAAGCATCTCTTTCTTCCGGAGAGTTATGGTGAGATAGAGTATACGGCATTTGAGGGCTATAACCGGTTCGAGGACAGTATGCTTGTCATACCGGAGGGATGTCGTAAGATAGGTTACAGGGCTTTTGCAAATTGTCATAGCCTGAAAGTTCTCGTGTTGCCTTCCACGCTTGAAGAGTTGGAGCCTGCGTCTATAGGATTTACGTGGACTCAGCAGTGGCTCGAACCTGAAGTGGACCTTTATGTAAACCGCATATATCCGCCTTGCTGCTCTGATACGTTTAACGGACAAGAGGTCGATGAAGAAGGCCCATTCGGATGTTTTCAAAGCCTTAAAGGCTCGAATGCCTGCCTGACAAGGAAATGGCGGCTTTTCGTTCCCGTGGGTGCAAAGAAGAACTACGAGAATGCCGTGCATTGGGATCACTTCAACACAATCATCGAGACGCCGCTGCTCACCGGCATAACCGACGG
>JAGAPR010000004.1 GCA_017623155.1 Prevotella sp. | reverse complement strand
TTGCATACGAAGAGTTCTTTGAAGGTTACGCAATGCGCAGAAGAATAATGCAGCAGATAACTAACTAAATCGTAACCTATTACTATTATGAGCAATTAACCTAAGCTCATTTCCAATAAATTACACTCTTTTCGTAACTTCTGACTACAAACAGTTATAATATTAATATTTAATAAGAAGAAAATGAAAACAATTTATGATTTCTCTGTCAAGGACAGAAAAGGCAAGGAAGTATCACTTAAAGAATATGCCAATGAAGTGTTGCTAATTGTCAACACTGCCACAAAGTGCGGTTTCACTCCGCAATATGAAGAATTAGAGAAGTTATATGAGAAATATCATGGCATGGGGTTTGAAATTCTCGACTTCCCATGCAATCAGTTCGGTCAACAAGCTCCCGGTACAGACGAGTCTATACACAGCTTTTGCAAACTGACATACGGCACGGAATTTCCCCGCTTCAAAAAGATTAAAGTCAATGGAGAAGATGCCGAACCGCTGTATAAATTCCTGAAAGAGCGCAAAGGCTTTGCCGGTTGGGACATGTCTCACCCCATCGCTCCGATACTTGAAGACATGCTATCAAAGGAAGATCCGGACTATAAAGAAAAAGCAGATATAAAATGGAATTTCACAAAGTTCCTGATAAACAAAAAAGGAATTGTGGTCGCACGTTTCGAACCTACCGAAAAGATAGAGAATATAGCCAAACAGATAGAAGAATTGCTTGCGTAAGCCATATATTCTGCATATAATAACAAATAAAAACAACAATAATTTCGATATAAACAATAATGGAACAGAGCAATATAGAACATGTCCGCTGTCTTATCGTAGGCAGCGGACCTGCCGGATACACAGCGGCAATATATGCGGCAAGAGCCAATCTCAACCCTGTAATATACTGCGGTATACAGCCCGGCGGTCAACTTACGCAGACAACAACAGTAGAAAACTTCCCCGGCTACCCACAGGGAGTAGACGGCAACCAGATGATGATGGACTTGCGTGAACAGGCCGAACGTTTCGGCACAGACATAAGAGACGGCGAAATTGTTAAAGCCGACCTCTCTCAAGCGCCATATACACTGACAGCCGAAGGTGGAAAAACAATAAAAACCGACACCATAATCATCGCTACCGGTGCTTCCGCAAAGTATCTCGGACTCGATGACGAGAAAAAATACAACGGCATGGGGGTATCCGCATGTGCCACTTGCGACGGTTTTTTCTATCGTAAGAAAAACGTTGCCGTAGTTGGAGGCGGAGATACGGCCTGCGAAGAAGCGATTTACCTATCAGGGCTTGCGGCAAAAGTTTACCTTATAGTGCGCAAACCGTATCTTCGCGCATCGAAAGTGATGCAGGAACGCGTGATGAAGACACCAAACATAGAAGTGCTTTTCGAGCATAATACACTCGGACTGTTTGGAGAAAACGGCGTTGAGGGAGCTCATTTGGTGAAACGCAAAGGCGAGCCCGACGAAGAGCTGGTAGACATCAGCATAGACGGATTCTTCCTTGCAATAGGCCATAAACCCAACAGTGACGTGTTCAAGGAGTGGCTCGATACCGATGAAGTGGGATACATAAAAAAGATTGACGGCACGCCGCGAACCAAAGTTCCGGGTGTTTTCGTTGCCGGCGACGTGGCAGACCCGCATTATCGTCAGGCCATCTCTGCTGCCGGCTCCGGTTGTCAGGCAGCGATAGAGGCCGAGAGATACCTTTCAAACATGCAATAGAACCATGTTTCGCTTATTATTTATTCAAAAATAACATGTAAAAGCCTTATGAAACGGACTATAACACTTGTGGCCGCGGCTCTTTTCTGCCTCACTGCTACGCTGACAGCGTGTAGCGACTCGCCCAAACAGAGCGACCCCCAAGCAGGTAAAAGCAAAATCGAGTTATCTTCTTCACAAGAAAAAGAGTTGAAAGCATTTAAAGAAGATGTTGATAGAGTGAACAAAAAGCTGCCAATGGATATGGGAAAAGGCTTGACACTCATAAGAACAGAATTAAAAAATGGGTTCATGACCAATATTTATACATATCCCAAAGGGGCAAATATAGTAATAAACGAGGGTGAAAAAGGCAAAGAAAACATAAAAAGAGCTGTTGGTGCCGCCGCACAGAGACTGAAAGCACTGAATATAGGCATAAAATACATCTATAAAGAGGATACATCCGACAAAGCAGATACAATATCCATAACACCGGAAGAGATGTAAAAGCATTTGCCGTTCGGTAAATCCGAAAATACTTATAAGGCATTTTATTTTTGTTACGCGGCTCATGTAATACTGTTACATGAGCCGCGTCGTTTTGTTACCTGCGTCAGGTAGCAATGTTACAAAAGCCGCGTAACATTTCCGCTTGCAGTTGCACTCATTCGTTTATCGCACCGCAATAATCACACTTACCCATTCGTTTTATCTCTCTACCACAATTTCCGCAATTGTATTTTGTGCGAGAATGCCTGATATATCGTAAAACGGCAAAAACAATATACACCACGAGAAGCGGATAACCTATATAATATAATGTGGAAATACTGAATACAACATAATCAGCCGCACATACAGCCATAAGACCGCCAAGATATAAGAAAGCATCGGCAAACGGAAGCTTTCGGAATATATCATCGACCGTTGCTATACCGACAATGATTATTGCCCATACGGAGGTTATGAAAATACCGAGATGAAACGGCAAATCAAACGGATTTAGCGACGGATGATAATAAAAATGTCGCCACGACTCGTTGCCAAACAGTTGGATAGTGGCATACAGAACAGCCGACACCGACACCAACAGGGCCAGTGACATCGGATAAAACGAGTTTATATCATGAAAATGCACTATGTGGGCATGGCGTTTCATCATTCTGCGCAATAGATAAGCAGCCGAAACTACGATGGCAAATGCAAGAAAAATGAGTAGATGGGTATCGGAAAACATATCTATAAACTGAGATATCGGGTCGTCCGGCTCTACCGACGGTAACATCTCCGCCTCTCTAATCCACCCCTGAGTAGCTTGATCGCGGGCAATCTTTACCCATACGGAATCGACTGTATCATTGGGCATTATCATTATATCGGCCACTACGACACAATTGCCGCTGACAACCGTTACCGAATCAAACGGCAACTCATCGGGAGCCTGACACACCAACCGCAACGTGTCTGCTTTAACAAGAAAGTTATAATTCTGCGAATAATGATGCGTGGTAAAAAAGGAAACCGAATCTGCCTGTCGCAAATCGGCCGTGCTCCACGCATCCGGTGTCGGTGTCGAAGAATTATAACAAGAAATCGACAACAATAAAAAACAGCAATAAAAAACAATCCTTTTCATCTGGCATATATATTCATTTGGCAGTTATGACAATCGAACTCCAAACGGAACCTACGACCATCAGACAGACAGAGAAACAACGGCTCATGCCACATCGGGGGTCGACCGCCATTCTTAACGCAAAATCCCAATTCGTGCCGCAAACAATATCGACATTGCATTATAGGAACGTCCGCGTTCTGCCGCAATTCGTAAGCCGGACTAAAATCTTTTTCGGCACAATCTCGATAAAACCGAAGAGACTCTTTGTTGGATATGTTATACATCACCGAATTCTTATACAACGGTAAGGCACACCCACTTACTATTCTCGTTGAACTACTTCTATCATCATCTGACGAAGTTCGTTTACGACCGCCATCCAACTTTTCTATAACAGAGCGTCGCATCTCGGAAAGGATACTTGCCGGTATGAAATAATCAAAATCTTCCGGTAAAACGACTTCCGAACATTCATAAATCGTATTACCGAGTTTCGACAGTTGACGAACAATATTATCCCGCTGTGAATTTATTGCAGTCTGATGTTCTGCCGGCATTACACATGACGCGACACGCTCATTCTTTATTTCGGCTTTCAAGGCAAATCCCTCGTCAACAACGGTCAGCGACATTACAACAGGTATCTTCCTTATTTGCCCCGATTTTGACAACAATCGTTCAAAAGCGACATCATGATTTCGATAAATTCTCATTCCCGCACGAAGTCCGTGAGGTATTTTCTGAGGGAAAAGTCTGTTGTTTTCCACTTTATTCACGCGAAAGCCCTCAAGCTCATTGTTACTATTGAAAAAACAAAGGCCGTCACCATTAGTAAACGCCGACAGTCCTGAGACACTGAATGAATTTCCACGTATTTCTTTTACTCTCCCCACATATTCGCCAATAGCTTTCGGTGTGTCCATAGAGGCTATATCCGAACGGCGTCCATCGGCAAAATATGTCGTAAAACCGCGATTGAACGACTTGTAAAGCTCTGGACTGAAAACATAATGACAACGTCCGGACGATGCTCTACTGTATTTATCCGGATTTCGTTGTATTATATCATCAAGTATACGGCTATATGCAACCGTGACATTCTTCACGTAATCTATATCTTTCAACCGCCCCTCTATCTTAAAAGATGTTGCCCCCGCGTCAATCAGTCGTTCTATATTACCGCTCTGATTCATATCTTTCAATGATAAAAGATGACGATTTCGCTCTATTATATTGTTTGAAGAATCAACCAAATCAAACTTCATCCGGCAAAACTGGGCACACTCTCCCCTATTGGCCGAACGCTTGAAGCAATATTGTGACGCATAACACTGTCCACTGTAAGACACGCACAACGCTCCATGAACAAAGACTTCAAGCTCCACATCAGGAACAGCCTGATGTATTCTGCTTATCTCGGATACAGAAAGCTCACGCGCAAGAACAACACGACGGAAACCTATATCACGCAACCAGCGAACTTTCTCAACCGTTCTGTTATCAGTCTGCGTACTGGCATGCTTGGCAACGTTTTTAACCATGCCCCAAACGGCCATATCCTGAATAAGTATCGCATCTACTCCTATGCTTTCCAATTGTTCTATCAAACGGTGCGTTTCGTCTAACTCTCCATCATATATAATCGTATTTACAGTTACATATACTTTTGCAGAAAAACGATGAGCATAATCACACAACTCGCTTATATCACTTATCGAATTGCCAACAGCCGCACGGGCACCAAAACGATTTGCACCAATATAGACAGCATCAGCCCCATGGTCTATTGCCGCCTTGCCACACACTACGTCTCTTGCAGGAGCAAGCAGTTCTAACTTTATCACTCTATACTGTTTATATCAAATGGTGTTTCTTGATAAACATAATAGTTTATCCAATTATTATAAAACAAATTGGCATGCGCACTCCATGTCACCAATGGGGGATTGTCCGGATTATTGTCTCGATAATAATTAATCGGCATATCCACATCATCACGCACATTCTTATCGCGCTTATACTCATTGTCAAGCGTATCGGGAGCATATTCCAAATGTCCTGTTATGAAAAACTCACGCCCGCTACGTGCCATGACTATCCCGACACCGCTTTCCGGCGATTCCGCTATCAATGACAAATCAGAATTAGCCAATACATCCTCACGATGTATCTCCGTATGACGACTGTGAGGCATATTAAAAACATCATCAAACCCTCTGAAAATAGGCAATCTCGGGTCCAATGCATATTGCCGGAATATTCCAAATTTCTTTTTTGATAGAGAATATTTTGGAATACCATAATGGTAATAAAGCCCGGCCTGTGCCGCCCAACAGATATAAAGAGTTGATGTGACATGACTTTTTGCCCATTCGAAAATAGCCTTTATCTCATTCCAATATGTCACATCTTCATATTCATAAGTCTCAACCGGTGCCCCCGTAATTATCATTCCGTCAAACTTCTCATTCGACATATCCTCAAAATCACGATAAAACATCAGCATGTGTTCTATCGGTGTGTTTTTAGGTGTATGACTCTTTATCCTCATGAAACTGATATCCAACTGCAACGGAGTATTGGATAAAAGACGAACAAGATCTGTTTCTGTCGTTATCTTTAAAGGCATGAGATTTAAAATGACTATTTTCAACGGCCTTATATCCTGAGAGGTGGCACGCGAATCGTCCATCACAAAAATATTCTCTTGCTTTAAAATCTCTATGGCCGGTAGTCTATCCGGTAATCTTAATGGCATCTCTTATAATATATTTTTAAACAATCTTCATTACACAAGCCGATACATTATCATATCCACCGGCATTAATGGCAGCACGGCACAAATCCTCCGAGTCTCCATCATCTATCAAAATATCTTTAATCTCTACATCTTGCAACATATCGCTGAGACCGTCCGAACACAATAAATAGATATCATCTTTGTCGCACGTAAACTCATTTATATCAAAAAAAGGAGCTCTGCACCCACTACCAATACAATTCGTCACAGCCTTTATTCTTTCATTCCCGTTCATGGACGAATTGGAATGGTCTTTGGTTATTTGCATTATACTTTTATTCCGCAAACGATATAGACGGCTGTCTCCACAATTTATCCAAAAGAATTTATCCTCATAACGTATTATACCAACCAATGTCGTGCCCATATTTGATAGCTGCGGATTTACATACCCCTGAGAAGATATGACCTTGTTTATCGAATACAGCCAATCATTCAGCAATTCTTTTAATCGGTCTGCCGACAAGAAGCACGGCAGGTCGCTGATGAAATATTTCAAATTGGATAATGTTTCCGCACTCGCCACGTCTCCTGCATGATAGCCGCCCAAGCCATCTGCCAAAGCTACGACAAACCGATTGGTATCCGGCAATGATATGTCCATATTGAGCCTGTCATCCCGTATGTACTTGTCGACAACAAGAATCATATCATCATTATAATCCCTTATATTACCAATGTGGCATGATGCAGATATCTTTATACCTCTCATTGTATATTTACTTTCAAACTTAGATTAGCTATCATCAAAGTATCACCATCTTTTAATGTCTGTAATTTCTCCGGCAACAGTTTTATTCCATTTACCATTGTTCCGTTTGATGAGTTCTTATCCACAACGCCCCACCCGTCAGCCGACGAATAAATGAACTGTGCGTGTTGTCCCGAAACAAACCGATTATTCTCGAACAAATGCTTATGCTCACCCACCCTACGGCCTATTATGTCACCGTTTGACATAGTTATACGGATACCTTGTTGCACATTTGACAATACCAAATCCGGAGATTGACGGTCTTCTACTCCTTTATCGGAATTATCACTCATCAATCCTCCACAATATATACAACGCTTTCCTGTTCCTACACGACCACATGACCCACAAAACAAAAGTTTTTGGCCACATTGATCACAATAAAGCGAATCATCGTCTATTTCCATTTCGCAATTCGGACATACTATCATAAATATAGCGTTTATTCTGTTTTCTACGATTATATATTAATACTCGGTATATCATCCTGTGTTATCAACCGATAAGTTTCCTCGGTAACCTGAGATGGAGGCAATGTTGATACACGTAAAGACAACTGCTGGATTGTCGCGTCAAATAGATTGCGCATCTCACGGGCATTCCCAAATGAATTATCCTTATTTGTCACCTTGTGGAAAATCAAATCCATTAACTTAAACTCAGCCGTTGATGTCAATATGTATTGTTCTTTGGTTGCCATCTGCTTAAATATGGCAAGAAGTTCATTCTCATCATAATCATCAATGTGCATGCGGTGAGTAAAGCGCGCTGCCAAGCCACTGTTAACAGCAAGGAATTCATCCATAAGTTCTTTATAGCCGGTTGCGATAACGACAAACTTGCCTCTATCGTCTTCCATTCGTTTCATGAGTGTGTCTATCGCTTCCTTTCCATAAGTATCGTTTTCTCCACTTAATGTGTAAGCCTCATCTATGAACAAGACACCACCAAGTGCTTTATCGCATACGTTGTTTACTATCTTAGGAGTCTCTCCCATGTACTTACCCACAAGTTGCGCACGACTGACTTCAATAACATTTGAAGACGGCAATATTTCCATGCTTTGCAATATCTCACCCATCTTTCTCGCAATGGTTGTCTTGCCCGTTCCGGGATTTCCCGTTAATATGAAATTTAAAGACATCTGCTGCACCTTTCCTACGCCATTTGCCGAACGTTGCTTCATGAACATGCTTTGCACTGCCAGACGCCGTATCATATTCTTAACGGAACGCATACCTATAAACTGGTCCAACTCATTAAGCACTTCATCCAACGAGCGGGCTTCTGTCTGCCGGGATATTGGCAAATCTTCCGGTATGATGCGATACATGTCGTCTTCTTTGAAGTCCGAGCTTCCGATATTAGACATCAGACGGCGGCTTTGCCTCTCCACTGTCTCGTCAAATATGCGACGAACTTCACGGGCATTTCCGAAGTTCTTGTCACGTCTGAGATACAGTTGCTCAAATACTCTCTTCACAGACGATTCCACTTCATTATCCAACATGAATTTCTTGGCCTCACTCATTTTCATGAATATATCCTTTAATTCATCGGGAGTATAATCATCAAAATGTATCGTCTGTGTAAAACGGCTCTTCAATCCCGGATTTGAATTAATGAAGTCGTGCATCTGATCCGTATACCCAGCCACAATGCAAACGAACTTTCCGCGATCGTCTTCCAAGCGCTTCAACAATGTATCAATGGCTTCGCTACCGAACGAATCGTTATCGCCCGACTTTAATGTATAGGCCTCATCGATAAACAGCACTCCACCAATGGCCGAATCAATCAATTGGTTTGTCTTTATAGCCGTCTGTCCGCTGTATCCGGCAACAAGCTTGCTCCTGTCTGCCTCTACGAGCTGTCCTCTCGACAATATTCCCAACGTTCTAAAAACATCCGCCATAATTCGTGCCACGGTAGTTTTACCCGTACCGGGACTTCCGGTAAAGACATAATGCTTTCCTTGGAATGTTTTTGTCTCGCCACGCTTTACTTGCAGATTAAGGAAAGACGCAAGATTGGAAACTTCGGTTTTCACTGATTGCAATCCCACCAATCCGTCAAATTGTTTTAAGCATTCGCTGAAATCAATCGTTTTAGGTTTCTCGTAAGGTATATCGGCGGCTTCTATTGTCATTAACTGCTCGTTAGTAAGCATCTGCAAATCTGAACATTCCAAACGCTGCGCTTGATTTTTACAAATAGAATCGAACAAAAGACGCATACTTCTGCCATTTGCGAAATCCTTGTCCTTTTGGTCGTGCATTTCGTTTATTTTCTTCTGCGTCAGCCGTTCTGCCTCTTCGGAAAAGATATACTTTTTCTCTTTCGCAAACGTAAGCAATATCCGGAACAACTCATCGGGAGTATAATCTTCAATATTGATGAAATAATTAAACCTGCTCCTAAATCCGGGATTGACACGAAACAAGTTATCCATTTCCATCCTGTATCCGGCCACGATAACAACAAACTTATTCCGGTCGTCCTCCATTCGCTTCATAAGTTTTTCCAACGCTTGCGTGCCTTGGCTGTCATTTTCTCCCGAACTGCTTAAAGGCGCCAACGCATAGGCCTCATCAATGAAAAGAATTCCTCCCAATGCCTTGTCACACAATCTGTCTACCAGCTTCGGAGTCTCGCCTTGATACGGACTTATCATGCCGGAGCGATCCGTTTCCACTACATGCCCGCTATCAAGATAACCGATGGAAGCCAATATCTCACCCAATTTGCGCGCTATCGTTGTTTTACCGGTTCCGGGATTACCGGTCAGAACTATGTGCATCCCCATCTTGCTCTGCTCGCCCAGCCCTCGCTCGATGCGTTCCGAACTATTCTTTACCGAATACGCAATTTCCCTGACTGCACGCTTCACTTCCTGCATACCGATATAAGAATCCATGTCTGCCAGAATATCTTCCAAGCTCTTTTCCTCCGGCACATATCCGCGAATATCATCCTGTTCCACTCGCGTCGCATTTACTCCTCTTGTTATAAAAGATGTAAATATATCTTCTGCCGTCTTTACTGCCAAATGTGCATATCCGAAACTCTCATCCTTTGTCTTTACGCTATATTTGAAAAAGTTTTGCAGCCTTACTTCCGCCTCTGACGAATAATCGGTTATACCGTATTTCTTCTGCAACACCCTGCGACATATCTCATACAATTCCTTATACCCCGGCGTTGGAAGTTGAAAACGATATTTAAATCTATTGGCTATTGCAGGATTGTTTATCAAAAACTCATCCAATCCCTTGCTCAATCCGGATATAAAAACAATGGGATCATCGTTCCAATGCTCCATTTCCACAAACAACTTGTCAAGCGGATTTACCTGATTGGCATATCTGTCCGGCAATAACTTCTGCACATTATCAAAGAAAAGTATTCCACCGCGCGACTTCTTTACATTGTCGTCCCACTTATCAACAAACCGCTGATAGTCTACCGCGTCGACAACCGTCAACTTCGGCTTGTTTATTATCTTATGTTGATAGAAGTAGTCGCGTATTATCGCAGAGAGCATGGTCTTTCCCGTTCCGGTCTCTCCCATGACAATAGCATTCACGCTCAGCTTTACATTATTAATATCCTTTCGCGAGTGCAAATATGTATATGTGTCGACAACAGATTTGAGTTGTTGCTTCAGTTCGTCCAAACCTACGATTTCATCAAGCAAATCGCGCTCGGCAAACGGTTTGCCACACCATTTGCAATACTTTGCTATATCACGATTTTCTTTATTACAGTATTTACAGTTCATGTCAGAGCCACTATATGCTTAATGCTTTATTTGATTTATCACCTTTACAGGATTTACTTTTCCACTATCGGCGAAAGGAGGATTAACACCAAGTAGATTGGGATGATAGACTGTCATTTCCAAGACAAGCAGCAATCCCATGAGGCTCCATAGCAAATAATGGAACACCCGCTCACCCGATACAGTACGGATGTTACTCCGTATTTCATCCAACACCCCGAATTTGGAGCCTATAAATTTATACGACTTCAATTTCAACGCATAATACAACGGCTCTACCAATCGCGTGTTTACATCATCCTCCAACAATTCTTTTGATAGCTTATTAGTTTCCTTTACCACCTTACGAGAGTCGGTATAATGGCATATTGCCATATAAACAAATGTCAACACCACTATCACAGGAGTGAACAATACCGGCATACTATTCTCTATACATTTCAATAACGATACCGGTATCAATACAGACAGTAATCCCAGCACACCAAATATCAAAGACAAAAACAGACCGTATCCCTTAAAAAACAATTTCACCCCCACTATCAATGCCGAAGTTATTCCCACAGGCATTCCTATTGTCAGCCAATAATGATTTAGCACATAATCCTTATCGCCTACACCAAAGACGACGACAAGAAACAGCCATATTCCGCATATTCCGTAAAATGCCATACGCCACAGGGTTTCGTGCAGTTCCAACTTGGATTGCTCGTCTTTTAATTCATTATACTTGTCATCACGTTCTTTCTGGGCCTGCATAAATCTTTTGTAATAAACGTTTTGCGCATCAAAGAATCCGAGAACATTTATCCACTCTTCAACAGTCCTCTCATAACTGTAAGCCTCGCTGAAATCCTTATAAGGATCCTCGTGATAAAATACAGACAACCACTGTTTAAAGACACCGGAACGTATCTCACTCCTTATCTCAGACCTGTATTTATTGTCAAGGTTCAATCCATCGGTAAGTATTATGTCTTCGGAAATACAATAAGCCGGATTCACATCCAATATGCGACACATCCGATATGCAGCCGTGTGCAAGTCGTACAAGCAAATGCGCCGCTTATTCTCTTCGCTGTTTATATCAAAACAACGCTTGGCCTCATCCATATATTCAACCCAACCATGCAACTTGGCATAGTACATAAAACGTCCGTCCGGGGCAGAAAACTCGTTTATCCGAAGTTCAAACTCCTCCTCTCCTATATTCTGACTGCATAACAGCTGCTCATTCAGCAACTCGCCGATCTTCTGCGGTGTATCTGCTTCTTTGAGGTCGTAAGCCACATCGCTGTCTATGCTGTAAAAGACTTTATATACCAAATCCTTAGAATAAGACTGACCCATGGTTATCTCCCGAAGAGTCTCGCACGTGACAACGTCTGCATGACGATACATCCACGACAGCAATCTGCCGTCGGTTATGCTATGCCAATCGTCTTCCGTAAGGTTCTCGTATGCAAAACATCGTATAATTTCGGATATTGTCGATGACCGGTAAGACTCAAAGAACGGCATGTCGGGGTCTATCTCATATACAATTCTTTTCAAAGCCTTATACCCGTCGGCAAGTTCACTACCCATCTGGATATAACTCTGCAACCTGCCTATATCCAACAGTGTGTGAGTTTCCAAATATAGCCAAAAGTTGTTTTTGAAGTCTTTTAAAGATACAATATATTCATCGGCATAATTCAACAACGATGTCGCTATATCATGAATTGTGGTGCATAAATTACCGTGTATGTCACGATAAGGATATGTCGAGTCCATGGTGTATACGGCAACCATTAGTCCGGCCATTTGGTCGGTAGGATACTTGTGCTTTACGATATCGTCCAACGCGACGCTTACTTTCGTGTTTCCGCTACGCTCGAACCATTCTTTCAACTGACCGCCATACAGATAATTGCAAGCCACGCGCTCATTGTCGAGCAACATCGGGATTAACTCGCCTACATTGTCTGCCACCAAATTTTTGTCCGGGTCTACAACAAACGAACCGTACTTGAGATACGGCGACGATATATCGATTTTGGGTGTCTCTCCCAAGAACCATTGTTCAACTTCCTTGTATGCCCAGCGCGACTCGGTATTTACGGCTGTCAATCCTTGGACTATAATTTTCACCCGTTCGGGAAGTTCGGATATTCCGGCTATGCGCCCCTCTTTTTTGCGTCGGATTATCATTCTCTCGTCCGTATCCAGATTTTTCATGTTGACCCAAAGACTCAACAGTGTTATACCGAGAGAGTAATAATCCGCCGCCGTTGAAATTTCCACAGTCCCGTCTATCACATCGTTATACATCTCCGGAGCTGCATAAAGGGGCGTACGGGCTTGGTTTGTGCAATGCAAAAAGCCTTCTTTGGTTATTATAGACGATATTCCGAAATCTCCGAGTGCCAGTTCTGTATGCGCCGCATCACGGAAAAAGAAGTTAGACGGCTTTATGTCTTTATGTATCACACCGTTACTGTGGCAGCAGGCCAAAGCCGCGGCAGCTTGCAAAGCCACGCGCCGAAACATGTTTATGTCTCCGTTTATGTTCACTTCGGCCAAAGTTCCGCCACGGAGATATTCCATCAATTCGTAACAGCGTTTTTTTCCGTCGATATACAAATACCCGAAATCATGGATTTTGACTATCATGTCAAAATCTATATTTAAAATAACTTTAAGCGTTTCCAGCTTTATATCGATATCGGGATAATACAACTTCAATACATACTCTTTGTCATTATTGCTCACGAGAAAAACCTGAGCCTCTCCCGAGCTGTCGCTAAGAGTACGTATCTTTACGTATTTCACGCCGCGCAAAACGAATTCCTCGTCACTCACACCGGTAGTGTCTGTGCCGGAACTCACAGCCAAAGTGCGAAATAAATCACCGTTGCTTTGACCCGGACGCGCATCCTTGCCGGAATTGGCGTCAAGACGCATTGTTATATCGTCATTTATCATTTATATCATCCTTTATCTGTTCGTTATTGTTATATCCCAGCACAACCCATTTCCCGCCAAGGTGCGGTTTGGCACATCCGCAGGGACTGCTGTGCAGAGCGTGCTTGTAATTGCATTGCCATGCCACCTTCACGCCCACTGGCTTCGTAGCCATAACATAGTTGCGCGCTTTTACGGGAGACGGCATCGGTCTGAGTGCCATACGCTCCAACGCTTTGGCCACCATGCCTGCTCTGCTTCGCTTTGCCTCTTTCAACTCCTCGGCCGACATTCGCCGCGAGGTATGTCTCTCTATCGTCGGATTTTCTATTCCTTTGTCTTTCGCGAGCAACTCCAATACCCTTACACGCAGGTTCTCTGTCTCGGCATCTTTCAATGCCTCATCTTCCGAGTCGTAGGGAATGATATTGTCCAACTCGGACAATTGCCGGCTCAAAAGCTCCAGCTCTTTATAATCCGATGCCTCGCGCATGCTCGCAAACAGGGCACGGGCCTCGTCGGTGAGCGGCGTTCCGCACTGCTTGCAAAAAGAAAAATTATTCAAGCTGTGACAGGAAGGGCATGTTATGCCTCCGCGAGGATTGCCGCACTCGGGGCAAAAAGATGCGGCGGCATCCAAGTGGGCACCACAAAACGAACAGACATCTTTACGTATATAGTTCTGACATGCCTCGCAATAATCGGCATCGGCATCTATCAATGCGCCGCAAACAGGACATACCGAACTCCCGGCTGCATTCATTGCCGAATTATACCGAGGAGTTTCGGTATTCATTGCCGGTCGGTCCGGCGTCTCGGGACGCAAAGTCTTCTCGACATTCAATGTCCGTTCCAAATCATTTACATTGACATCAGCCATACATAACACTGTTTAGATAATTTTTCTTTTATTCTCAGATTAATTAAGATAGTTTCAACCACCCGACAAGTTCTACATCAAATCGCTTACGTCATATTCATGGTAGCACTATATTTGGCAAAGATACGATTTTTTTATCATAAAAGCAAAAAGACTGTAATAAATAATTATACGACAACAGAATATTCAAAAGATATTACATATGTGTTAACAATGCTATTGTGCCCCGGGTATTTATTATTTAACATACCTGTTTTGCTTTTAACTAAAAATATGCAAACGAGAAGTAAAAAGTCGATACAAAACATTTTCACGAAGTAGGTTTTATTAACTTAAAATATTTAACCTAAAAGGCGGTTATTTAATATTTGTAAACAATTTCATGTTAATCTTTTCTTCTTTTCGTACATTTCCGCCTTACAATAAGGCCGTAATTGCACTGCGTTTACGGCCTAACGGGAGTGCAATTAGGCCGTAATTGGAATGCAATTACGGCCTAATTGGAAAACAGGACGATCTTCAAGGCAATGAAAAACGGCAAAAATTATCGTAATCATTTGACATACAACAGCTTATATAAAGTGCTTCATAATTCGCTTATTTGCGAGCTCGGAACTTTTTTTTCAGACGACGGGCATTCTCAGCGACGTTAACACAATAAATCATTACATTTTATTTACATATATTTAACCAAAGTCGGACAAATTGTTAAATACGCGACAAAGTGATGGCAGACGGATGTCTGCTCTATCCACTGAAGCTATCGCGATAAAACAACACGAACGAATCTGGTTAAATATTATTAATACAACTCTGGATAAAAATCTTTTCATTATCTTTGTTTGTAAAATCAAAGAAAGAAATGAAGAAAAGTATTATTCTGCTTACCATACTGTTGGCAATACCGTTTTGCATATCGGCACAGCCTAACTCGAAACGTGCAAAATCCGCTTCGAAAACGAAAACAGGCACCGACCCGAGAATAGAGCGCATGATTGTATCTACACAAGACATCATATTCATTGACAGTATTGTCATCGATAAGGATATTTTTCTAAGCAAATACAAGCTAAGCCCCGAAGTGGGAAGCCTGTATACATACGATGAGTTCTTTAAAGGTTCCGATTCGCAACCAAATTCGTTCGTACACGTCAATGAGATGGAAAACAAATGCTATTTTTCCATCGAAGAAGATCAGGGAGACATGAAATTATATACATGCGACAAATTGGACGGCAACTGGACAGAGCCGACTCCGCTAAAAGGACTGTACAAGGAAAAAGCATTGGAACAGCTCAACTACCCTTTTATAATGGCCGACGGAACGACTCTGTATTTTTCGGCAAAAGGAGAAGAGAGTATCGGTGGTTGGGATATTTTCGCCACGAGATTTGACTCTGACGAGGGCGTTTTTCTCGAGCCAGAGAACATCGGCATGCCGTTTAATTCGGAAGCAAACGACTATATGTTTGCCATAGATGAATTGAACAATATCGGATGGTTTGTAACAGACAGGAACCAGACAAACGGCAAAGTGTGCATATATATATTCATCCCATCCGAAACACGCCAAACTTATCCCGCTGAAAAATTCTCGACGGAAGAACTGAAAGGATTTGCCAACATATCCAAAATATCAAATACATGGAAAGACGGCACGGAAAGAAAGAAAGCATTGAACCGACTGGCATCCATAAAGAAAAAAGGAACGCAAAAAGGAAAAGCAGGTATGCGCTTCGTAATTAACGACAACACTGTATATGATAAAATCACGGATTTCCGCTCCAAAGACAACATAAACAAATACAAGCTGTTGACGGAACAGAAAGAACAGCTGGCGAATATCGAAAAAACTCTCGAAAAAGCACGGGCTTATTATGCCACGGCTAATCCGCAAGAAAAAACGATATTGAAAAGCGAAATACTGAAAAGCGAACAACAATACGAAGCACTTGAAATGAATATAAAAAAGATTGAAAAAGAGATTAGAAACACAGAAAACAACCTTTTAAACCATAACAAATCATGAAAAAGTATTTTGCAGAATCAGAACTGATTATCAATCAAGACGGGAGTATATTCCACTTGCACCTGAAACCTGAACAACTCGCAGACAAGGTTATACTCGTTGGAGACCCGGGACGCGTGGAATTGGTCGCATCACACTTCGATGAAAGAGAATGCGAAACGGGAAACAGAGAATTCCGCACCGTCACGGGAACATTCAACGGAAAACGAATTACGGTGCAAAGCACGGGCATCGGATGCGACAATATCGATATTGTGATAAATGAAATCGACGCACTGGCCAACATCGATTTCAACACACGCACGGAAAAAGACACACACAGAGAATTGTCGTTCGTTCGCATAGGTACGTGCGGCGGACTGCAACCGTATACGCCGATAGGAACTTTCATCGCCACGGAAAAGAGTATCGGATTTGACGGACTGCTGAATTTCTACGCCGGACGTAACGATGTTTGCGACATTGAGTTTGAGGAACAATTCAAAAAACACATGAACTGGAACCCACTACTCGGCTCTCCATACGTGATAGACGGCGACAAAGAACTCATAGAGAGAATTGCGGGCAACGATATGGTACGGGGCGTGACAATAGCATGCGGAGGATTTTTCGGACCGCAAGGACGAGAACTGCGCATACCTCTCGCAGACCCGGAGCAGAACAAGAAAGTGGAGAGCTTTGAACACAACGGGTATCGGATAACAAACTTCGAGATGGAAAGTTCTGCTTTGGCAGGATTAGCCGCCCTCATGGGACACAAGGCCATGACCTGCTGCATGGTTATAGCAAACAGAAGAGCAAAAGAAGCAAACTCCACATATAAGAACAGTATAGACAATCTCATTAAAACAGTACTTGAACGTATCTGAAAGCATTTACAGTTAGTGACAAAAAACAAGAATGGAAGCAGAAAGCACTATTTGCGCAATAGCCACAGCACAAGGTGGAGCGCTGGGAATAATAAGAGTTTCCGGAATAGACGCCATCAATATCACCGACAAAATCTTTGCACCCAAAGATAACATCCCGTTGAAAAACCGCAATCCGTATACACTGGCCTACGGGAAAATATACGATAAAACGGAAGTAATAGACGAGGTTTTGGTAAGTATCTTTCATGCCCCCCATTCTTATACCGGCGAAAACAGCACCGAAATATCATTCCACAATTCCACTTACATTGCCAACAGGATACTGAACCTCCTAATAGAATCGGGATGCAGACAGGCCACGCCGGGCGAATACACTCTGCGGGCTTTCATGAACGGGAAAATGGATCTGAGTCAGGCGGAAGCTGTAGCAGACCTTATCGCGTCGACAAATAAGGCCACACACAAAATGGCCATAAACCAACTACGGGGAAAATTCTCCGTCGAACTGCAATCGTTACGGCAACAACTAATACACATTACATCGCTGATAGAACTCGGACTCGATTTCAGCGATCACGAAGAATTGGAATTTGCCAACTACGACGAACTGCTAAGCCTCGCCGAAAAAATAGAAGAACGGATATCGTATCTGTTAAAGTCGTTCAAAACAGGGCAAGCGATAAAACGCGGTATCCCTGTTGCCATTATCGGAAAAACGAATGTTGGCAAAAGCACTCTGCTAAATCAATTGCTGGAAGACGACAAAGCCATTGTCAGCAACATTCACGGAACGACACGAGACGTTATCGAAGACACAATGGATATCAACGGAGTGACATTCAGATTTATTGATACTGCCGGAATAAGAAAGACAACAGATGAGATTGAAAGTCTCGGAATAGAACGAACTTTCAAAAAAATCGAAGAAGCTTCGATAATCATCTGGGTGACGGATAACACCCCCTCCGACAATGATATAATCGACATTAAGCCCAAAATGGGAGGGAAAAGAACAATCATCGCACTGAACAAGACAGACACCATAAAAGATGTCGAGCAACAGATTGCGACCCTAAAAGAAAAAACAGAACTTTTTTCAATAAACAACAGTTCCATAATTGACATAAGCGCAAAGCAAGGAACAAACATATCGGAGCTAAAATCCATAATATATGATGCCGCAAACATCCCGGAAATAAAAGAAAATGATGTCATTGTAACAAGCATACGCCATTATAATGCCTTGTTCTCTGCTCATCAAAATATGACCAATCTGATAAATGGCATCAAACAAAACATCGGCAGCGACTTACTAAGCGAAGACCTGCGCCAATGCATTCATTGCCTGAACGAAATCATCGGTGATGCTATAAGAACGGAAGATACATTGGAATCAATATTTTCTAATTTCTGCATCGGGAAGTGACAGAATAGAAAAATATTATGCAAGGTGTTGTGTCGACTGCAAAATTTAAATAAATAAAGCAGAATAAGGCAATTATTCTTTGGCTGTTAAGCGGCTTTGCATTATCTTTGCATAAAATAGATGTGGTTCGACAAAATCACAAAATCAATAAAAGAAAGCATCATGAACAGTAGCGACAGTATTGTAATAATACCCACATACAATGAGAAAGAGAACATCGAGAAAATTGTCCGCGCCGTTTTTGCGCTTGACAAGTGCTTTCACATACTCGTAATCGATGACGGCTCACCCGACGGCACGGCCGCAATTGTACATAGGATGATAGGCTCCGAATTCGCCGACAGGCTGTTCATAATAGAGCGAAGCGGTAAATTGGGCCTCGGAACGGCATACATCACCGGTTTTAAATGGGCACTGGAACACGGATATGACTACATTTTTGAGATGGATGCCGATTTCAGTCACGATCCGAACGACTTGCCACGACTTTATGCTGCCTGCCACGATGATGGATACGATGTAGCCATCGGCTCGCGATACGTAAGTGGAGTAAACGTTGTAAACTGGCCAATCGGACGTGTACTGATGAGCTATTTCGCCTCAAAATACGTGCGAATTGTCACCGGCTTCAAAGTAAACGACACCACAGCAGGCTTTAAATGCTATAAACGCAAGGTGCTTGCAACAATAGAACTCGACAAAATACGCTTCAAGGGTTACGCTTTCCAGATAGAAATGAAATTCACAGCCTATAAGATTGGATTTAAAATAAAAGAAGTTCCCGTAATATTCGTCAATCGGCGCGAAGGAGTGTCGAAGATGAGCGGCGGCATTTTCGGCGAGGCTTTCTTTGGAGTCATGCGCCTCAGATGGGATGGATGGACGAGGAAATACCCCCGGATAAAGAATTAAGCAGCAAAACCAAACGGTCTTCACAGCAAATATTTTTGCTGGCGGATATGAGAACGGATTTCATTTTTACTTTATTATAATAATAAAAAGGCGTAAGAACATTGTTTCTTCCGCCTTTTTTACTTCTGCATATTCTCTTCATTACGAATTGAGAGCACTCACCACCGAATCAAAGCTCTGTCGCATCGTAGCCAAGACATTCTCAATTCCCTTACCCACAGGGTATATAGGTTGGTGAATTGTGAGGCGCAACGGGCTCCACACCACCCAATGCCAATCTCTCATCCGGGGCATCACACGAAACGAGCCGTTGATTGTCAACGGCACAATAGGCAGTTGCAATTCGTCGGCAAGCGCAAATGCGCCTTTCTTGAAGTCTCGCATTTGGCCGGTATACGTGCGTGCACCCTCCGGAAACACAACAAGGCTCATGCCGCTTTTAAGCGTGTCGCGTGCCATTTCATACGTCTCGCGCACTTTACCGGCATTGCGTTTGTCCACAAAAATAAAACGGGCTTTACGGCAGGCATAGCCCACAAAAGGCAGTTTGGCCAGTTCTCGTTTCATCATCCACTTGAAATTACGTCCGAGATAACCGTAAATCAGAAATATGTCAAATGCTCCCTGATGGTTTGACACAAATACATACGACTGTCCCGGCTCTATGTTTTCACGCCCTTCCACCGTTACCGGTAGCAGGAATATGCGTATCATGAGTTTTGACCACCATTTCCCGGGATAGTATCCCCAAAAATGTCCATTGCCAATGGTGCATCCCACGATGACAATTACAGATGTCATGACAGTCGAGGCAAGTGCGATCGGTATTGATACAAACAACTGAAAAACACGATATAAATATTTCATCTCTGTGTTATTTTGATATAATTGGTTTTGTTCCTCTATGTAATGTGATGACAACAATCTCGCCCGGCACCCCGAAACGGAACGGTATGAAACCACCAAGACCGGTACTTACGTTGACGGCACGGGACCCTTCGTGATACATTCCGCCCCACTCCGAATATTTGAATGCCACCGGCGACCAGCCAAACAGTTCAAACTGCATGGCATGAGTGTGCCCGCAGAGCGTCAGGGCGGCATTGGAATACGGCAAAATACGGTTGCGCCACGATGTGGGATCGTGCTCAAGCATCACGACAAAAGCACTGTCTGACACTCCGGCAAGAGTCTTGCAGATATTTCCCCGCCTCGAATAGAGACGGCCGTCGCCATCGTTTTCCATTCCTGAAATGACAATGCTGTCGGCTCCGCGACGTATCACCCTATTCTCGTTTCTGAGCAATGTCCACCCCATACAGCCTTGCAACAGTACCGTTTCACGCTCGTTGGCAGCTTTGACATCGGCAGAAGCAGATATATAATCGGCATAATCATGATTTCCCAACACGGAAAAGACCCCATCAGAGGCTTTCAACCGACCGAGAACAGATACATGCGGACGTATCTCGTCGGGACGCATATTCTGCAAATCGCCCGTGAACACAATCAAATCCGGATGTTGCGCATTCATGCTGTCAACCGCACGACTCAGCATTTTGGCATACGAGCGGCCGTAAGTACCCACATGCGCATCTGAAAAATGCACTATACGATAACCGTCAAACAATGCCGGCAGTGTTTCTGAATAGTAGTCTTCGTGACGTACATCGAGCTTTCCGAAACCGATAAAGATGCCATAAAACAATACATACAGGCAGCAGACAGCAAGAGTGCCACCGGCAAAGGCTCCATAATTGCGGCGCGTATGGAAAACTATTTTCACCCCATGTCCCACCAATGAGAATATGGCGAAAACCAATTTCGGCACAACAAAAAGTCCGAAAAGAAAAAGATATGAGTTTAGTATGGTATTGTCTTTCGGAGCAAAATCACGCGAACAGCCGATGCCGACGGTAAAAATGGCAAGCAGCAACGACGGCAACCACCACAACAAGCGCAACGACAAGCGCGCCTTGGCGCGTATATGACGCATATATATGTATGCGTCGGGCAATAAAATCATTACCAACAACGGTATTATTATTCTCGTTATCATGTATAATTATCGCTTTCTATTGTTTCGTTTACTGTCGTTTTATTATCAATACAAGTTGACCGCGAGATACTTTCGCATGACATTAACCGGCACTCCGCGACGTTTCGAGTAATCCCGCAACTGATCTTCGCCTATCTTTCCCACGGAAAAATAACTCGCGGCTGGATGTGCCAGCATAAATCCCGACACACTTGCGTGCGGCTTCATAGCTCCGCTACCGGTCAGTCTGATGCCAATCTCGGACATTGCGATGAGGTCTGAGATAACAAAATTTATCCCTGTATCGGGCAAAGACGGATATCCCACGGCCGGACGGATGCCCGTAAAGCGCTCAGCGTGCATTTCTTGCATCGTCAGATGCTCGTCGGGAGCATATCCCCACAGCCGTTTCCTCACCTGTTCGTGCAGTTTTTCGGCTCCGGCTTCGGCCAGTCTGTCGGCCAAAAGCTGTGTCATCATCTTCATGTAGGCATCGTGCTCAAAGTCTTTTTCAAGCCCGATATCTGCCGTAACGGCAAATACTCCGATACGATCTTGCTTTCCTGACGAGGCCGGACGCACGAAATCGGCAAGACACATGCAACATCCCGTTGTGCCGTCGGGCTGCTGTTGACGAAGCATCGGTATGCGTACGCCATTGACAATTATATCATCACCGTCACTTACGGCATCGGATATAAGAACGACTGAATGTACACGGTAATGCCCGTCAAGCTCTTTCAGCACCAATTCGGCCTCTTTTCTCACACGGGCTTGCTCGTCGCGGTCGCACAGTTGCCATGCAAAATAGAAATAAGACCAATTGATATAGGGTACGAGTTCGCCTATCTCATAGTTTATTATATGCCTTGCCACGGTTTATTTACATGAAATTCGATATTTACATTCATCTGAAATCGACAGCCTCACCAATATACCCGCAGTCCACTTTGCCGTTTTCGTACACCGGAACGCCGTTACACAGCGTTGTTTCCACACGCCACCCGAACGTCATACCGCTCACCGGGCTCCACCCGCATTTGCTCTCTATGATATCGTCGGTGACTGTCATCGGGGCTCGCCGAACGATTGTTATGTCGGCTTTATACCCCGGCCGGATGAAACCACGGTCGCGAATGTCAAACAACCGGGCCGGATTGTGGCACATAAGTTCTACCAACCGCTCGCGCGAAAGCACGCCGGCATCGGCAAGCGACAGCATTGCCGGAAGCGAGAACTGTATCATCGGCATACCGGAAGCAGCCTTGTCGCACCCGCCTTCCTTATCTTTCGGCAGATGCGGGGCATGGTCTGTGGCCACGGTATATATTCTGCCGTCGACAAGCGCACGCCGCAACGCGTCTCTGTCGCCAACGGTTTTAATGGCAGGATTTACTTTTATGCGTGCCCCCAAGCGTGAATAATCATTGTCAGAGAAGAGCAAATGCCCCACTACGGCCTCGGCGGTGATGTTCGCTTCGGCTGAAAACAGGTCGAGTTCTCGCGCCGTCGTGAGATGAGCCACATGCAAACGGGCACCGAACTTGCGTGCCAGCGACACCGCGAGTGCAGTACTCCGGTAGCATGCCTCGGCCGAACGTATTACAGGATGGAGCGATACATCCGGGAAACGGCCGTCTGCCTGCCGTGCATGCGCCATGTTTCGTTCTATCACAGCAGTGTCTTCGCAGTGTGTCATGAGCGGCATGCGTGCCGATTGAAATATTTTTTCAAGCGCGTTGCCACTGTCTACCAGCATGTTTCCCGTCGAAGAGCCCATAAACAGTTTTATTCCCGGTATGCGGTGCGGGTCGAGACGGTCGAAAAGCGACAGATTGTCGTTTGTCGCTCCGAAAAAGAAAGAGTAGTTGACGTGACTGTTCCGGGCCGCGATTTCAAACTTCTCATCGAGGGTTTCGAGCGTTGTCGTCTGCGGAACGGTGTTCGGCATGTCAAAATATGTAGTCACTCCACCCGCGGCAGCAGCCTTACTCTCACTGTCGATGTCGGCTTTGGCCGTCAAACCCGGCTGGCGGAAATGCACATGAGTGTCGATAACGCCGGGAATAACGATACAACCCGATGCGTCTATCGTTCTGTCGACAGGTGCATCGGGCTGTTGTTGTTCTTCATTTACTTGTAATATGTAATCGTCTTGAATTGTTATCGACCCGTTAAAAGTCTTGTTGTCATTGACGATTACCGCATTTTTTATTAATATTCTCATTGTCGTTTATCACTGTATGTCACCAGACAGGCCTACTGCCTCCACCGAGTCGGTCAACAGTTCTTGCTCCGTCTGCCCGCCACCCTGCACCTGTTCCGACATGTCATTGTCCGGGTCGAGTCCTTGCATGCGGTTTTCATTGTCCGTAGCTGTCTGATAATAGTCTTTCACGTAGGGGTCGTTTTTAAACTTGTCAGTGGCTTTGCTCATGATATCCTCTATCTGCGGAGTGAGAATTGGATATCTATAACCGCTCGTCATCATCATGAACACACCGGGACCGAGCACGTTATCAAAGTTTTCCACGATGAAAGAAGTAACGAGTTTGTCTTCTTCCTTTGCTATTTTTCCTGCCTCTCGCGACAGTTCCTCATTGATAATATGCTCTTCTATACCCTCAAGCATCATCTGACTCTGCCTGTGTGACAGTTCGCTCATACGATTGTCAAGCTGGTTATGCTTTGTAAGAAATTGATATAGCTTATCGTTCAACGGTGTTCCGCTCACCGTCTGCGCGGCATTGTCTATCTTAATGGTTATCTGCCCGCTTTCGAGCACTACCGGCATCACGCTCTCATCACCTATGAACAGCGTTGCCATACGCACCGTATCAAGCACCCCCGATAGCTGGAAGCGGCCATGCACCACATCACAAGAGTCGATAGATTTCAGTTCGTTGGCCTTAACGGTTTTAAGATACATCATGTTTCCGTCGAGCGACGATATGGAAGAAGAGCCCTGCACGTTATAGGATTCGGCACAAGATGCCATCATTACCACAACAGTCAGCGCATATAGTATTTTATTCATAGAAATGTTTTTTGTTCATTTGTCCACGACAAAATTACAACGATATATCGACGTATGGAATTTTTTTTATGCTATTTAAAACATTTACCCTCTCTTTTATATTTTTTTTGCCTCTTTATTCAGTTCTTTACTTATTCTGTGAACCACATACAACTGTAATACGGCTGCGACAAGAAGTGTCACCACCCAGTTATTGTGTATGTATTTAACATACGTAAGCATGTCAAACTTGAAAGGATTGCCATATCCGGCATACATCAGCAAAGCAGATGAGAGAAAAAGCAAATCGCTGAAAATCATGATGCGGCGCAGGCGTTGTATCACCAGATTACGTCCCTCGTATTTCTGACGCAACTGCATCAGCACGAAAGCAATGGCTCCCATCGCAAATAAATACGGTGCCCATGAGCATAAGAATATGCTGGCCACGCTGCCTGTGAGCATCATTGCGGCTCCGAGCAGCAGAATAATATTTTCTATTCTATTCAGTTGTTTCATTGATTGGAGTTTGTGCGTCGGGGTTATCGTCACTTAACACGAAAATGTCTTCATCGTCTTTCTTCATGAAATAGCGCTCTCTCGCTATCTTCTCTATCGACTTCGGATTGCTCTCAAGTTCTCTGATGCGGGCATTATCGCGCTCGTATTCAGCCGTATAGCGCTCTATCTCACTTTTCAACTCGCTTATTTTCTGCTTATTGTGAAAGTGATTCCACGCACTGTTCTCGTCTGCGAAACCGATGATAATTATCGCACAAACAAAAACCACTACATATTTTAATATATTGGAACGACGTATATAATCGAAGATTGCCCTGACGATTTTCATTGTTTTTTAGTCACATAAATTTTGCAAAGATAGCGCAAACCGAGTGCAATGAAATTTATTTCAAATTGTCGAGATGCAACCTATCTTTTGCAAAGATAATGTTTTTTTTCTGAATTTACAGCCTTTATGGCTCTATTTAACGTAAGTTCAATGTATTGCACGCACGACACCACAAACAAAGAACAGCACAAGCAAACTCCTTGCGGCATCAAAGCAAGTTTCCGCTCATAAGATTATTTAACTATTGTCCATCGCTTCGATTTAACATCCTAAGAATTATATTTACAAAAACAGGCCTCATATTTTAAAAATTTCAAAATTATTTTTCGGCGGGCGCAAATACGCGAGTTTTGAAGCACTTCACGTAAATACTTGTTTATAAGAATATTACGAAAAATCAGGCCAAATTTAAGCTCTCTAAAAATCGTTTTGTTTTCCAATAAGGCCGTAATTGCATTCCAATTACGGCCTAATTGCACTCCCGTTAGGCCGTAAATGCAATGCAATTACGGCCTTATTGCAAGGCAAAAATGGGTAAAAATGAAAGAAAACACTTCGTAAATGTTTATAAAGATTAAATAAACTATCTTGATTGTTAAATATTTTAAGTTAATAAAACCTACTTCAAAGAAAAATCTTGCAGCATTTTTCGCGCTTTCGCATTTAACAATCAGCTCTTAAATTTTACATTTTTTATCTTTTCACCTTCATACATCGCGACAGAATTCCTTATCATGTTTTTAACAAAATAAAAAGAAAAAAAGACGAAATGTCTTTTGCGGCTCCAAAACGATGATTTTTTGATGTTTAATTATTATCTTTGCACATGGTAAACTGCGGCTACGCAACAAAGAGAAGAATAATTGCGTGCCACACAGATTATCATATATCTATACACATATTATAATTAGTATTATGGCAGAATATATCGTTTCGGCACGAAAATACCGGCCGCTCTCTTTCGATACCGTGGTGGGCCAGAAAGCACTCACCACGACATTGAAGAATGCCGTGAAGAGTGGCAAACTCGCACATGCCTATCTTTTCTGCGGACCGAGAGGAGTGGGAAAAACCACCTGCGCTCGTATCTTCGCGAAAGCCATCAACTGCATGACGCCTACGGCTGAGGGTGAGGCTTGCGGCGAATGTGAAAGTTGCAAGGCATTCAACGAGCAACGCTCTTTCAATATTTTCGAACTCGATGCGGCGAGCAACAACTCGGTGGAACACATCAAGACATTAATGGAGCAGACACGCATACCGCCGCAAGTGGGTAAATACAAGGTGTTTATCATAGACGAGGTGCACATGCTGTCGACGGCGGCATTCAACGCTTTCCTTAAAACGCTCGAAGAACCGCCGGCACATGTTATTTTCGTGCTCGCCACAACCGAAAAGCATAAAATACTGCCCACAATTCTGTCGAGATGCCAGATATACGACTTCGAGCGCATGACAGTTCAAGACACTATCGAGCACCTGAAAAACGTGGCAGAGCGCGAGGGGATAAAATATGAGGAAGAGGCTCTTGCCGTCATTGCCGACAAAGCCGACGGCGGAATGCGCGATGCTCTGTCTATATTCGATCAGGCGGCAAGTTTCTGTCAGGGTGACATCACATACGAGAAGGTTATAGAAGACCTCAATGTTCTCGACTCAGACAACTACTTCAAAATAGTGGACCTTAGCTTGAAAAACAATATCAGCGAGATAATGGTGCTGCTCAACAGTCTCATCAACAAAGGGTTTGACGGCGGACTGCTCATCGGCGGACTCGCAAAGCACGTTCGCAACGTGCTCATGGCCAAGGACGAAAGTACTCTTTCACTGCTCGAAGTGAGCGAGAACCGCCGCGAACAATACAGGCAACAGGCCGAACGATGCGACACAAGGTTTCTTTACCGGGCATTGAAGATAATGAACAACTGCGACATAAACTACCGACAGAGCAACAACAAGCGTCTGCTGGTTGAACTTACGCTGATAGAAGTGGGACAAATAACGCAACCCGACGACACCGTTTCCGCGGGGCGTGGCCCCAAGAGACTGAAAACCCTGTTTAAAAACATTATTTCGCAACCCCGGAAACATACGGAGGCTCCGCAGGTGGCCACCGCCGGTAAGCAATCGAACGTTGCGAAATTAAAAACAACGACAAGTAACAACATCGCAAACAAAGCGGTAATTTCGGGCAACACACAACCCGACAACACTCTCGATACATCAAACGGCAACATACCGGACACACAACAGCAAACAACAAGCAGGCAAGCAGGCAATACCGCCATCGCGATAAAGCCAAACTCTCGCATCGTGCTCAAAAACGGGAATGGAGCATTGGGCTATTCATGGAACAATCTGCGACAAATGGCAAAGCCCAAGAAAATGCAAATAATACCCGGAACACTGGGAACAGATGACCCCAATTCTTCAAATAAAGAAGAATATCAGGAATTCAGCCAGCAAGAGCTTGAGTTTCAATGGATGTCTATGTGCAATCGAATGCCTCCGAAGTTTAGCGGAATTGCCGCGCGGATGAAGAACATGAACCCATTAATAACAGAATTTCCAAATGTCGAGGTGACGGCGGAAAACCAAATAATACTCGACGAAATGCAAAATATACGCGGCAGCATCGTCAACACGCTGAAATTATATCTGCACAACAGCGGAATAACACTTAACATCAAACTCGCCGAACGGCATAAACAAGAGAAATTGCTTACCCGCAGAGAACAATTTGAACTGATGAGCCGACAAAATCCGGCCGTCGAAAAGCTACGGAAACTGCTCAACCTCGAACTGGCATAACTTTTAAAGGTAAAAAGGAAAAAAAAGGAAAAAGGTAAAAAGGTAAAAAAGTAAAAAAGCCATGCGGTTAAGTTTTATATATCATCTGTATAAAATCATACCACAGGCTTTTTTACCTTTTTACCTTTAAATAAGCGGCATGCCCCACTCCCGGCAAGCCTTACGCATGTCTTCGGGCCATATACTGGCCTGAATTTCCCCGATATGAGCCTTCTGGAGAAGTACCATGCACAGACGGCTCTGCCCTATTCCACCGCCGATACTCAACGGGAGTTCGCCGTCAAGTAGTTTCTTATGGAAATAAAGCGAAGCCCGTTCCTCCTTGCCCTCAATTGAAAGCTGGCGCAAAAGCGACTCTTTATCAACGCGAATACCCATCGACGACAATTCAAACGACCGCCCGAGAACAGGATACCATATAAGGATGTCGCCATTAAGACCGGCAAGTCCGTTCTCGTCAACGGTAGACCAGTCGTCATAATCAGGTGCGCGGCCGTCGTGCTTCTTGCCGTCTCCGAGTTTTCCGCCTATACCAATAACGAATACTGCACCGTATTTACGACATATTTCATCCTCGCGCTCTTTGGGAGAAAGCTCCGGATACATCTGCCTAAGTTCCTCACTGTGAATGAAAGTTATATTCTCCGGCAAAAAAGGGCGAAGCTGCGGATACGTCTCACAAGTGAGATATTCCGTGCGTCGGATAGCCGAATAAATGCGTTCCACTACATTTTTAAGATAAGCCACGGTGCGCTGCTCCCGCGTTATCACGGCCTCCCAGTCCCACTGGTCGACATACAGCGAGTGTAGATTATCTAACTCCTCATCGGCGCGGATGGCGTTCATGTCGGTATATATGCCGTAACCCGGCTCTATATCATACTCGGCAAGTGACAATCTCTTCCATTTCGCAAGCGAATGAACCACCTCCGCCTCGACATCGCCAAGGTCTTTTATCGGGAACGACACTGCACGCTCCACTCCGTTCAGGTCGTCGTTGATGCCAAGCCCTTTCAATACAAACAGCGGAGCTGTGACACGACGCAGTCTTAATTCCGTTGATAGGTTTTGCTGGAAAAACTCTTTTATCAGTTTTATGCCGTGTTCCGTTTGCTTCATATCTATCAAAGCCTTATAACCGGCAGGTTTTATCAATTCACTCATAATGATTATTTATAATGCTTTTATTATTATTCTTTTCGAAATAAATTCATTTCGTTTGCAAAGATAAGCCTTTTTCGGTCAACACGCAAGCAAAAACCTTATATTTTTTAAATAAAAGTAAGCACACCCAGTATAAATACTTACACTTTGCAAATATAGCACAACAATTTAATCATATCTATAAGCAATATCGACTATTTATATTACACATTATTATTAACCCGCATCATTCACAGTCCTTCATTATTCGAAAAATCGCCGCGCGATAAATTTATCAGTCCAAAAATTAGGCAATATCCTTTTTTATTACTACCTTTGCAACCGAATTGGTTCCGTAGCTTAGCTGAATAGAGCGTCAGATTCCGGTTCTGAAGGTCGTGGGTTTGAATCCCACCGGGATCACAAAGAGAGATACGAATTCGTATCTCTCTTATCATATATAAACAGCGAAAAGAGATTGCTTCGACAATAAAGAAAGATATATGCGATACTTCATCACATTCTGTTATGACGGGACAAACTATCACGGATGGCAAATACAGCCAAACGGCAATACGGTACAGGCCGAGTTACAACGGGCGCTGTCTGTTCTACTGCGCCAAGAGATCACAGTGGTAGGTGCAGGACGCACCGACACCGGCGTTCACGCGCGCCTCATGACCGCACATTTCGACTACGGGCAATGCTTGGACTGTGCCCAAACGGCCTACAAACTCAACCGGATATTGCCCGTCGACATATCCGTAAGCGATATGAAACCGGTGGAAGACGACATGCACGCACGCTTCAGTGCCCTGTCGCGCACATATCATTATTATATACACACAGCCAAAAATCCGTTTCTCAGAACTTATTCCTGCGAAATTCACTACAATCTCGATTTCGACTTAATGAACGAAGCTGCAGCCATACTGACCGAATACGATGATTTCGAAGCGTTCTGCAAAAGTCACTCAGACGTGAAGACCACGCTGTGCAACGTGAAGTCGGCCGGATGGCACCGTCTGTCGCCCACTGCTTGGTATTTCGAGATTACGGCAAACAGGTTTCTCCGAAACATGGTTCGCGCCGTTGTCGGCACACTGATCGATGTAGGCCGTCACCGCCTGACGATAGAAGAGTTTCGCGGCGTAATTGAGGGACGCAGGCGAACGGAAGCAGGCGAGTCTATGCCCGGCCACGCTTTGTTTTTGGAAGATATAAAATATTAAGTGATTTTTTTGATAAAAATGTGGTTAGTTTTAGCTTTTACATCAGCCGCCTTGCTTGGCTTTTATGACTCATTCAAGAAAAAAGCGTTGCGAAACAATGCCGTTATCCCCATTCTGTTTCTCAACACGCTGTTCTCTTCGCTGATATTCCTGCCTTTCATTGTATTCAGCTACTCCACCAAAGCACTCGATTCCACCATATTTCATGTAGCGGCAGGCAGCTGGGAAGAGCACAAATACATCATCGGCAAAAGCGTGATAGTGCTCAGCAGTTGGGTGTTGGGCTATTTCGGCATAAAACATTTACCGCTCACCATCGTCGGACCGATCAACGCCACGCGTCCCGTGATGGTGCTCGTGGGAGCGTTTTTATTCTTTGGCGAGCGGCTCAACCTGTGGCAATGGGCCGGCGTGTTACTTGCCGTGACATCGTTTTTCATGCTCAGTCGCAGCGGCAAGAAAGAAGGAATAGACTTCAAGCACGACCATTGGATATGGATGATTGTCGGCGCAGCCGTTTTAGGAGCCGTCAGCGGACTATACGATAAATACCTCATGGCACCGGTAGGAAGTGGCGGAGTTGGCTTAGACAAAATGATGGTTCAAAGCTGGTACAACATATACCAATGTTTCATGATGGGAGTTATGATGATGATTTTATGGTGGCCGAAACGCAAGTCCACGACACCTTTTCATTGGGATTGGAGCATCATATTCGTCAGCGTATTCCTGAGCGCGGCCGATTTCGTATACTTTTATTCGCTAAGTCAGCCCGACGCGATGATAAGCATAGTGTCGATGATTAGACGAGGCAGTGTCATTGTCAGCTTCTTCATCGGTGCAATGGCATTCCACGAGAAAAACCTCAAATCGAAATTCGTCGATTTGATGCTCGTCATCCTCGGTATGATATTCCTCTATATCGGCTCGCGATAACATCATCATACACGTTATATTACCGGTTATCACTCGTAAAATTCTTTAATATATTCTGTTTTTGTAAAAAAAACGACAAAAGGCATTGTTCTATAAAAAGAATTTCTTACCTTTACCGAAAATTAATTAACGCTTATGCTTGAGGAATTATATTATTATATGGACGAAAACATGTGGCAAGTATGGTTGCTTGTCGCATTCGTGACATTGATACTTGAAATATTCACCACCAGTTTCTTTATTGCTTGCTTCACTCTCGGAGCGTTATGCGCCATGATATCGACTCTATTCGGAAACGTATATACGCAAATCACCGTATTCACCATAGCATCGGCGGTAAGCATTTTCTTGATACGCCCGATTATCATGCACTATATGAAAATAGATGAGTCTTGGCGGCCGAGCAATATCGATGCGCTAATCGGGCGCACAGGCATTGTCAGTGAGGAAATAGAAAAGTACGGTTTCGGCCGCGTACAGGTTGACGGCGACTATTGGAAAGCCGAGAGTTACAACGGAGAGGCTATTCATGTGGGCGAGAAAGTGGAAGTAATAGAAATAGACAGTATAATAATAAAAGTAAGAAAGATATGTTCATAGAGTATTTTTTCATCATACTGATAGTATGTATTTTAGTGTTCGCCAAAATGGCATTGGTGATAATACCACAGTCGGAAACAAAAATTATCGAGCGTCTCGGCCGGTATCACGCCACACTGAACCCCGGTATAAACATCATCATCCCGTTCATAGACCGGGCAAAAGACATCGTTATAATATCGCGCGGGCGTTATGTTTACACCACATCCATAGACTTGCGAGAGCAGGTTTATGACTTCCCGAAGCAAAACGTGATTACCAAAGATAACGTACAGACAGAAATAAACGCATTGCTGTATTTCCAGATTGTAGACCCATTCAAGGCCGTTTACGAGATAAGCAACCTGCCTAACGCCATCGAGAAGCTCACACAGACAACACTCCGAAACATCATCGGAGAGCTTGAACTCGACGAGACACTGACAAGCCGCGACACAATAAACACCAAGTTGCGCGTGGTTCTCGACGATGCCACAAACAAATGGGGTATAAAAGTCAATCGCGTTGAACTGCAAGACATCACCCCGCCGGCGAGTGTGCTCGCAGCAATGGAAAAGCAAATGCAGGCCGAACGCAACAAACGCGCTGCCATATTGACAAGCGAAGGAGAAAAGGCTTCGGATATATTACAGTCTGAAGGCGAGAAAATGGCAACAATAAACCGTGCCGAGGCCGCCAAGCAGGAAGCCATATTGCACGCCGAGGGAGAGGCACAAGCGAGAATACGCAAGGCAGAGGCTGAAGCCATCGCTATCGAGAAGATTACCGAAGCCGTGGGCAAGAGCACCAATCCGGCCAACTATCTGCTCGCACAGAAATACATACAGATGCTGCAAAACATCGCCGAAGGCGACAAGACAAAGACCGTTTACATGCCATACGAGGCCACAAACCTGCTCGGAAGCATCGGCGGCATAAAGGATTTGTTCAAAGCAGAATAAGCAATAATACAAGTATAAATATCATAATCCGGCGATGCCGCAAGTTGCTATATGCAGCCGCGCATCGCCGGATTTGTTGTATAATATTCACTTATTAAGGCCTAATTATCAAAAAAAAGACATTCATAACGGCTGATTACAATTAATTTTCGTAATTTTGTAGACTGAATGAAAAGTTCCGAACTGCAAAACATCAAACAAAGATACAATATCGTAGGCAACTGCGAAGCATTGAATCATGTGCTTGACGTGGCTTTACAAGTCTCGCCAACGGATTTGAGCGTGCTCATCGTGGGCGAAAGCGGCGTCGGAAAGGAAATAATCCCACGCGTCATCCACGATAACTCGCCGCGCAAACGCGAGAAGTATTTTGCCATCAACTGCGGTTCTATTCCCGAAGGGACTATCGACAGCGAACTGTTCGGGCATGTGAAAGGCTCTTTCACCGGTGCTATCAACGACAGTCCGGGCTACTTCGGCGTGGCAAACAAAGGTACACTATTTCTCGACGAGGTAGGCGAATTACCATTGGCCACACAAGCACGATTACTGAGAGTTCTCGAAACAGGAGAATACATCCCTGTAGGAGCAACAGAAGTAAGAAAGACCGATGTCAGAATTGTAGCCGCCACAAACGTGAACATACGCAAAGCTATCAGCGAGGGGCGTTTCCGCGAAGATCTATACTACCGACTCAACTCCATACCGATACAGATACCGCCGCTCCGCGACCGCGGCGAAGACATAGTATTGCTGTTCAGACTGTTCGCAATGCAGATGGCTGAGAAGTACAGGATGGAAAAAGTGACACTCACAGACGATGCCAAGCAGATGCTGATGAAATACAAATGGCCGGGAAACGTAAGACAATTAAAGAATATTACGGAGCAAATATCGATATTAAGTGCCAAACGTTCCATCACACCCGACATTCTCAGCAAATTCATTCCGCAAGACCAAGAGAGCACACAGCTCATAACCATAAGCAAAGGAAACGACCACAGTTTCGAGAACGAAAGGGAAATTCTATACAAGATACTGTTCGAACTGCGTGGAAATGTGAATGACCTGCGACGCGAAGTGGGACAACTCAAAAAGCAACTCGACGGAAAGCAGAGCGGAACAATAATGGCAAAAGAGGATAGTAAAATCGCGATGAACGACAGTACACGCACTATATCCACACCGCAGATATACATACAAGAGCCGCAAAAGCATGTTGCCGAAGACGCGATAGCAGAAGAATATATCGAACCGGAACGGGAACAGGAAAGCCTCAACCTGAATGATGTGGAGCGACAAATGCTCGAAAAAGCTCTCGAACGAAACGGAGGTAACCGCAAAAAAGCGGCTCAAGAGCTCGGAATATCCGACAGAACGCTCTATCGACGCATCAAACAATACGGATTTGAATAACCGAATATCATAATAATAAATAACAAACAAGTCCCCAAACATATCGGACGCACTGATGACAAATATATTATCATATATAAAAAGAATATCACATAACGGGCATAAAGGCAGCTCGCGGCTCGCCTTTATACCCGTTTTTTTCGTTATTATCACCCTCATGTCGTGCTCAATATCGTATAAATTCAACGGAGCGAGCATCAATTACAACGAGACTAAGACTATACAAATAGCCGATTTCCCCATTCGCTCAAGTTACGTATGGGGACCTATGGCGAGCATTTTCAACAATCAACTCAAAGATATATACGCCAATCACACCCGACTGATACAGGTGAAGCGCAACGGTGACCTGAAAGTGGAGGGCGAAATAACAAGATACGAGCAGCGAAACAAAGCAGTATCGAGCGAAGGATACTCGGCACAGACAGAGCTTTCGATGACAGTAAACGTGAGATTTACCAACAACGCGAACCACACGGAAGACTTCGAGCGGCAATTTACGGCTACTTCCACATACGAGACCACGCAGACGTTGAACTCCGTGCAGGAAGAACTTGTGACGCAAATGGTAAAAGAGATAACAGATCAAATATTCAACGCCACGGTGGCAAACTGGTAAACGCGAATGGAAATAACCGAACTCATCAAACATCCGGAACTGCTTGACAAGGAGACGCTGTATGAACTGCGCTCCACTCTTGCCCTATATCCGTATTTCCAGACCGCAAGACTGCTGATGCTGCAAAACCTTTACTTGCTGCACGACCCGTCGTTTGACGAAGAATTACGGCGCGCGGCGATATATATAACCGACCGAAAAATCATATTCCGACTCGTAGAGGCAGCGCATTATAGACTGCCACAAAGGCAAAATGACAACGGGACAAAGAAAGAAACCACCGGAAATGACAGCAACAGAACAATAAATCTCATCGACAATTTCCTCGAATCAATCCCGAAAGACGAGGCTAATGAAGAGAAAAAGAAACGTCGCCCCACTCCGGCCGATGCCGCCGTTGACTACGTGGCCTACCTTCTCGACAACGAAGAAGACAGCAATGAAAGCAATATAGATGTGCCTCTGCTGAAAGGACAAAGCCTGATTGACACATTTATCGAAAATGACAAAGGCAAGATTGTGCTCAGCGAAACGCCACAATTCACGCCCGAGACGGACAAAAGTAACGCAAACGAGGAAAAAGAGGGTGACGAAAGCTATTTTACAGAGACACTCGCACGAATTTACATAAAACAGGGGCGATATTCAAAGGCTTTGGAAATTATTAAGCGATTAAGTTTGAATTATCCAAAAAAAAATGCTTACTTTGCAGACCAAATACGTTTCTTGGAGAAATTGATAATAATAAATAATAAATAAAACAAAGTAAAATGTACACATTATTAGTAATTCTCATCGTGCTGACAGCCATATTAATGATAGGTATTGTGCTGATTCAGGAGTCAAAAGGAGGAGGACTTGCATCCAACTTCTCATCTTACAATCAAATCGGAGGCGTTCGCAAGACAACCGACGTGATAGAAAAAGCCACATGGGGACTTGCTGCCGCCATGGTAGTAATCAGCGTTTTCTGCGCTTATGTCGCTCCGCAAGCCACATCAAACGGCTCCGTAATGGAGAACATCGAGAACCCGACGGCCAATCCTAACAACCTTCCCGGATTTGGCGCAAGCCAAACCAAGGATGCCACACCGGCCAAAGAAGCTGCTGCACCGGCAGGAAACGCTACTCAAAGCGCAGCTCCCGCCACATCACAAAATGCACCGGCACAACCTGCAAAGTAACATAAAAAGGTAAAAAAGTACATGATTTATTTGGTCGTTTCAAATAAATCATGTACCTTTGCACTCGCTTTCAAAAAGCAACCAACAACACGGTGGATATAGTTCAGTTGGTTAGAGCGTCAGATTGTGGTTCTGAATGTCGTGGGTTCGAGTCCCACTATCCACCCGAAAGTCCTTGCAAACATCAGTTTGCAAGGACTTTTTCGTTATATATCTCAGTTTTTTCGTACCTTTGCAGTGTATGAAACATATCGAAGAAAATACATCTTTACTCTTTGTTTGCCTCGGAAACGAATAGAATATATTTATTAAATTATTTAATCCTAATACTCATAGTGTTAGGATTATTTTGTATCTTTGCAATGTAAACCAAATTAACGGTTTTATTTCAAATAATGTAAACCATAACGTAAACCATTTGCAAGATATGAAACGTAATTTACCGAGCATTACACCTATTTTATATACAAGTAAGATGCTTGCCAATGGTGAGCATCCTATAATGTTACGAGTTTGTTACAATGGCAAACGCACCTACAAAAGCATCGGAATTTCGTGCAAACCATCTGAATGGAGCAAAGATAAGAATAAGGTAAAAGGAAGTCGTGCAAGTAGCCTCAACACAATTATCACTCGTGAAATGACAAAGGCAAACGATTATGTTTTGTCATTAGAAGGTAAAGACGATTATACCGCTGCTACTATCGTAAAACATCTATCAAAATCAGCACCAACCCAAATTACGCTTTATTCCCTTTTTGAAGAACGGATAAGGTTTTTCAAGGAAGAAAAACAAAGTCATAATAATGCTGTTGGGTATCGTACATTGCTTAATCGTATAAAGAAATATACGGATAACACTGATTTAGAATTATTTGAAATAACTCCATATTGGTTGTCAGAATTTGAAGAATACCTCCGATGCCATTATTCAGATAATTCTATTAGAAAATTTTTTGATGGTTTTAAGGCTATCTTCAACTATGCCAAGAGGCAAGGTTATATTAAAGATTCTCCGTTTGATAATTTCACTTTTAGTAAAAAATTAAATACTCAAACACGAAAACGAGCATTAACCATTGACGAAATAACCAAGTTGATGAGGTATTATTATCAGCGTTATGGAGCGTTAGGAATTGAAGATAAGGAAGTGTATAACGAGCATTCAGAAAAGCAATATTGGGTTAATCAGAAATTCAAGATGAGGGGTGAAAACAAACTTACTCCAATCAATGCCGAGCAATTTTCGTTAGCCTTATATCTTACATCTTATTTATTTCAAGGGTTGGCTTTAGTTGATATAGCCAATCTAAAGGTGAAAGATTTACATTTAGTTGAGTTGACTGATAGCGAAAAATATCAGCGAGATTCTGCGTTATATGGCGTTGACTATGCCGATGAGCATAAACGCACTATTCTATATTTTGACATTAGCACATATCGAACCAAGACACACCACCACACACGGATCGTTGTCGAAGCCGCTAATTTGATGCCGTACCTAAATCCGTTTGGTAGCTATTTTGACGATTACGACCAATTAGATGATTATGATATGGAACGGTATCTTTTTCCGATATTTGACCATCAGAACGATTCGGCTGAAGTGAAATTTTGTCGGATGACTTACATGAATTATTTAGTTAATGTTAATCTGAAACGTATTGCCAAGCGGTTAGGTATGCCACCGATTACATTCTACTCGGCAAGACATAGCTATGCAAGTCAGTTATATCACGCTAATGTACCTATCGGCCTCATCGCTCAGAACATGGGGCGTAATCCGAATGAAATTCAAACTTATCTAAAAGAATTTGATACTCAGAATATTGTTGAGGCTAATAATAAATCGCTTATTGTAGGGCAACCTCTATTTAAGGAACTCGCTAATAAGGAAGAAGAAAAGCGTCAAGACGAAATCCGAGAAGCGTTAAAAGCAAAAGGAGATAACGAAGGCTTAGAAAGATACGAGGCTTATTTAAAGTGGAGAGAAGAACATTAACTTAATTAACTTGCCTCAAGGTATCCTCTGTTTCAGATAGATTAAGATTAAATTGACCTTTAATAAACTATCCGATAGTCGCATTGAAAAATTTTTGCCGTGTAATTTCGGTCTATTAACCAATAGCCCAAGAATACACTATTTTAAAGCCTATATAACAAGTTTATAAGTCTTTAAGAGCCTCATCAAGTATATTTATAGGTTTGCGATTTTTGCGTAGGTGTATAATCCTATCAAGTAAGTGAGAGAACACGGTCAGCAATACATTTTCGTCATCAAGGTGTACATATAAATATTCATCGCTAATACCGAGTGCATCAAGGGTTTTCTTTAATAATTTGTGATTTTTACAAGTTATTTCAACCCTATACATTACCGAGTTGAATCCAGTTTTTTCCTGAATATAGTATTTTCCGCTTTCTTGTTCTATCTCTTTTTTCTTGTTATACGTTTTCATTGTCAAGGTTGATTTTTTGTTTTTGGCAACCATTTGTGGGTTAGCAAAAATTCTATGCCGAGGATTCCACCAAGAAAGAAATCCGACACCGTACACTTTCTTATTGTCAGCCTTGTAACCATTTACAATAAGGTCATACGAAACATCTTTATATTGTCTTATAAGGTGCTTCTCAACATTAAAGTTGAAATCAATAGCAATATCAAATTTTGAAATCTGTAAGAATTCCAAATCCAACGCTTCCTCAAGATAATAACGAGCCGACACCAACCAAGAATATAAAGCCTCATTATCATAAGTTATATATATGTTTTGCCGATTCGGATTAAAAGAACCGAAGCGCATATAGCCGACTATTCTGTTATAAATTCCTCTGTTTTCGTTCCAATCCTTACACCATATAATAAACTCATTTTTATAATAGCGAGATTCGGACCGTTTCAAAATAATTTCTTTTTTCTCTCCTAAATAATAGGTTGAATCGTCAGACGATAGAAAATTTCTCATTTCATCCGACATTATATATGTTATTTCAAGTGCATCAATAGAGACTTGATAAAGATATTGTTTTTTGCCCATATTTAATTTACAATGATATTTATTGATATAAATATACTATAAATCCAATAAAGTTCAAAATTATGAGTAAAAGAATTAGAAGAAAATTATCAGAAGCGACCAAATTCAAGATGAGGTTAGCAAAATTAGGGAGCAAGAACCCTATGCACGGCAAGCATCATTCAGAAGATACAAAGCGGAAAATTAGCAAAGCATTAACCGAATATTGGCGACTGATACCTATTGAGTAGCATATCCATGCGTTAGGTATAATGCTTTCAGTAGCGTTTTTACCTATTATATTTCTTTTATATGTTGATTAGTAAAGTATTGAGTGTTTAATTTGCCATATTTGCATACTTAAAAGCATCTGTCATAATCGGAGTGGTAAGCATTTTGTTTCTCAAAATTGTATTCTTTAAAAAGTGTATTCAAATAATTCTATAAACACTTTCGTAGAATACAAAATTATGTATTCAAAATAATCAAAGAATAATTTGCATACATCTGATTTTATTATTACCTTTGCATCATAGATACAAAGAAGATATAACAATAAAATCACAAGACGATGAAAGCAATTATATACGCACGAGTTTCCTCCACGACTGACCGCCAAAATACGGAACGACAGATATCCGACCTTACCAAGTATGCAGAATATAAGGGCATGGAAATTGTTAATGTCTTTGAAGAAAAAGTTAGTGGTGCAAAGAAAAATAATGAACGTCCGATTTTTGTTGAGGCTTTGAACTACTGCAAGGCAAATAAGATTGATATGTTTTTGGTGTCGGAACTTTCACGATTAGGCCGTAATGCTTTTGAAGTTTTAGAGACCGTTAAGACGTTAGTTGACGAGGGTATTAACCTCTATATGCAGAAAGAACAATTTACGCTTTTAGACGAAGAATGCAAGCCGTCTATGTTTGCGGCTATTATGATTGCAACCCTTTCAACTTGCGCTCAACTTGAAAGAGAAAACATTAAATTCCGTCTGAATAGTGGTCGCCAACTCTATATTGAAAAGGGTGGCAAACTCGGAAGAAAAGAAGGCTCTACCAAATCACGAGAAGAAAAAGCCGAGAAATACAAACAAGTGATTAAATTGTTGAAACAAGGTATCAGCATCCGCAAAACCGCTAAACTATGCGATGTTTCAGCTAGCACCGTTCAACGTGTCAAAGCCGAATTTAGTATTTAAATTAAATAAATGGATGGCATTCAGATAGAGTACCACCCATTTATTTTTTTGACTATTAACTTAAAAGTCAAATTTTAATACACCGTTAAGTGTAAGAGTATTAGAGCCGTCTGAAAGTTTGTAATTATTGAATTTCAGAGTTGCAACCGATGAGTTTATATCTTGAACGAGTATAGAGCCTCCTTCTTCCTCATCGTATGTTGTTGCTGATGATTGAGCCGTAAAGTATTTAACTTTGGCATTTGTAATTGTCAAGGATTGACCTTTAGACGATTCACTTACAGCCTTAGTATCTATCGTCATTTCAATCCACGGATATTCCCCTTTTGAAGTTGATAATTGTGCTTGAAAGGTTGCTACATCTTGTGCTTCGATATTTTGAACCCATGCCCAATCATCATTAGTGCCAAAGGCAGTGCCGTTGATTGTGAAAGAACTTTTTGAGCCGTTGTCTCCGTTAGGCTCATCGTCATCATCACTACAAGATGTTAGAGTGAATGACATTGTGGCAAAGAGTGCCACGAAAAAAAGGTATAAATACTTTTTCATTTGATTGTTGTTTACTTGATTTTATTATGGTGTCAAATATTGAGCGGCTCTCTTTGTGATATATCGAAATGAAATCTAAGATTCGTTCCATTTGATAAAACTACTGATACCGAGAACTTTTTACGCTCATTTAATAGTTGTTGAAATTTAAAAGACCAAGGATTCCACCATGTAAGTGATGATGATTGCACCTTATCTATTGTTATACTTCCACTTTTACCATCATCCCATATTAAAGGTAGTTTTGCGTTTTCATTTGTGTTAAAAGACGGAACCACTCTTGTTTCTCCGTTTTCATCAGTTTTGTCGACGAAACTAAAAGAGCAAGCATATTTCATTTGTTCAAATTGTGATGTTGGCCAATATGCGAATGTGTAAACAAGAGCTATTTTTCGCCCATCGATTACATAATATTCATTCGAATAGCACATACATTGTTGTATTTCGCCATCATCGTTAAAAAACCATTTAGTTTTGTCTTGTTTTAATTGTTTAGGCTCTATTGAATTGGAATTTCCGCCACAACTTGCTATTAGAACCGCCAACATGCAAGACATAAAGATGTATAAATACTTTTTCATTGTCTTCAATTGTACTTTTAATTGTTGTTAACTTGTTTAAGTCCGATGCTGAGGTATAGACAAATAAAAAACGTGGACTTTTTGCTTCGTCTACGTTTCAGAGGTATCGCCAAACACCTTGCAGTCATAAACAAGTAAAAGCCCACGCCATAAGCGTGAGCATCAACTTTTACTCTTGACTGCTTTCGTTGAAATTTGGCGATTTTCTGAAAACAAGAATAAAGCTAACGCTTCTTATCTTTATGTCTTTTTAATGACTATGCTACATAGGCGATATTTTTTTAATTATTATGCAACAAAGGTACAAAGAATTGCCGATATATGTATGCTTTTCAACCACCTATATGCGTTATACGGATTAAATTAGTTAACTTTGCACTTATAATAAAGGTGTATAACCTCATCAAAAAGAAAATATAAATGGTAAACCACAATGTAAACCATAAAAATATAGAACTAATTAACTCTTTGAAAAACAAAGAGAAAATAAAGATACTCTTTGTGTGTCTCGGAAACATCTGCCGCTCGCCGGCTGCCGAGGGGATAATGAGACAATTGGTGGAACGTCGCGGACTGGAATACCGGATAACAATCGACTCTGCCGGTGTCAGCGGATGGCATGCCGGAGAACTACCCGACCGCCGGATGAGAAGCCACGGAGCCGACCACGGTTATGACTTCAACAGCCGCTCGCGACAGTTTACCACCGATGATTTCCGTCGTTTTGACCATATACTGGTCATGGACGACGAGAATATGGCCGACATCACCGCCATGGCCCGCAATGAAGACGAGCGCAACAGCGTGATGATGCTTACCGATTTTTTGCGCCGCCACAACGGATATGCCACCGTTCCCGACCCTTATTACGGCGGCGACCACGGTTTTGAACTTGTCATCGAGCTGCTCGAAGATGCCTGCGAGGGGCTTCTCGACCACATCATCCGGCAACACAGGCTCGACGACTACCTGTGACTTGCGCCGTATCCGCCATTCTTTCATACCACTTCACCTACTTGAATATCGGTCATTTCCCGCTATTTTGGTATATTTTACGTTAAAAAATATAAGTATATTATATACATTATTCATTATTTTTGCACACGAGAAAGACGTTTTCATGCGTTTTCTCGTGTTTTTTTATTAAGTTTGCAACGGATTGACAGGCAACAATATAAATCCCTGCATCTTGCATAACTGTGACGAAGTGGTACAATAATTGAATAAAATAAAACAATAAATAAACAATCGTTAAACATAAAAGAAAGGAAAACAACAATGTTTGGACTCGGATTTCAGGAAATACTTGTAATAGCGTTTATAATACTTCTGCTCTTCGGCGGCAAAAAGCTGCCTGAACTCATGAAAGGTATGGGCAAAGGGGTAAAGAGCTTTAAAGACGGGATGAACGGGAATAGTGACAATGATGATAATGCCGCAAACAACCGGAACGATACCGACAAGGAAGCGAAGTAACCCAGTAAAACACCCGACAGACGAATGAACGCACCTCAAAACGCCACTTTTTGGGAGCATCTCGACGAGCTTCGAGCCTGCGTCATCCGCATTATCTGTGTCACGGCAGCCGCTGCCTTAGTGGCATTTGGCATGAAAGAGCCGCTTTTCAACATCGTTCTCGCCCCACGTTCGGCCGATTTCATAACCTACCGAATGACGGGTGCAGATGAATTTTACATCAACCTCATGAACACCGGACTTACCGAGCAGTTCATTATTCATGTAAAAACAGCATTATATACAGGTCTTCTTGTAGCCTTACCTTATATATTATATACGCTGTTTCGCTTTGTTTCTCCCGCCCTTTACTACGCCGAACGGCGTTATGCCGTGTGGATAACATGCAGTTCATACATCATGTTCATGCTCGGCACGCTACTCAACTATTTCTTAATATTCCCCCTCACGGTGCGCTTTCTCGGCACATACCAAGTCAGTGACGATGTCGCCAACATGCTCACTCTGCAATCTTATATGGACACGCTCATCACAATGAACCTCGTCATGGGTGTAGTCTTCGAACTTCCTGTAATATGCTGGCTGTTGTCACGCATGCGATTAATCAGCGGGAGCATGATGACTGCCTACCGTAAACACGCCATAGTGGCGATACTCATAGTCGCTGCGGTCATCACTCCGACGACAGATGTTTTCACCCTCTTTGTTGTCTCGCTGCCTATATGGCTGCTATACGAGACAAGCATACTCATCGTCAGACTCACAACCAAAAACAACCGAAATCCGGAAATGACGATACACAACAATAAAACCATTTAAACAAACAATACAAACCATGCTGAAAAAAATCAGAACCACACTTGCCGTTATATTTTTCTCGTGTATAACGCTGCTTTTTCTCGACTTTACCGGAACCATACACCTCTGGTTCGGCTGGATGGCAAAAATACAATTCCTGCCCGCCCTGCTTGCTCTCAATGCCGTGGTGATTATCATCCTGATTGCACTGACCCTCATTTTCGGACGCGTCTACTGCTCTGTAATATGTCCGCTCGGCGTGTTCCAAGACGGCGTGGCACACGTTCACAGCCGCATGAAACGCAACCGTTACCGCTATTCCGAAGCCTTGTCGTGGCTGCGCTACGCCATGCTTGCCGTCATGACGCTATCCGTGACAGCCGGTTTACTATATCTCTTGCCGGGCACATCCGTGATAACAGGAATTCTCGAACCTTACAGTGCCTACGGACGCATTGCCACAAACATCCTGCAACCAATATACATGCTGGCAAACAACATCCTCGCCACCATTGCAGAGCATGCCGACAGTTACGCGTTTTATACCGTAGACGTATGGCTTCGCGGTCTTCCCTCGCTGCTTGTGGCAGTTGTCACGCTGACGATTGTCACCGTTTTAGCATGGCGCGGCGGTCGCATTTACTGCAACACCGTGTGTCCTGTGGGCACTCTCCTCGGCATGCTTGCACGCTTTTCATGGTTCAAAATACACATCGACACCGACGTTTGCAACGGTTGCGGACTGTGTTCCCGTAACTGCAAGGCTTCTTGTATCGATTCTAAAAATCATCAAATAGATTACAGCCGCTGCGTAACCTGCGGCGACTGCATCGACAAATGCCACACGGGAGCATTGAGCTACTCGCACGCCAAAGGCGGTAGCACCGCGAACGGGAACGGCAAACACTCTCCGGACGGCGACACTAAATACGGTGACAACACACCTGCCGACAGCGGTCGACGCTCGTTTCTCCTCGCCACGGCCATGGCCGCGACGGCAGCCTTGGCGCAAGAGAAGAAGAAAGTAGACGGCGGACTGGCCGTCATCGAGGACAAAGTGGCCCCCGGAAGACTCACTCCCATCACTCCACCCGGCTCACTGAGCGCACGAAACCTTGCCGCCCGCTGCACAAGTTGCCAGCTTTGCATATCCGAATGTCCCAACGGTGTGCTGCGCCCCTCATCGGCTCTTACCACGTTTATGCAGCCTGTAATGTCGTATGAACGCGGATATTGCCGCCCAGAATGCACCCGCTGCTCCGAGGTTTGCCCCGCCGGAGCAATCTTACCAATCTCGGCGGCCGACAAGTCGGCCACACAGATCGGCCATGCGGTATGGATAAGCAAGAACTGCGTGCCGCTGACAGACGGAGTGAAATGTGGCAATTGCGCCCGCCACTGTCCGTCGGGAGCAATTACAATGGTGCCGTCGGTCGACGGCGACGACCGGTCGCCACGCATCCCCGTGGTTAACGAGGCGCGCTGCATAGGTTGCGGAGCATGCGAAAATCTGTGCCCTGCCCGACCGTTCAGCGCGATATACGTCGAGGGACACGAGCACCACCGCAACATATAACACAACTATACACGAAACCACAGTTTTTTTTAACAACAGAAAAATAACAATCAAAAGATTAAATATCATGAGTGATAACAACATAAGCCGTCGCCGGTTTCTCAAAATACTCGGAGCGGGAGGCATTACCACGGCAACCGCACTGACAGGATGCAGCACCGACAAGAAAAAAGACAGTATCAATGACGACTACCACCGGAATGTGGAACCGCCGGTAGGAAAAATGACATACCGAACAAACAGCTCCACCGGCGACAAGGTGTCGATACTGGGCTATGGCATGATGCGCCTGCCCACCGTAGACGTAAAGACGGCGCGCGAAGCCGAGTCGGACATAGACCAAGAGACTGTAAACCGCCTCGTAGACTATGCAATAGAGCACGGTGTAAACTACTTCGACACATCACCGGCCTACTGCAAAGGCTTGTCGGAACGCTCTACGGGCACAGCCCTGAAACGACATCCGCGCAAAAGTTACTTTATTGCCACCAAACTGTCTAATTTCAGCCCGGACACGTGGTCGAGAGAGGCATCGATTGAAATGTTCCGGAACTCACTTAAAGAACTTCAAACCGACTATATCGACTACTATCTGCTGCACGGCATCGGCATGGGAGGAATGGAGGCACTGCACGGACGGTACATAGACAACGGCATGTTGGATTATCTCGTGGAGCAACGCAGCGCCGGACACATCCGCAATCTCGGCTTCTCATATCACGGAGACGTGGAAGTGTACGACTTTCTGCTCTCCCTCCACGACAAATACCGGTGGGATTTCGTACAGATAGAACTGAACTATCTCGACTGGGACTATGCCGACGAGATAAACCCACGCAACACCGACGCATCGTATCTGTATGAAGAACTGCGCAAACGGGACATTCCGGCGGTAATCATGGAGCCGCTTCTCGGTGGGCGGTTGGCCGATGTGCCACAATATCTGGCAGCAGAGATGAAGAGACGTGCTCCGGAAAAGAGCGTGGCCTCGTGGGCTTTCCGATATGCCGGCAGCCCCGAGGGAGTGCTCACGGTACTCAGCGGCATGACATATATGGAGCATCTGAAAGACAATCTGCTGACCTACTGCCCGCTAAACCCCGTAAGCGACGAGGAAAAGACATTCCTGCACGACATCGCCGGCAAGATTGTAGGGCTCGAAACCATACCATGCAACGACTGCAAATACTGCATGCCATGCCCTTACGGCATCAATATCCCGGCTATATTCACCCACTACAACAAGTGCAAAAACGAAGGAACGCTGCCGCGCAATGCCAAAGATGCCGACTACAACCGTCTGCGCCGCGAGTATCTCATCGGGCTCGACCGTAGCGTGCCGCGCCTCAGACAGGCCGACCACTGCATCGGTTGCGGACAATGCGTATCTCACTGCCCGCAAAACATCAAGATACCGCACGAACTACACAAGATATCCGACTACGTGGAAAGGCTGAAACGCGGCAAATCCGGAATGGTGGTCGGCAACGGCGATACCGACAAAGCATAGAAAAAAACAGGAAATATTCCATAAAGAAATGTGGCTGGAGATGTTTTTGACGGGCAATTTACCCTTTCGCCCATCAATACATCTCCAACCGCATTTTTTTGTTTAATGATTTTTATTCATTGTTAAATTTTTGAATTATATTTACACCATATTTTGAAAATTTCAAAATTATTTTCTCGAGCTCGCAAATAAGCGAATTACGAGACATCTTACATAAATATCAGAATATCAGAAACTTACGTGAATTTACGTCGTTTTTCAAAGCTTCGAGAACCGTCTTGTTTTCCAATAAGGCCGTAATTGCATTCCAATTACGGCCTTATTGCACTCCCGTTAGGCCGTAAATGCAGTGCAATTACGGCCTTATTGGAACGCAAAAATGCCAAAAATGGAAAGAAAACGGATTTAAATTGTTTATAAATATTAAACAATCACCCTTTGAGTTAAATATTTTAAGTTAACAAAACCTACTTTGAAGAAAAATAAAGTGTTAAAATATGACTTTATTTTTACTTTTCTCCTCTTTTTTATCCCTTTACCATTTTTTCCTTTTCACCTTAAAACAGTTCTATTTTTCCATTTGAAAAAGAATGCTTTAATAATATCCGCAATTAACTTTTATTGCATATTAAATGTATCAAAAACACAAATTTACCCCCCCCGAAAGTTAAGTATAGTTAAAATTACCCCCCCTATTAAGTTTCCTTAATATATACCTGATTTTATATTCTTTATATTATTTTTGCATCAAAACTCGGATAACACACATCCCGATACACAAAAAAGTACTCGTTAAAACGATATAAAATAAATAGACGCCGATGAAACAACATTTGTTGACAACTATTCTTACAATACTACTGTATGCAGCCGGGGCTAACAGCCAAACTGTCGCAGTGAAAAGCAATCTGCTCTACGACGCCACAGCATCGATAAATATCGGTGCCGAGATTGGGCTGTCGACGAAATGGACTGCCGAGCTATCCGGAAACATCAACGCATGGAACATGTCGCACGGCAGAAAATGGAAGCATTGGTTTCTGCAACCGGAAGCACGTTATTGGCTCTGCGACCGATTTTCGGGACACTTCTTTGCTGCGCACGCCATCGGCGGACAGTATAACTTCGGACACTTGAACAACAGCATTTCCATTTTCGGCACCGACCTGTCACCACTCTCCGACAGCCGCTATCAAGGCTGGTTTGCCGGAGCAGGCATAGCCTACGGTTATGCATGGGCAATCGGAAGACACTGGAATTTGGAAGGCGAACTCGGCATCGGGTGGATATACACCCGCTACGACCGATTTGAATGTGCCGGATGCGGTAAAAAAGAGGAGAAAGACCGCAACAAGAATTTCATCGCCCCCACGAAAGCGGCCGTAAACTTAGTATATATATTCTAAACGAAGACACTATCATGACAAGAATAAAACTTTTCTACACGGCAATAGCGACAGTGATGACACTCGGCGCAACGGCACAAACAGCCGACAGACAGGCCGAAACGGCGGTATCGGATGTCGTGATGGAACGCAACGACAAACTGCTGACCGTGAAAATGAGCGTGAAACCGGGCAAAATCAATGTATCAAACAACCGCGCCACACTCATCACACCTATTATAATAAAGGGCACAGACTCGCTCGCCCTGCCCTCCGTGGGTATATACGGCAGCCGGAGATACTACTTCTACGTGCGCGAAGGCCGGAGCATGCTGTCGGGACCAGACGAACTGACATACCGCGCTACCGAGGCCCCCGACACGCTGAAATACAGCAAGATAGTGACCTTCGAACGGTGGATGAACGGCTCGAGGCTCGAGATAGTGCAGCGCGACTACGGCTGCTGCCACACGCTGCTGGCCGAAAACACACAGACGGCCATACGGAGATTCCCCGTACACCCCGACTACTGGGAGGAACTGCCGCCCTTCGCATTCATAAAGCCAAAGACGGAAGCCGTCAAGACAAGAGAACTGAGCGGCTCGGCATTCATAGACTTCAAGGTGAACAGGACCGACATCCTGCCCGAATACAGAAACAACACCGCCGAACTGGCTAAGATAACGGCAACAATAGACTCGGTACGAGCCGACCGCGACCTCACCATCACCGCACTGAGCATCAGGGGATTCGCCTCGCCGGAAGGCTCATACGCCAACAACGACAGGCTGGCACGCAGGCGCACGCAGGCACTGAAAGACTACGTCTGCCGGCTGTACAGCTTCAAGCCCGGACTGATAGCCACATCGCACGAGCCGGAAGACTGGCAGGGGCTGCGCCGGTATGTGGAGAACACCAACCTCGCGGGCAAGGCGGAGATACTCAGAATCATTGACAGCGACATGCAGCCCGACGCGAAGGAGAAGCGGATAAGGGACGCGCACGCCGCCGACTACCGCTTCCTGCTTGACCACTGCTACCCCGCACTGCGCCACTCCGACTACCGGATAGAATACACCGTAAGGCGGTTCAGCGACGTGGAAGAAATCAAGCGGCTCATAAAATCGCAGCCCGCAAAGCTCAGCCTCGAAGAGTTCTACATCGCAGCACAGACACTTGAACCGGGAAGCGACGGGTTCAACGAGATATTCGAGACCGCCGTGCGCATGTATCCGGACGACGCCACGGCAAACCTCAATGCCGCATACACGGCAATGAGCAGGCGCGACATAAAGAGAGCGGGCGAATGTCTCGCCAAAGCGGGAGACTCGCCGGAAGCTGTCTACGCACGTGGCGTGCACGCGCTGCTCACCGACAACGACAACGAGGCTCGCAGCCTGCTCGAAGAGGCACACAGGCAAGGCGTGGCCGAGGCGGCAGAAGCAATCAGGCTGATGGAAGAAAACAATTAATAACCAATAAAAAACGAAGCAATATGAAAAAGAAGCACTTTTTATTAAGCCTCATGGCCGGAGCCATCCTCACAGGATGCTCATCCAATGAAGACTTCACCGACGGTGAAAAGATATTGGATAAGGAGACGACAAACTACCTGAGAGTGAACATCGCACAGGGAGGAGCACTCACAAGAGCCGCTTTCGACAACGGCGAAGAGTTCGAAAGAAAGATAAACTCGCTGTTCTTCGTGTTCTACAATGTCAACGGAAGCCCCATCGCCACACAGGAAATCGGAGCCAACGACATCAACTGGAACAACTCGGGTAAAAACGACTGGACACACAACGGAGAAGACGGCAACATCAGCGACACGCGGTCGCTCGTAATACCGGTAAACCTTGCGGCAGGCTCTACCGTGCCTTCGAAGATGATGGTGTTCGCAAACTACATCAGCAAGAGTCAGAGCGGAGACAACCTCAGCGTCATCAGCAGTTCCAAACGCTCAGACTACAAAGACGCCAATGGGTATTTCACGATGAACAACTCGGTCTACTTCGAAGGCGGAACAAAGAAAATGGAAGTTCCGGTGACCATCGACGACTTCAAGCCGAAAGCTGACGACGCCACAAAATCAGCCGGCATAACCGTACATCTCGAACGCCTTGCCGCAAAAGTGACCGTAAACGACCATACCACAGCCCCGATAACCAAGGCGCTGGAGTCTGGGACAACGACAGGCAAGAAGTACTTTCTGCGCTTTGTGCCTGTGGCATGGGGACTGAACGCGCTGGAAAAAGAGACCTATCTCGTAAAGAATTTCTCAAGCAATTCATATTCCGAGATAGATAACAACTTGACAGACTGGAATGACTGGAACGACGACACGAACAAGAGATGCTACTGGGGACGCTCCGTTTCGTACACTCCTGACGCGACGAAATACCCGAGAGTATCGGACGATCTTGATGAAATGACAGCCGCTTTGGACTATGTTTCATACAATGACATAACAGCAAAATCCGGTAAAGGCGCAGCCTTTACAGACGATGCAACTACAACAGATAAAATAGAGAACGTGCTTTACTGCATGGAGAACACCGTTCCGTCCACCATATCAAACGCGGAATATAAGAACTCGGCCATCACATCAGCCATCATCGCCGGCTACTATCGCGTATTTGAAAGCAATGATGCGGCCACAGCCAACGGGGATAATTACCTTAAGAACGGTGAATTTCCTGCCACATTCTATATCTACGGCCAAGGCAGTGAAATCTACATTGGCGACGCCGAGATAATGGCTAAGTTGGCAACGGGCCAGAATGTCATCAAGAAGAAAAAGGGAACCGGTGCTCCGGAATCCCTCAGCACGGCCGACTACGCCAAAGTGTTCGAGCTCGTACACCCGTCGAAGGATATAAGAGGAAACCTGAAAGTGGGAGAGTCATACATCACCCTGCAGGTAAAGAGCGGAGCGATAACTCTCGACGACGGCTATTCTCTCGTGTATCTTGACAACACCGGCACATACCAGAACTACGATACGGGCAAGAGGAAAAACGCCAACATCAGCATTTACCAGCAGGTGGGACGCGCCGAGAAGTTCTACAATGGCCAATCGTACTATGCAGTGCTCATTAAACACCTGAACGGGACAACGACAGATGTAGCTGGAGCAGACGGGGAAATAACAAAAACGTTCAACACCGGCTACTACGGAGTGCTGCGCAACCACTCGTATACCATCAACATCAATAAGATCGAGGGTATCGGCGTCGGCATAAACGACCCTGAGCATAAGATTGTGCTGCCTACGGAAAACGTCGGCTACAATGTCACAACCACGCTGAACATACTTTCATGGAACGTGGTGGCCGAGCAAGACGTAGACCTTGACAAGCCCATACAGTAACGATATTGTACACATTAATAATATAACGCGCGCAGGCCGAGACACCCCTGCGCGCGTTTCAACCCACCAGCAAACAATCAAACGTGATGAAATCATACAGCATACGCACTCTCTTTGCCCGCGCCGCGGCCATAGCGGCCGTCCTGCCGGTGCTCGCCTCGTGCGACACGCTCATATACGACGGCGAGGGTGACTGCTCCGTCAGCTACCGGATAAAGTTTGTCTACAACAGAAACTTGAAGTTCGCCGATGCCTTTGCATCCGAGGTGAACGCCGTATCGCTGTACGCTTTCGACGGGAACGGCACGCTGGTATGGAGCAAGACGGAATCGGGCGAGGCCCTGGCAGCGAAAGGCTATGCCATGACGGCAGACCTGAAGCCGGGCACGTATGAGATGATAGCATGGTGTCACGGAGACAACGAGGGGCTGGAGGCCGTCGTCGGAGGCGGCAACGCGCCGCAATCGCCCGCAGACCTCAGCTGCAAGCTGCCCCGCCGCTACGAGAACGGCACTCCCGTCGTCAGCGACGACCTGCAGAGGCTGTATCACGGAAGAAGCGAGCGCATCGAACTTCCCGACACGTTCGGCATCGTGGAGCGTGAAATCCCGCTCACGAAGAACACCAATTCCATACGCGTGATGCTGCAGCACCTCAACGGAAAGAGCATCTCGAAAGACGATTTCGACTTCACGATAACATACGCCGACGGCCTGATGGCATACGACAACAGTCTGCTCGACGACGAACGGCTGACATACAGGGCACACACCACAAGAGACACGAAAGCCGTGATAGGCGAAGAGGCCGGCGGCGACGCGCAGACGGAAGTGCAGGGAGTGTTCGCCGAACTGACCATGGGCAGGATAATGGCCGGCAACGACCCCATACTGACTGTGAGAGACAAGACAAGAGAGGGCAAGGAGATAATCAAGATACCGCTCGCCCAGTATGCCCTGATGGTGAAAGGAATGTACTCCAAGCCGCTGACGAATCAGGAATATCTCGACTATCAGGACGAGTACGCGATGACATTCTTCCTCGACGACAGCAACGACTGGTACATGGGAGCAGGCATCTACATCAACTCGTGGCACGTGGTGCCGCCCCAAGACGAGGACCTCACAGGGAAATGACCCGGCAAGAACACAACAAAAGACAACCACCTGAAACTAAGACATATCAAACAAACAAGGATAGCAGGAAAGGATAATAGAGATATATGATGAGTATGAACGACATAACGACACTCCGGACCATACGCATGGTGAAAGCAGTGACATGCGTATTACTGCTGACAGGCATGCCGGCATGCGACTCTTCCGATGAGTTCGCCGCGCCGGAACAGCCGGTCGGAAGCATGGCCGTGAGCATATCCATCATGACAGGGAAAACCACCGGCACGCGCGCGGTGAATGAATACGACCGCACCGGCACGGAAAAGGAGAACGCCATAGACGTGGCAAACGGCGACTACCGCGTGCTCCTGTTCCATAAAGACGGCTGGCTGGTAAGAAGATTCAAAGAGATAACACCCGCAACGCCTGACGGTAACGGCGTAAACAGATACCTGATAACAGACACCCTCGACATCACGCTGCTCGACTTCCACATCGCCGTGCTCGCCAACTGGGAGCAGAACGGCTGGCACTACCCCCTGCTGGCAGAGGGAGTGACGACCATCAGCAGCCTGATGGCAGACATGAGGAACCTCTTTGACGTGAAAAGCGGATGGCAGCCGTTTGACGAGGACGGAGCAGACGGCAAGCCGGCAACCGGCGGAGTGCCCATGTTCGGCATGCACAGCTACACCGTCAGCGAGGCCGACGCAAAGCGCTCGACAAAGGATAACCCGGTGGACCTCGCCCCGACAGACGACGACGCGATATGGATGATGCGCTCGATGGCGAAGATAGAGGTCGTGGACGCCATGGACAAGATAGGCTACAGCTCATACCCGAAGCTCGAGAGCGTGACCTTCGGCCCATACATGGGCAAGGGCAAGCTGATACCCGACGCCCGCTCGACTGGAGGCAACGCCCTTTGGACAAACAACAGCAGAGTGACCGCGCCGTCGCTGCCCGCCGGCATCGTCCCGACAGACGGCCGCTTAGGCTTCTTCCACACGCTCGACACCGACCGGACAAACGACGAGATACCCCCGATAGCATACACCGACCGCGACGTCATGGCCGCCTACGTGACCGAGCAGGACCTCACCGACGGCAGGACAGAACGCCCATACATGGTGGTGACTGTCAGGAACAGGCCCGCAGGTGAGGACGGAGACGGCGAGGAGACGGTGACATTCCGGCTCGACATCCCGGCAGACATGACAACGAAGCTGCTGCGCAACCACATCTACCGCTTCGAGATAAAGAGCGCATCGGCCAACCTGATAAACATCAACTATGTGGTGTGCCCGTGGATAGAGCATAAAGCAATAGACCTGCCAGCCTTCGACTGACCCGCCAGCCCCTGCTGGCGCACGCCCGCGGCGCGGGCAAGAAGATATAAGACTACAACGAAACTACATACGGACAATGGATTTACACCAGAATGACATATCACGACGGCTCCTCCGCCATGCAATGACAGCCATCGCGGCCGTGGCCGCCCTCACCATGCTGTCGTGCAGCGACATGCTTGAAGGCATCTACGGCCCCGAGGGGGAGAAGACCACCGTCACACTGAGAATAGAACTGCCGCAGATGGCCGTGCGCACACGCAGCGACATCAGCAATGCAGACGCCTCAAAGATAGACAACATGTGGATTGGCATATACGACGCAAAGACCGGAAAGCGGAAGACTGCGCTCACGGTGGCCAAGAACGAAGCGCCCGGAGAACACAACCCGAGACTGCTCGTGGATAGGATAGAGACCACATCGGGCATGAGCCACATCGCGGCCGTGGCCAACGCCGGCAGCAACTTCGGCGTAATGCTCGACGAGCCCGACGCCCATCTGCGCACGGTGGCCTCACTGCTGAATGAAGCCGACACGTGGGAGAAATTCCAACGCATCGTGATAGCACAGACACAGAGCGGAAACGTGAACACACCCATCGGCTCGCTGCCAATGAGCGGCATATACTACGCCGAGCAAAAGAACGACCCTGAAGACTGGATCGAGGCGAACCAGACACCTTATTATATACCGGCCGGAGACAACATTACGTTGCCCGGAGCCGTACACATGCGCCGGATGCTGTCGCAATCGCGCTTCAACATCATCGCCGGAGACGACATTACCGTAACTCCCATCAGCTGGCAGGTGTTCAACGTGCCCGACGGGAGCTACATATATGAGCACGAGACAAACGCCACCGACGATATAGAAAACGCTTTCGGAAACAAGTATAACGTGCCTTCGGGCCTCTTCCACCAGTTTGAGGAAGCCAAGGCGAAGCTCTCCGACGGCACGGAGAAAAACTGCATGACGTTCGACTTCTGGCAGTTTGAAAACAAGCACGACGGATTGGAAAAGACATTTGAAGACAACGGCGACTACTACGGCGCAGACACGTACGCCGACCGCGAACGCGAATGGAAGACACCGGACGCCGACAGCGACAAGGAGACAAACACGGGAGTATACAAGAGCCTGTGCTCAACACCCGAAGGAGGCACATACAACAACGCCACATACGTAGAGATAAAGGCCAAGGTGGAATACTACGTGAGGATAAGCGCCGACGGCAAGACTGAGACGGTGGTGCCTGCGGGCACGGCGAACGCGGTGCACCGCATCGGCTACTGCACCTACACCGTGCACCTCGGCTACTGCGAGGGAACGGACGAAGGCGAGAAGGCTCGCGACTTCAACTGCCGCCGCAACACGAGATACACGTACAACGTAACCGTCGAGGGCCTCAACAAGATAAAGGTGGAGGCTGAAACCGACGGCGAGCTCCAGCCGGGAGCCGACGGCAACATCACCGACATCAAGGATGGAAGCACCATCGAGCTCGACGCCCACTACAATTCGTTCAACATCTCGCTGACGTATGAACAGCGTGAAAACCTCAAGTGGCTCGTCCGCGCCCCGTTCGGAGACACCAACGACGACATAACCATATTCTCGGGAGACTACGATGAAGGCGGTATATATGCCGGACAAGCCATCCCGAAGAGATACGACCAATTCTATAAGTGGATCCGCTTCAAACCCGCATACGCCGCAGACAAGCTCCGCGTATATAAGGACAATGGCGTTACAAACAGCGACCTGATGACACTTGAAGACCTGAAAGACATCGACAAGTATCCCGGAGTAATAAAAAACGGTAATAAATACTCCAAAGCTAACACAACCACTTATTACAACACACCGCTTTATTATACGGTATTCGTGGATGAGTATACATACGACAAGGACACCGACGGCAAGACAATGTCGCTAAGCGAGGGGTGGAGGAAGTATGTCAACAAAGACCCGCGCATGCTATGGCTCGTCGTCAACGACCTCAAAGTGTCCACAGACAAGGAGAGCATGTATATCGACTCGGACTACCTGATAACGCAAAACTCCATAATGACATATTACAATGACAACACCACGACAGCGATAGGCATCGAACATACGAACGAGCTTTTCGGCTTCAACCTCGGATGGTCGACCACAGCCAACACCAATCTTACCCCTGACGCTGCCAACGGGCGGTATAACGTATGGCAATACTTAAATAATACGAACTCTGACTGGAGCGACATCTCAAGCATCACCACCGTAAACAATTATCCGACGACAGGAACTGCCGTAAGATTCATCGACGCATGCACGAGAAATGCCATCACCGGCAACACACAATATCCGCTGGCAGGCGAACAGGCGGAAAGCGGCACCGTAACATATCCGGTGTTCAAGCCAAAGAGCTTCAGCTCAGGAAGCAGATGGCCGAGCAGCAAGAACCTGACGTACAACCCTGTTTCAGGCAGTAGTCAGCTATACGAAGTAATCACGGCCTGCATGAACCGCAACCGCGATGAAAACGGCGACGGAGTAATCGACAACTCCGAGCTGAAATGGTACGTGCCCACATCAAGCAAGTACACACGTATCATACTCGGCCGGAACAGTGTCAAGGAGCCGCTCATGGACTTCTCCATAACACCGTACTACACCGGATACAACGGCGCGGCGGACTACAATACGAGATTTCATTTCGCATCGAGCGACAAGAAAGTGACATGGGCGGAGGAAGGCACTTCCACATCAAGTTGGGAAGCCGGCTGGGATGTAGGCGCATGGCAGGTCAGATGCGTGCGCGACCTCGGAGTGGACCTCTCCACGATAAGCAAGGACGACCCCGTAGGCAAGGCGTACAAGAGTGACTCCATCAACCGCACATTCGAAATGACAAGCTATAACAGGGAAGTATTGCGTGCCGGAACATCCCTACATCTCAACACGCACGACGTGACAAGCTACCTGAACCAGCCGGCATACAGCTTCGAATACGCCAAAGACGACTGCTCAGACAAGAATACCGACAGCAATCTGTTCGACGGCTACATCCTCAAGAAAAAGGATGTAGACAGCTGGATAACCTACGTGAACGAAAACAGCGTGTGCGGCAAGTACTCGCAGGAAACCGACGGCTCGGACAAGGGCACATGGCGCGTGCCAAACCAGAAAGAGCTGGTGATGATGCAGCAGATAGGTGCGTTCAAAGAGGAAAGCACTTATTGGATGTCGTGCACCCGCGAGCATTACGACCTTTCGGCTGGTGGAGGCAGCCGGCGCTTTTTCGTGTCACTGAAAGACAACCTGACGGTAAACTTCAGCTCCCTGACCAACCGCCGCGTGCGCTGCGTACGCGACATAATAAGATAGCGCGCATGAGAAAGGCTGCACTCACCATACTCGCCTTTATCACCGCCATGGCCGTATGCGGACAGACGAGAAGCGGCATGAACGCACCCGGCGGAACAACAGCCGACGAGAGCGCACGGCCGGCCGAGCTGCCCCTACCCTCCATACCGCAGACGCTGACAGCACCGGAAGACCGCGCCGCATACCTGACCGCACACTTCTGGGACGCCATGGACTTCGCCGACACCACACTGACGGCCGACCGGACTTTCATGGAACAGAACTTCGCCAACTTCGTCAGCGTCTTCCCCGCACTGACGCCGCAGGCACTGAAGGCGGCGGTGAGCACCCTGATGACGAGAGCATCGGCAAGCACGGCCGCCTACCGCACACTCACGGACATTGCGGAGAAATATCTCTACGACCCTAACTCGCCCATGCTGAACGAAGAACACTACATCGCCTTCCTCGAAGAGACGGCCGGCAGCCCGCTACTCAGTGAGGCGGAGAGGTCGAAACAGGCGTTCAACCTCAGATGCGCGCTGAAGAACAGGCAGGGAACGGTAGCCGCCGACTTCAGTTATACCGACCGCCAAGGCCGCCACCGCACGCTCCACACCACCGAAGCCGAAACCCTCATGCTCATATTCTACGACCCCGACTGCGAGCACTGCACGGAGATGATGGACAAGATGAAAGGCGACACCGCCCTGCACGACGCCGTAACATCGGGCAGCGTCAAGGTGCTCGCAATCTACTCCGACGGCGACCGCCCGCTGTGGGACAAGACAAAAGGCGGCCTCCCGGCCGAATGGACCGTAGGATTCGACACGTCGGGCATACAGGAGCACGGCACATACATCCTCCGCGCCATGCCGACGGTATATATATTGGATGCCGGAAAGACCGTCATAGCAAAGGACTTCCCGGCAGAAAGATTTTAAAGGTAAAAAAGTAAAAAGGTAAAAAAGGCTGCGCTCAGAATTCTGATACAGTCTTTTTTACCTTTTTACTTTTTTACCTTTTTACTTTTAAGAGTGGAGCTGGAGGGAGTCGAACCCTCGTCCAAACAGGGAAACCATACGCTTTCTACATGCTTATTCCGGACTTCGGTTTTCGTGCCGTGGCAAGACCCGGACCACCAATCACGGCCTTATCCCCTGAATTTTCACCACGCCGGCGGGGCACAACGGGGCTATTTCCGATTTAACTGCACCGCTTGATCAAAGAGCTTCGGAACAACAGCTTTTGAGCGATGTCTCGTCCCTCTACCTTGTAGTGGGATAAAGCCGATAATCTACTGTGCTTCGATTAGGCAGCGAGAGCATATTTGTTTTCGCCAGATAAATTTTTGACCGAATGTATTATGGAGTATACAGTCGTCACTCCGCATGCTTACGTACCATCTCAGCCCGCTGTCAAATCCAGTCAACCCCATGATGATATGTATGTTTCCCACCGGAAACTTTTGCAAAGATAGCTATTTTATGCCATAAATCCGTTTCTTATTTGATTTATTTAACGCAATCCAGCCGAAAATACAAAAACCGGGCTTATCAGACAAATCCATTCTAACATCTTCCATCTAACACATCCAATTTAACACACTACACGCTTTTTTGTTAAACAAACATAAATAAACTGTCAATATTTATTATGTTAACGTCGCTGAGAATGCCCGTCGTCTGAAAAAAAGTTCTCGAGCTCGCAAATAAGCGAATTACGGAGCACTTTACGTAAAATATTGTATACCAAATGATTATAGATATTTTTGCCGTTTTTCATTGCCTTGAAAATCGTCTTGTTTTCCAATAAGGCCGTAATTGCATTCCAATTACGGCCTAATTGCACTCCCGTTAGGCCGTAAACGCAGTGCAATTACGGCCTTATTGCAAGGCAAAAATGTACTAAAAGGAGAAAAGACCGACATCTGACTGTTTACAAATATTAAATAACAGCCTTAAAGGTTAAATGTTTTAAGTTAACAAAACCTACTTCGCGAAAATCTTTTGTCATAGCTTTTTACTTCCTGTTTACATATTTTTAGTTAAACACTAAACCGAAATGTTAACCTGCATTATTCATACCCTTTCCTACTACACGGGCCAACCGATGCCTTGAAACAATAATAGGGCCGAAAGTTTTTCAAAGACAGCCATTTTATTCCATACCGCTTCCGTTTATTTAAATTATTTGCGTATCTTTGCAACAATTTCACGAAAATACAGTTATTCTTATAGATATATACGCTTTTTCTAAATACCTAAAATATAAAATGAAAAAATATATACTCTCCGTTTTCATGATGCTGGCATCTGTGACAGCGTCGCTCGCACAGTCGTCAATGACCGATAATGCCGTAATGGAATACGTTATAGAAGAGCACCAGAAAGGAACGTCGCAATCGCAGATAGTGACACAACTGATACAGAAAGGTGTGACGATAGACCAGATACGCCGCGTGAAAAAGAAATACGAGAAAGAGACCGGCAAGGAAGCTCTCGGCGCAAAAAATCTGACAACCACCCCGGGCAAGGAAGACCGCACGAGAAAAAACAACGGCGACAAGAAAAAAGACAAGGACAGAAACGTATCGAAATACAGAGTGAAAGACGGCAAGATAAAGCCGCAGATCACACACACGTTCGACGAAGACGACAAAGACTATCTGCTCATGCAGCGCGAACTGAGCACATTCATGCCCGACTCCGACGAGATATACGACCAGAAGTATCTCGAGATGATGATGAAAGAAAAGGACAAAGACAAGAACAAGCGCAAGGTGTTCGGCCGCGACATATTCAACAACAAAGACCTGACATTCGAGCCGAACATGAACATTGCCACGCCGCAAAACTACCGGCTCGGTCCGGGCGACGCCGTGTTCATCGACATATACGGCGCCTCGCAGAAGACAATCGAGAGTACGGTGACCCCCGACGGCATGGTGGTGATAGAAGACTACGGCCCCGTGAACGTGAGCGGACTGACCGTGGAGCAGGCCAACGCCCGACTGCGCTCGACACTCGGAACAAGATACAGCAGCTCGAAAATAACACTCACCGTGGGACAGACGCGCACAATATCCGTCAACGTGATGGGCGAGGTGACCACACCGGGCACATACACACTGTCGGCATTCGCCACGGTATTCCACGCGCTGTATATGGCCGGCGGAATAAACGACATCGGAACGCTGCGTAACATCAAGGTTTACCGCAACAACCGGCTCGTCACCACGGTCGACATATACGACTACATACTGAACGGAAACCTCAAAGGCAACGTCAGACTGACAGACAACGATGTTATTGTAGTGGGTCCATACGATTGCTTGGTGAACATCACGGGTAAAGTAAAACGCCCGATGTTCTACGAAATGAAGAAGAGCGAGAGCGTGGGCACGCTGCTCAAATACTCGGGAGGCTTCACCGGCGACGCATACAAGAAATCCATCAGACTCATCAGAAAAGCCGGCACGCAATACTCTGTATACAATGTGGGCGAATTTGACATGAACTCATTCCGCCTCGACGACGAAGACTCGCTGAGCGTAGACTCCATACTGCCGAGATACTCCAACATGGCAGAGATAAAAGGAGCCGTGTTCCGTCCGGGAATGTATCAGGTGGGCGGCGACATCAACTCCGTGCGCTCGCTCATCGAGAGTGCCGAAGGAGTGACGGAAGACGCTTTCACGGCCCGTGCCGTGATGCACCGCATGAAGCCCGACCGCACACTCGAAGTGCTCTCGGTTGACGTGGCAGGCATAATGAGCGGTAAGTCGGCCGACATCCCGCTACGCAACGAAGACGTGCTTTACATCCCGAGCAAGAAAGAACTGCTCGAAGAACAAACACTCACGATACACGGCGAGGTGATTTACCCCGGTGTATACAAATATGCAGACAACGAAACGATAGAAGACCTCATTCTGCAAGCCGGCGGACTGAACGACGCGGCGTCGATAATGAAAGTCGACGTGGCGCGGAGAATAAGCGACCCGAGCGCGACGACATCATCCGACACGATAGCGAGAACATTCTCGTTCGCAATAAAAGACGGGTTCGTGATAGACGGCGAACAGGGATTTATATTGCGTCCGTACGATGAAGTGTATGTGCGCACAAGTCCCGGATACTCAAAACAACAGAACGTGAAAGTAGAAGGCGAGGTGCTTTACAGCGGAACATACACGCTCGAAAAGAAGAGTCAGCGAATAAGCGAAATCATAAAGCAGGCCGGCGGCTTCACAAAGACAGCCTACGTGAAAGGCGCGCGACTCGAAAGAACCATCACGCCGGAAGAAAGACTGAAGATGGAAGACGTGAGAAAGATGCTTCTCGCACAAAGCGGAGAAAAAGACACTCTTGACACCAAGAAGCTCGACTTCGGCGAAACATATTACGTGGCGATAGACCTCGACAAGGCAATGGATAACCCCGGCAGCGACTACGACGTGATAATGCGCGAGGGCGACCGCCTCATCGTGCCCGAATTTTCAAGTACGGTGAAAGTGAGCGGCGACGTAATGTCGCCCACCACCGTGGCCTACAAGGAGGGCAAAGGCGTGAACTACTACGTAGACCAAGCCGGCGGATGGGGCAACAGAGCCAAGAAAAGCCGCACATTCATAGTATACATGAACGGAACAAAAGCACGCGTGGGCTACAAGACAAAACCGATGCCGGGCTGCGAAATCATCGTCCCCACAAAGCCAAAGGCACAAAAGATGTCTGTCGCCGAAATGGTGGCCATCGGCTCCAGCACGGCTTCAATAGCAACAATGATAGCGACAATCGCCAACTTGGTGAAATAACGACCTAAATATAAAGGCAACAATGGAAGATAATAAAGGAATCCGACTAAGAGAAATAGACATAAGGAAGATTTACAATAACCTGCTTAAAATAAAAAAAAGGCTCGCCATAAACATGGGCATAGCCTTTGTAGTGAGCGCATTTATAGTAATGTGCATGCCGAGATATTATAAATGCTCGGTAAAGTTGGCACCGGAATCTACAACATCCAATCTCGGTGCACTCGGCAGCTTGGCTTCAAACCTTGGCTTCAGCATGCCAAACCTTAATAACCAAGACGCTATCACGCCCGAATTTTACCCCGATGTAATAGAATCTGTCGACTACACAACCGGCATGTTCAATGTAAACGTAAAAACAAAAGACGGCAAAATTGAAACAACATATTATGACTATCTTTCCAATCACCAACAATACGCATGGTGGGATAATATCATAGGCATGATTACCGGACTTTTTGATAAAGACGATGAACACGGAAATAAAACACAGAATACGGTCGATCCGTTCAGACTTACAAAAAAACAGACCGATATAACAAAAATGATTGAACACAATATACAAAGCAGTGTAGACAAAAAAACAGACGTAATAACAATCACAGTTACAGACCAAGACCCACTAATATGCGCCACTATTGCAGACTCTGCAAAATTGAGATTACAGGAGTTCATCATAAAATACAGAACAAACAAAGCTGAAAATGACCTCAAACAGGCGCAGAAACTATGCGCAGAAGCAAAAAAACAATATATAAAAGCCCAAAGAATATATGCGACTTTCGCCGATGCCAATGATGATGTCATACTACAAAGCGTCAAATCAAAGGTTGAAGAATTAGAAAACGAAATGCAACTGAAATACAATGCCTACCAAATGACAACCCAACAGGTACAACTGGCACAGGCCAAATTACAAGAACGCACACCCGCTTTCACCACTCTGCAATCGGCAACGGTGCCAATAAAACCGGCCGGCCCCAAGAGAATGATATTCGTAGCCATGTGGGTTTTCATTACTTTTATAGGCACATCTATCTATGTTTATAGAAAAGATATTTAAAGGAGACCCACGTACATCATTAATTAAAAAGAATATTGCAGCCTCTATATTAATAAAAGGATGGAGTTGCATTATACAATTCTTGCTCGTACCCATAACATTGAATTGCCTGAGCAAGTATGAATACGGTATTTGGCTTACCATAAGTTCCATATTAATATGGATAGACCAATTTGACATAGGATTGGGCAACGGACTGCGAAACAGACTTGCAGAAGCTGTTGCACGCAAAGAAAACGAAAGAGCGAGAATACTTGTAAGCACAACATTTGTCGGAATGTTTGCCATTGTGATGCCTATTATAATACTTTTCATCACTGCCATACAGACAATAGACTGTTATTCATTGCTCAATATATCACCAATTATTATACCAAATCTTAACGGTATTCTTATCGTATCGGTATCATTAGTTGGAGCAACTTTTATTTTCAAGTTCATAGGAAATGTTTATTTAGGTCTTCAGATGCCGGCTGTTAATAATCTGTTAGTGGTTGGCGGACAGACAATATCATTATTTGCGATATATATTCTATCACTTATTGGCATTCACTCTTTCTTCACCGTAGCCGTTATATACACGGCATCACCACTTATTGTATATCTCATATCCTACCCTATTACGTTCAACCGATATAAATACCTCAGTCCAAGAATAAGTCTTTTCTGCATCAAGGAAATAAAAGGCTTATTTGCTTTGGGTGTAAAATTCTTCCTCGTACAAATTGCCGGATTAGTGATTTTTGCCTCATCCAATCTACTCATAAGCAATATTATATCTCCGACAGAAGTCACTTCTTACCAGATTGCATACAAGTATTTCAGTATTCTAATAATGGTTTTCACGATAATATCGGCACCTCTGTGGTCTGCAACAACAGACGCATATACAAAAAACGATTGGAAATGGATAAACACAACCATGAGAAAAATGCGGAATATAATGTATGCACTTGCCGGAGTATTGGTTATAATGGTTACTTTGGCTGACCTCTTTTACTCTGTATGGGTTGGTAAATCCATTCAAATAGAGTTGTCATTATCTGTAAGTATGGCCATTTACATTGCAGTGCTCATTTACAGTACATGCTATTCAAATATATTGTTTGGCATAGGGAAAATAAAACTGATAACAATTATTACTTGCTTTGAAGCCATTATATATATACCAACAGCTATTTACTTCGGAAAAATGCATGGATTACAGGGAATTGTATGGTCTCTTATTGCCGTAAATATGCTTTGCGCAATATGTAACAGGATACAATTCAGCAAATTAGCAAATTCTACTGCAACCGGAATATGGAACACATAAAGATAAAAGAAACAAGATAGAATATTATGCTTACATACATTATAATATTAATAACGCTATTTGCTGCAATAGTACTCTTATCGCTTTTGAAAAGATATGAGATTATGGCACCGTGGGCCATAACACCTATTGTGTGGGGTGTGATACTCTTTATTTACATATTCGCACGAAAAGAACTCTACGCCATGGTTCCCGATTTTCTCAACGGGCTACTGCTTTGGGTAACAGGTCTATGCGCCGCATCATTCATCACATTCAAAATTACTCCCGCTTATAAACACAGCCAATGGCAAGCATGTGAAAAAAACATTGATATTCTTACAGGATTAGCAATTATTCTTGTGCCACTTGCCGTATACAAAGCCATCCAACACGCCATGATGATGGCTTCGCCCGAAGAACTTATGATGTCGCTTAGAGAGCAAGCAATTGATCCGGAGGAAAATCAATTAGGCGTGGTGAAATACTTTGTATACATCATAAACGTGTTGCTTATATTGGAACTCGACAGATTAAAAATCAGAAAGTGGCGGCTTTCAATGATTATTATGCTCTGTTTCCTGTTCTTTGTGGCCACAATGTCTAAGACGACGCTACTTACATATATCTTCTCCGGACTATATATACTGTACTCCAACAAAAAAATTTCACTAAAACCTATCTTCTTTTTCGCACTTTTCCTCATTGCAATGGTGCCGATTATGTATGTAATGCGAAGTTCCGGAGATGGTCCGGAAACCGATTCTGACACTATTACATCACTACTTATAATATATATAGTATCATCCGTTATTGCATTTGGATATCTTACACCATGTTCAACAGCACAATGGGGAGAGATTACATTGCGACCTTTCTATAATATATTGCACGGTCTCGGATTTGATGTAAATGTTGTCACCACCATACAAGATTTTGTTTATGTGCCATTACCTACCAACGTTTATACATGTATGGCTCCTTTCTATCAAGATTTCGGACTACCCGGCATTTTTGTTTTTGCCGTAATAGAGGGTGCTATAATAGGAGTGATATACAAATATGCCAAAACCGGCTTCAATATAATGAAGTATCTCTACGCATTTATATTCACAATGCTAATAACTCAGTTCTTCGATGAGAATTTTTTTCAAGCAATATCAGCCATCATACAAACCCTGCTGATGCTCATTATCTGCCATACTAAATTCATTATAAACAAAAAAACTGATACATGTACCTTATAACAATAGTACTATATAATAAAAATCCGGAAGATTCTTCCACAATCAACAGTCTCTCACGGCTGACAACGGAAATAAAAAATACACTCAGAATTATCGTCTGGGACAACTCACCTATGCCGTTCAACGATAGCCAAAGAAATACGCTGAGCAACAAACTAAACGGTATCAACACCATATACAGACACAATAATGGTGAAAACATGCCACTATCGAGAATATACAACCTGACAATTAAAGAGCTACAGAATAATGAATGTCTTGTAATTCTCGATGATGACTCGGAATTTGATAATCAGTTTTTTGAAAAAGCCACAACCGCAATACTCAAGCACGACGATATTGACTTGTTTCTACCAATTGTGCATACAAGCGACAATATCGTAAGTCCGGCTTATATGTACCTTTTCAAAGGCCATTACTTCAAATCAGTGAAACCCGGTATCATGACAACCAAGAACACAACGGCCATCAACAGTGGAATGATTATAAGAGCACGATACCTAAAGCACGATTTTGAAGGATATGACGAAAATATAAAATTCTACTTTACCGATAATGATTTCATGTCTAAGTACGATGCATCACACCAATCGTTGGTTGTCATTGACTATCACATGCACCATACTCTGAACTTCTATCAACGTGGAGAAGAGTTTAGCAAGAAAAAAGCAAGATTTAAAGATCTTCGCCATTCGTTTCTTATCCTTATGAGAAGGAAAGGGATTGCTGTTTACTTAATCACAGTTCTGTATATGTTTATATACTCTATAAAGTTCGCAATAATTCATAAAGACATTCGTTATATATTTATACGATAAACATTAACCTATGGCTAAAATCATTATAGACAATCTGATATTCCACTGGCAACGTTCCGGTGGTATTTCAGTGGTATGGAATGAACTTATAAAAAGGATATTTCCTAAATACAACAATATTGAGCATACTATACAAAATAATGTCGATGACAATAATGTCGATTGGGGATTTATAGAATATGAGAATTCTTGTAACAATCTTTTAAGACAAAATCTCAACATACCGGAAGATAAAATTGAACGTATCATACCGGCAAAAAATATGCTTTTTAAAAGATATCTTCCTATATATATAAAGCATTCCACACCTTTCATATTCCATTCCACATACTATCGTACATGCAATAATAGCAAAGCTATAAACGTGATAACCGTTCACGACTTCACTTATGAATACTATAATCACGGATTAAAACGACTAATTCATTGCTTGACAAAACACAGAGCAATAAAAAAATCCGACTATGTAGTATGTATCTCAGATAATACAAAACGTGACATCATACGGTTTGTCAAAGGTATTGATGAGAATAAATTGCATGTCATTTACAATGGATGCGGAAATGCGTTTCATATTCTTCCCGATGAAGAGCGATACCATGCAGGAGACAAGCCTTTCCTCGTCTTTGTTGGCGGCAGAGACGGGTATAAAAACTTTAAATGTGCCGTAGATGTAGCACAAATATCCGACATGTATCTCGTTATTGTAGGCAAAAAATTGTCAAGTAATGAACTTATTTTTGTAAAAGAAAAACTTGGTGATAAATTCGCTGACATGGGATTTGTAAGCGACAAACAGCTTAATGCCATATACAACAAGGCATTCGCACTTTTATATCCATCTGCATACGAGGGATTTGGTCTACCGGTCATAGAGGCACAGAAAGCAGGTTGTCCCGTATTAGCTGTTAACAAATCTTCTATTCCGGAGATTATCGGCAACAAGTCCACACTCGTTGAAGAAGCAAACAGCGAACTATTTAACAAAAAGATAAATACTCTCAAGGATACAGAGTACAGGGAAAGGATTGTCAAAGACGGCTTGATAAACTCCGAAAAATTTAGTTGGGACAATACTTTCCGTGAATATATGGACTTATATAAACACATTATTAAGGAAAAATCACTATCATGAAGATTTCCATAATAACCATAACATACAACAGTGCAGCGACTGTCAGAGACACGATAGCCTCTGTGCTGGCTCAGACATACAGGGATATTGAATATATTGTGGTCGACGGCAACTCATCTGACAGCACGCAAGATATATTGGAAAAGGCACTACCCGCATTTGAGGGGCGCATGCGCTACATATCGGAACCGGACCGTGGCATTTATGATGCCATGAACAAAGGCATCAACATGTGCACGGGTGATGTGATAGGTATACTGAATTCCGATGACTACTATACGTCGGATGATGTTGTCGGGCGCATTGCCGATGAGTTTTCACGCAGAGATATCGACGCAGTATATGGAGACATTCATTTCATCAAAGACGGGGAGCCGGACAAGATAACGAGATACTACTCCTCAAAACTATTCCGCCCGTTCCTGCTCCGCTTCGGTTTCATGCCCGCCCATCCTTCCTTTTATGTGCGCAAACATGTGTATGCCAATTATGGAGGATACGCCACCGACTACAAGATCGCTGCCGATTACGACATGATGGTAAGGCTTTTTCACAAGCATCGCATAAAGGCCGGATACATATCGAAAGACTTTGTGACCATGCGCACCGGCGGACTGAGTACAAAGAACGTGAAGAACAGGCTCATCATAACACGTGAAGACGTGACAGCCTGCCGACGGAACGGGATGTATACAAACACTTTTTTCATATCCGTGAAATATCTCTACAAGATTTTCGGTTTCCTCTTCACATCGAGAAAACAAACGTAACTCACAACACATCACGCCTTTTGCCCCAAAGACGATTGTCAAGTTAAAAAGTTTTCCTTTTCTTATACAATATTTGGAGCACATATATAGTTATATATTTAACAACCGCTCTATTATATGAATAGATATCTACTATATATATTAGGTTCTTTTTTGGTAAGCGGGGCATGCGGGGCTGTATTCATTCCCCTCATAAACCGGTTTTGCAAGAAGCGCAATCTGTATGATTTGCCGAATGCAAGAAAAATACACAAAACAGGTATTCCGCGCCTCGGAGGAATAAGTTTCCTGCCAAGTATGATTGCGGCATTCCTGCTCGCAATGTCTGTTTTCAACACGGTAGGCGCAAACGGCCAGATAACGATAAGCCTGTGGTCGTGTCTTTTCTTCGTAAGTCTTGTCATAATATATTCCATCGGCTTTATTGATGACGTTCTCGGACTGAATGCAAAGACAAAATTTGTGTTTCAAATATTGGCGGCAAGCATTCTGCCTTTCTCCGGTTTATACATCAACGACCTGTACGGACTGTTCGGAGTACACGAAATTCCGTTTTGGATAGGAGCCCCTTTCACCGTTCTCACAATTGTATTTATCAACAATGCGATAAATCTTATCGATGGCATAGACGGTTTGTCAGCCGGTCTTTCTCTCATTGCGCTGAGCGGCTTTCTTGTATATTTCATGTCGGGAGGTATCTGGGTTTACAGCATTCTGATAGCGGGACTGATGGGAGTGATTACGGCCTTTCTTTATTTTAATGTCTTCGGGAAAACGGAAAAGGGCAACAAGATATTCATGGGCGACTCCGGCAGCCTGACATTAGGATTTGTAATGGGTTTCCTGCTGGTAAAACTCTCGATGCAAAATCCCGGCGTGGTGACATTGCCCCACAACAATCTGCTACTCGCCGGCAGCCTTATGATTGTGCCGATATTCGATGTTTTCAGAATAACATTCGTAAGACTGATGCACGGCAGAGCCATCTTTGACGCGGATAAAAATCACATTCATCATAAAATAATGCGTGCAGGACTTAATCAGAAAGAGACACTTGTGCTGATACTCGTCCTCGCATGCTTTTACATAACACTCAATCTGTCTGCATACAGACATCTCTGTTTCACGGCAATAGTCACTGTTGACATCATTATATGGGTGCTGTTCCATGTTGTTGTCAATCACTATATAAAGAAAAAAGGCAGAAAAGTTTTTTATATTGAAAAGGAAAATGACAATAATTAAACGCTTTTTTGATATTGTTTGCTCTCTCGTGGGGATAATAATCTTTATCCCCGTATACATTGTTATATATATATTGTTGAAAAGCACAAGCCGCGGTCCGGCCATATTCAAGCAGGAAAGGATTGGAAAAGACGGCAAACCTTTTTATATTTACAAGTTCAGAACAATGATTCCGAACACCGAAGAAGACGGCATACCGCTCTTGGCCGAGGTGAATGACGAGCGACTGACATCGTTCGGCAAATTCCTTCGCGAGCACCATCTCGATGAGTTGCCGCAGCTTTGGAACGTTCTGCGGGGCGACATGTCGTTCGTGGGCTATCGTCCTGAACGTAAATATTTCATCGACAAGATAATGGAGCAACGCCCCGACTATGCCGAACTGTACCGAATGCGCCCGGGAATAACATCAAAAGCGACTCTCTATAACGGATATACGAACACAATGGAGAAGATGACAAGGCGGCTCGACATGGATCTCGAATATCTCAACAACTACTCGTTGCTGCTCGACATGAAGATTGTAACCGATACTTTCCTTTCAATTCTATTCGGAAAGAAGTTTTAACCTGCATATTCATACTCATTCCTACTGCAAGAACTAACGGGCTGCGCCTCAGCTCAATGCTCGCTCTTACTCTTTGAAAGTAGGAATTACTACATTCTGCATCGTCATCGCTGTGCTCACGCTGATGCACTGCCCGTTAGCCTTTCGTAACGGAACAGTATGAATAAGCAAGTTAATACTTTCTGAAATTGAGGCGAAGTGTCTTCGATTTAAGCACCATAGCGCCGCTTTCGAGTTTCGAAATGCCGAAATGTTCTTCCAGTTCATTTATCCCCAACGGGCGCAATACTTCCACATCGTCGATGACAATATCCGAAGAATCGCGATTGTCGATATACGGCTCCGATAAGAAAAGCGAGTCGCCGGTATTGTTAAAGCGCAAGAATGCCGATATCTGATTTATCTTTTTCACAGACATCATATCGCATTGAAAAGCCCAGTAGACACCGCTTTCACGCATATCCGCCGACTTTCCGGTGGCCAATGTGTCCACACTCTTCAACTGCCAGAAACCGTCAAGATCTCCGTTACCCGACGTTTCAAGCTCGCATGCCGTTATCGACAGGCATGCAGCCAATACAAACAATATCTTTCTCATCTCTGTTATTTCCTAAAATTCAGCAAACCGGTCTTCATAACCGATAATTGCACTCCGTAATTGTCACCAAGCAGCTTTCCGCGATCCATTCCCACGGCAGCCCTTACGCTCCATCCGTTCATCACCGTGCTCTCCGGAAACGAATAAACGGCCTCTGCCATCACGCTGACATTCTCACGAGGATTGGGATACGGATTGTTATATTGGCCAAAGCCCTTTTGGTATGTGGCCAATAAACGGTAGTTGAGATTGAATGTCGGTGCCCCGCCTATACCGAGATGAAAAGCATAAAACCGATTGTTTTTCACCTCTATGAGACCGTCGTCGTTATAAATGGGCGACATGTAAAGCGGATTTCCCATCACCTGCCCCCAGTGCTGCCATCCGGTGAATATTGAATGATTGTAATAATTGTCGTTTCCTCCGATGTGGTCGGATATGTTCATGTTGTGGTCGTGATATATCGGTCCGCTCTGATACTTGGTATACAGATACTCAAACACCACATCATTAATCCACAACCTGTTCTCTTTAAGTTTCAACTCGATGCCGAGCATCATGTCTTTCAAGTCATACAAAAGGTAGCGACGCTTCTCGTTCACGTTCCAATTATCCCCTTTGCCGTAGCCGTCGTAGTCTAAATGGAACATTGCCGACTGGTCTTCAAAATAGTGCTCGCCGTAAATTCCGAGATACCAGTTATCGTAATCGAAGTTAAGGCGCATCATCCAAGTGCCGATCTGGTTGCCCGACATGTTCTTGTATACATCTTCCGACGCGTCGGAGCCTCCCGGAATAAAAACGTTCCAAAATGCTTTCAGACTGCCGTCGTTCTTCATTTCCGTTCTCATTCCGCCTTCAACTCCGCCCAGATTATATGATGTTCCGCCAAACTGCGCGGCCATTTCGAGTCCCAGCTCAAGCGAAACAGGCAGAAAGCGATAAGGATTTCCTATCCTTATATATCCCGCCTTGCTGTGATATAATGTATTTGACGTATATTTAGACTTTCCACCCGTGAAGTCGAGCTGCCATCCGCCGTCGGTCGTCATTCCATAGGCTATATGGCCTTTGATGCCCACCCATCCGTTGGTGAAAGGCAAATCCCAATAGTCGGGCAATGCTATCCGCACCTGCGGAACCGGTCTTGCATTTATTCCGAGTGCCTGCGAGCCGCTGCTGAGCCTGTTGTTTTTCAGTTCCATGGGATATTCCTTGCTTCCGACGGTCAGCACTCCTTTGAGCCAACGCCCCTCTACGAATGCCTGTTGCACTATTGCCTTGCTCGTGTAGTGGAACGCTCCGGCCACATCAAGCCCGTAACCTATGCCCCACTTCATCGTCGAGTCAGTGTAGAGCGGCCTCCCCACTCCCGCACGCACGTATCCGTTATACTTTTCAAGTGAACTCAGTCCGTATTTGTTGGCATTAAGCCACAAAGGAGTCTTGTCGCCATGAGTGGCCGAAGCCTCTGCCGACACGTTGTATTCCAATCCCTCAAGCAATGATTTTCGATTCTGCGCGGCGACCATATTCACGCACAACAACATCAGGAACAACGCCTGTATAAATTTGCCTATTGTTTTACTCATAGTTGAGTCCTTACCGAGTCTGTTTAATTCATACATAATAATACTTGATTGCCGACGCTCCAACACGCGGCTTATCTTCTGCAAAGATACAATAAAGAAACGAAAATGAGTGCGAAATAGGGAAAAATTAAATGAAGAGTGAAGAGGCACGACAGCCATCACTTCTTGAAAGCCATTGTCTTTAACTCCAAGCAAGCCCCGCGAGCGACTACTCCAACCAGCCCTTTGTTTTTAACCTGCATTATTAATATCCGTTCCTAACTGCGAGGACCAACCGGCATACCTCAGCGCAATGCTCGCTCTTCCTCTTTGAAAGTAGGATTTACTACATTCGGCATCATCAGCGCTGCGCTCACGATGATGCACTGCCGGTTAGCCCTTTCGTAACGGAACAGTATGAATAATGCAGATTAACACTTCAACTTCCCATTTAACTAAAAAGATGTGAACAGAAAGTAAAAAGTCGCTACAAAACAAATTTCCAAAGTAGGTTTTATTAACTTAAAATATTTAACTCAAAAGATGGTTGTTTAATATTTATAAACAATCAGGAAACAACTTTCACCCCTTTTTGCCCCTTTTGGGGTTCCAATTAGGCCGTAATTGCATTGCGTTTACGGCCTAACGGGAGTGCAATTAGGCCGTAATTGCGTTCCAATTACGGCCTAATTGGAAAACAAGATGATTTTTAAGGCAACGGAAAACGGCAAAAATCTTCATAACCATTTTATATACAATAATTTACGCAAAGTGCTCCATAATTCGCTTATTTGCGAGCTCGAGAACTTTTTTTCAGACGACGGGCATTCTCAGCGGCGTTAACATATTAAATCTTGACAGTTTATTTATGTTTGTTTAACAAAAAAGCACGAAAAACGTTAAATAAAAGACGGAAGACGGAAGATTTTATCCATGGTTATGATTATTCGCCGGCATGTATTATAAAAACAAATAAGGACACCTTATTCAAGTGTCCTTATCTGTGATTCCGTAGGGATTCGAACCCTAGACCCACGCCTTAGAAGGGCGTTGCTCTAATCCAACTGAGCTACGGAACCCTTAAATCGGGTGCAAAGATATAAAAAAAATGTGATACGAGCAAATTTTAGCTTATCGTTTTTTCACCTTTTTATATCCCCGTGACAATACCTTCTATATATGCTTTGAGAATGCTGATACCGGTCTTGTTGTCGCCGCCTTGTGGCACAATGAGGTCGGCATACTTCTTCGTTGGCTCGATAAATTGCTCGTGCATCGGCTTGAGCACGTCGAGATAGCGATCGATAACCATCTCTACCGTGCGTCCCCGCTCCACGACATCACGGCGGATATTTCTTATAAGCCGCTCATCGGAATCGGTGTCCACGAATATTTTGAGATCCATCATGTCGCGCAGCTTTTTGTTGAGCAATGTCATGATGCCCTCGATTATTATTACGGGCTTTGGCTCCACGTGCACGGTCTCAGGCAATCGATTGCATTTGAGATACGAGTAAGTGGGCTGCTCCACGGCGTTTCCGGCTTTGAGTTGCTTTATATGCTCGGTGAGCAGTTTCCAGTCGAAAGCGTCAGGATGGTCGAAGTTGATGGCATGCCGCTCTTCCTCGGTCATGTGCGACGTATCGTTATAATACGAGTCGAGCGGCACCACGGCCACATAATGTGGAGGACACGCCTCGGCTATTTTCCTTACGACGGTGGTTTTTCCCGAACCTGTGCCGCCTGCTATTCCTATTATTGTCATTGTTTCAGGTTGTTTTCAATATGTTTTTATCGCTTTATCGCTGCTTTTTCAAACGGAAATTACAGTCTGAACCACATACTTTCTCACTCGGTGAGCCCGAGAAAGGCGAACACCTTATTATAAAACTCTGCCTTGCGCTCGGCCCGCATCGGATATGCCCGCGACGAACTCGGCATGCGGTAGAGGCGTATTTCGCGCTCATGAAAATGAAATACGGCATACTCGCCCACCTTGGGAGCGGATATGCCGTAATGGGAACAGAACGTGTCGGTGGCCAATTGTCCGGCCGTGACAACGGCACGACACTCAGGCAGGGCACCGAGCATACCGTCGAGGTCGGCCCGTTCTATGATTTCCAAATCCTTGTCAGAAGCCGTGTTTCTCGTGCGACACACCTTTTGGGCCGTGTCGAAGAGCGCTATCCTCTTATTTTTCAGAAACGGGATGATGGCATCAAGGTCAAATCGCTTTTCCGACTCGATTACAAAATGAGTCTTGTCGTCAAAAAAACAAATGCCGAAAATGCGCCACATATCGTTCAGATAGTTGGGATAATAGAACGGCATGCACCACCGTTTTTCTGCCGGCGGAAACGTTCCGAGCATAAGCAGGCACGCATCCGGCGGAAGAAAAGGAGTGAAAGGATGTGTCTCTATATTCATTCCTGCACGTCTTTTCAGCGTCACTTCTGTTCTTTCACCAAGTAAACAACAGTAGGCAGGTGGTCGCTATAACCGTCGAGCCACACTCCGCCCGCATGTGTGCGCAACGGATTACCCTTGTATTTGCCCGTCTGCTGGAAGAGATAGTCGCGTCTGAATATCTGATGCTTAAAATATTTCAGTGTGGAGTAGTCTTTCTTTCCGTCGCGACAGAGCAAAGAGGGCGACATGATTATCTGGTCAAAGAGGTTCCATGCGCCGTTATACATCAGTGTTCCGCGGCCTTCTTTCACGAGTACGTTCCACCAAGGGTTATACATATCCCCGTCTCCAACATCCTTTATCTCACGCTTCGCGCCGAGTTCCACAGCCATCGACTTGTCCATCGGGTCGTCGTTCATGTCGCCCATGACAAATACTTTAACTTCCGGATCCTCACGGATGAGCGAGTCTTTCAACGCACGCAGCTGACGGCCGCCCTGCTCGCGATAGAAAGAGCCGTTAAACCGACTGGGCAGATGGTTCACCACCACCGTGACATGCTCGCCCGCCAAAGTGCCGCTGACGGTGAGAAAACCGCGCGTATGGTAAGCACTGTCTTTCTCAAGAGCCTGCACGTATGGCACAAGTTTCACATCGCGCACCGTGAAAAGCCGTGGATTGTAGAGCAACGCACAGTCTACTCCGCGGCGGTCGGGGCCTTCTATATGGCAATACTTGTATCCTCGGTCGGCAAGCGGCTTGCGAGCCGTGAGGTCATCGAGCACCTTTGAGTTTTCTACCTCGCTCACTCCTATCACTGCGCAGCCCACCGATTTTGGCAAAACGTCGGTACCCATGTCAGCAAGCACGCGGGCAAGGTTGTCAAGTTTGTGCACATACTTGCGTCCGTTCCACTTATAAGCCCCGTCCGGAAGGAAATCGTAGTCGCGTTTTCCCTCGTCATGACAAGTGTCGAAAAGGTTTTCAAGGTTGTAAAAACCAACCGCATAAACGGAGAATTTCTTCTCCTGTGCCTGCGTTCCGCTACATACAAAAACAAGCAGAAACGCCAATGATGAAATAAATCTGTTCATAGTTGTATCTATTTTAATGCAAATATCGGTAAATAAAATGACAAAAAAGCCTTTTTCTGCGTTTTTTAATCTAAATTTATCATACATTTATTCTATTATATCGGTTTTATTTACTTACTTTGTAGCGAAAATATGAACAAATAAAATTTACCTATTATGCAGAAGAAGCTAAGATTAGCAATGATAGCCATCTGCTGTTCGGCAACAGCCTTTGCCCAAAAAACGACAGAGACAGAAGGGCAAAAGCCTGTCGACACGGGAGAATCAGCTTTCACTTTTACCGAGGCGCAGCTTGGAGAGGACGATGACATGTCGCAAAATGTGACTATCATCAACTCTAACAGCAATCTATACGCCAGTCAGGTGGGTTATCTTTTCAGTCCGGTAAGGTTCCGATACCGGGCTTTTAACCAAAAGTATAACGAAATTTATATCAACGGAGCACCGATGAACGACATTGAGTCGGGCCAGTTTCGCTACTCCATGATAGGCGGTCTGAACGCACAAACGCGCAACATGGAGTTTTCTTTGCCGTTCGAGGCCAACAACTTCTCAATGTCGGCAATGGGCGGCTCGAACAATTATAACTTCCGCCCGTCATCGCAACCTACCGGACATCGACTCACATTGAGCGCGGCCAACCGCAGCTACACGTTGCGCGGAGGATACACTTACAACTCGGGAGTGAACGCAAACGGCTGGGCTTACTCGGCCGGAGTGATGTATCGCTGGGCCAACAGAGGATATGTGGAAGGCACATTCTACAACTCTCTGTCGTATTTCCTCGGCGTGGAGAAAATCATTAACGACCAGCACACGATATCATTGGTGACATGGGGTAACCCGACAGAACGCGCATCGCAAGGCGCTGCCACCGACGAGGCATATTGGCTGGCCAACGACCGCTACTACAACCCGAACTGGGGATACCAGAACGGCAAGAAAAGAAACTCGCGAATAGTGAACGATTATGCTCCGACTGCACTCCTTACATGGGACTACAACATCAATGAGCACATGAAACTGACAACGGCACTGAGCGGGAAATACAGTCACTACAAGAGTACCAAACTGAATTACAGCAACTCGGACAACCCGCATCCCAACTACTGGAAAAACCTTCCGTCGAGTTTTTACAATGTATGGGACGAGACAGACGTGAACAACCGCACGGAACAAAACCTTGCTGACTGGCAGACGGCATACGACTTCTGGACTGCCTCAAAGGCTAATCGGCAGATAAACTGGGACAGGCTGTATTTCAACAACCAACAGCTCGCCGCACAAGGAAAGGATGCCATGTATTATATACAGGCCAAAAACAACGACCAACTGGTTTTAAACCTCTCGTCGGCACTTAAAACTGAGCTTACGAAAAACTCGCAACTCGACCTCGGCGTGACACTGTCTACGACAAAGGGTATGCACTATCAGACGATGGAAGACCTGCTCGGAGCAAACATATATCATAACATCAACAGTTACGCACTGGGCACTTATCCCACGGGATCGGACGAAGTACAGTATGATTTGAACAACCCCAACGCCGAAGTTCGCGAAGGAGACAAATTCGGATACAACTACAACATACTCGTCGACAAAGCCAACGTATGGGCAACATACAAGGCCAACGTAAAATCAATACACGCTTTCCTGAGCGGAAGAGTCGGTGCAACGTCGATGCAACGCGACGGTAAAATGCGCAACGGACTGGCAAAGAACAACTCTTACGGCAAGAGCGGCACGGCACGCTTCCTTGACGGAGGAGCGAAAGCCGGTGCAAACATCAATCTCGGACGCGGAAACACGGTGGCTCTCGGTGTGGGATACGAGTGGCGCACGCCAACCCCGTCTACAGCTTTCGCCGCTCCAGAGATAAATAACGACTTCGTTACTAATCTGAAAAACGAAAAAGTATTCTCTGCCGAAGTGGGTTATCAGCTGCGTTCTTCATGGCTAAACCTGTCACTCAGCGGATATTACTCTAAAATCACTGATGGAACGGAATGGCAGAACTTCTATTATGACGACGTAAACTCATTCACATATATCTCGTTCACGGATGTAGAGAAAGAGTATTACGGAGCCGAACTCGGCGCAAACATCAAGATTAACAATGCATTCAGCGTCAAACTGCTCGGCCAGATTAGTGAAGCCAAGTATACGAACAACTCAAACGTGCGATACATGAACTCCACTTCGGCCAAGTATATCGACGAGATTTGCTACAACAAGGATATGCGCGAGAACGGAACACCGCTCACAGCAATGAGCCTCGGGCTGAGCTATCACTCCAACGGCTGGTATATCGACCTGAACGGAAACTACTACGACCGCATATACTTGTCTTACTCACCGAGCTACAGATATGAAAGTTCACTGAGAAACCGACAGGACGCCGGCTTCAAAATATTCGATGGAAACGACAATATACTTCCGGGCGTGCTCGACCAACAGGAAGGCAAGGGTGGATTTATGCTCGATGCGTCTATCGGTCGCAGCATTTATCTGAAAAAAGGCTCGCTGTCTATCAACCTCATGATCACCAACGTGCTGAACAATCGCGATATTGTCACAGGCGGATATGAGCAAAGCCGAAGCGACTACACGCAGAGCGGAAACACACGTACATACCGTTTCTCACAGAACCCGATGAAATTCTACGCTTACGGAACAAACGGAATGCTCAACATTACATATAAATTCTAAAACGGTTGACGAATATGAAAAAGATTAAATATATCATTATGGCATTTGCCTGTGCTGTCATGACAGGATGTATGGGTGGCGAAGATTTCGGATTTGACACCGATTGGGACGCTCCCGACACTCAAAACGCATACGGAAACGCCAATATCAAAGAGACAAACGTCATCACGGTTGCCGAACTTTTGCAACGATATGTCGAGCCAATGACAAACGCCAACGATACCGTACTCATCAAAGACGACGTACAAATCAAGGTTGTTGTCACCGGAAACGATGTTGAAGGCAATATATATAATGAGATAGCAGTGAAAGATGCCACGGGTGCTGTTCTCATTTGCATAGCACAAGGCGGTCTGTACGGCTATCTGCCCGTGGGCAAGGAAATCCTTGTCGACCTGAAAGGACTGCATATCGGCCTTTACGGAAACCAGCCGCAAATCGGCGTTTCTTACACAAACTCATCGGGAAAGACTTTCCCCAGCCGCATGAGTCGCGTGTTATGGCAACGTCATTTCAAGTTCGTAAATCCCTCAAAGACTGAAGTCGTGGAGCCGGAAGAGTTTGACGTTACACGCATGCAGGACGCAAACTACGTTAAAGCGTGCCGCGGCAAGCTGATGACTGTCAAAGGAGTGAAGATGGCCGATGCCGACGGTGTAAAGGTTTGGGCCAGCGAAGCCGAGAAAGACGCAGGCAACGGAGTGAGCCGCAACATCAGAATATTTAAGGATGAGAACGACAATGTGGGTAATGTGCCCATGAACGGCAGCTACGGAGCTTTCGTTGTCCGCTCAAGTACATACGCCGATTTCGCCGCACAAGTGATGCCTGTTGAGAAAATAAACCTCACCGGTATATTCACTATCTATGCCAACGACCCCGGACGCTACGGATATACATGGCAGATACTGCTGCGCGAAGGTAGCGATGTAGGCGTTTTTCACAATGAAAGCGGTAATTAATTATGTATCATAACAATTATAAACATTATAAAAACAACAACATATATGAAAAAGATATTATTTTCAATGCTCGCCATCACAATGGCTGCATTTACATTTACAAGCTGTGAGGATGTGCCGGAGCCGTATGAAATTCCGGGTCAGGGAGGAAATAATCTCCCGGATGGTATCTATCTCAATAAGGATTTCAGCAGTTCACTCGACGGGTTCACACAAAGCGGAAGCAATAATGCCATTTCATGGATAATAGATTATAGCAGTGCGTGCATCACCGGATACAAAGACTACGACGGTAGTGGTAGCAAATATAATCAGGCCGGTGTGACTTACTTGATAAGTGAAGCTGTAGATCTCACCAATTCTGAAAAGGCTTATATTGAAATAAACCATGCGCTTAATTACGAGAAAGGTGATATCAACACCAATAACTCCGTGCTTATCAGCAAAAATTACAACGGAGATGCCAATGCTGCCACATGGGAGCAGCTTTCTTATGATACGGAAGGTCTGAACAGCGGTTTCACTTTCATGACAAAGGGAATAAATATCCCCCAAACATATATCGGTGGAAAAGTTTATATAGCATTGCGCCATACTTGCAGTCAGTCATATTCGTCGACATGGGAGGTAAAATCACTCAGCGTAAAAGAGGGTGAAGTAGAAGTGACTGTCACACCACCGGCCAAAGACGGAGTGTTCATCGATCAGGATTTCAGCACTGCATTAGGCACATTCACATCTGTTTCCTCGCTTGGTAATTGCAAATGGACAATTGATTACCAAAGCGCATGTATAACAGGATACAAGGACTGGAACGGAGACGGTACAAAAACGAATGAAGCAGGTGTTACATATCTCGTAAGTCCCGAAGTCGAGTTAAAAGATGTAGAGAACGCTTATCTTAATATCAATCAGGCTATAAACTACATAAAAGACCGTGATTTGACAAAAGAATGTGAAATTCTTATCTGCCAGAACTATACCAATGACGTGAATACTGCGACATGGGAGGTTCTTCCTTTCAGTGCTACCGGATTGGGAACATCATTCAATTTCACTGAGACAAAAATAGACATTCCCGCAGCTTATATCGGTAAAAAAGTCGTTATTGCATTGCGTCACACTTGCGACAACAACGCGTCTGTGACATGGGAGGTCAAGAGTTTGAAACTGTTAAGTGGCAAAGCGGGAGACACCCCCGGAACAGACATAGATCCGAATGCGTTTATCGTAGACCCCAACTCTTTCGGATTGGAAAACAGTAATGCACTGTCCACACTGACATTGACAGACGGAACGACGCTCACTTTCAGCAAAGGTGACGGCGCGACAGCACCTGCATATTATACCGGCGGTGGAGGTTCTTTCCGTATCTATCCGCAAAATACAATCGACATCAACGCTGTCAAAGCCGTTAAATCCATCACAGTAACAGTGGATATATACAACGGAATAACATGCAATGCCGAAGAGAAGGTAACATGCACGAGCGGAACTGTGTCATTCAACGATGCCACAGTGAAAATTGAAAGCATCGGCACCAATAAGTTTACCATCAAGAATGCCAATGACAGCAAAGGCACGGCTTCTCAATTCCGTATAAAATCAATGGCAATTTCATACGCTGAATAATACGGTATATATATAAAGAAATCCCGATACACATCGAATATGTGTATCGGGATTTCTTTATATACAATAATTTGCCTGCTTTTTTTTATAAGAGAAAGCCTATTATATTTGGAGTACTGCAAAATTACAATTACTTTTGTAACCTATTATTCATCTAAACGAAATAAAATGAACAACGAACTGAAAAGATTGGCTTTCTGTTTATCTGTCTGTATCACAGTTACTGCTATATTATCTTGCAGCGACGACAATGACGATACCCCTATCGACACAACAAGAAACGACAACAAAAACATCGTCACAAAGGCAAATCCGGAGCTTGCAAGACCGGAATTTCCAAAGGTTAAAGGCGGCAACAGCATCATTCTGAAATACTATTCGGGCGACACATACGGACTTAATTATGCCGTGGAATGGGATACGGAGAAGAAGTCGCAACGCTGGTCGTGTTATATAATGGTTGATCATTACCACTCCAACAGCGACAGACAGCACACATATAAAGGCAATGCCGGACGATACAATCCGCAAACAAATCCCGGCAATCACCCAAACGAGCCGCAATATCCGTTCGACCCGCAACTGCCGGAGCAATACAGATGGAGCAGCGACCTGTTTTACGGCTCGGGATACGACCACGGACACATCTGTCCATCCGCCGACCGACAATATTCAAAAGAGGCAAACTACCAGACTTTTTACATGACAAACATGCAACCGCAACGAAACGCATTCAATGCCGGATTGTGGGCCGTGATGGAACAGAAAGTAAGAAGCTGTACTCCGAAAAACATCGGCGACACTCTTTTCGTGTGCAAGGGCGGAACAATAGACCGCGAAGACCAGATTATCACGCGTATTCGAGGAATGATGATTGTGCCGAAATACTATTATATGGCATTGTTGCTAAAAGAAAACGGGCAGTACTCGGCCCTCGCTTTCTTCGCGGAACACACCAATGTCAACCACTCAAACGACAATCTGCGCGACTATGTGATAACCATCGACGAGCTTGAAGCATTGACCGGCATCGACTTCTTCTGCAATCTGCCCGATTATATCGAAAATAATGTGGAAAGCAAGGTGGCTTACAACTATTGGGGGATAAGATAAAACAAAGTCGTGTCGATGAGTAATGCAGGTAATGCGCTCATCGACACAGCTTTATTCTTCATTTTCATTTATCTCCACGGCATCGTTGGCATCGAGTTCGCGCCCTTTGGCCATGTAGCGTTCAATCTTTTTTCTGTAAGCGTTTATTTTCAGTTCGTTTATAATCTCCGTCACTCCATACAGCAACAGGCACCATCCGATGATTACAAGCGGTGCTCCCGCTATCCATATAGGCTTGATGAGGGCGATTAATCCTATAATGAGCACTATCGACGGACTTATCCACATAGCCGGGGCGATGCGTGCGAGTCGTCCCACAGAGATGATGTTCAGCATCTGGTTGATGGCTCCGAGTATCAGAATGCCACCAAGGATATATGACAGGAAATTGATTACCGAAGCGGGAGAGATGACGAGCAGCAAGCCGAAAGCCACACTGCCCACGCCTACGACAGGGAATGTGGGACGGTTGCTGGCTATCACCCGCCCGTTGCCATCGAACACCATGGCCGTATCAGTGTGCTTTCTTATGAAAAGATAAGTCACACACGATATTATACCTGACAAAAGAAAGAGTCCGCCAACGGCCATCGTGAGCCACAAGGCCGTATCGTCCGGGTATCTTATGAGCAACGCTCCTGTCGCAATGGCGCATATAGCGCGGAATATACTGCTTTGTATTGCTTTCATTGTTGTGCTGTTTTTAATTTGTTGAAATGTGCTCTCACACTTTTACTTGTTGCAAAAATAATGAATATAAATGTGAAACAGCAATAATTTTACTACTTTTGCAAAATAAAAACATAGATTATGACAACTTTATATCTTGTTCGTCACGGAGAGACAACGGACAATGAAGCGCAGATTATGCAAGGACAGACGCAGGGCCGGTTGAACGAAACGGGTGAACGACAGGCCCGGCAACTGGCCGCTCGGCTTGCCGGCACACACATCGACGCGTTTGTGTCGAGCGATTTGAAGCGTGCCTTCGACACGGCGACGATAGTCGCCGCAGGGAGAGGCAAGCCTGTCGCCGTCACTCCGCTGTTGCGTGAGCGCGACTGGGGCGATTTCACAGGGCGATACATACCCGATTTGAAAGGCGAGCCGTGGCCGGAAAACGTGGAAACGGCGGAACGCCTTTTGGAGCGTGCCCGCCGTTTTCTTGACTATATAAAGGTTGAATATCCGGGAATGTGCGTGCTTGCCGTCGGTCATGGGATAATCAACAAGGCTGTACAGGCAGTGTATCACGGTAAGCCCATGAGCGAGATTGCACGTATGGACAATGCCGAGGTGAGGATTATCACACTCTGACTCTTTTTCTTCGCCGGCTATCTGCTGCCTCCGAAGCGGCCTTTTGCACTTCCGCTATGGCTGCTGCCACTGCGTGCATTGCTTCTGCCCGATGTCCCTACTGATGAATGTCTGCTCATTGACGACGCGCTCCTGTTTATTGTCGACGCGCTGCTCCTGCTCATTGTAGCGGTTTTCATGCTTGCCGGTTCGGTGCTTCTGCGTATTGTTGAAGTACTGTTTGACATAGAGCCTGTGTTGCGCCTGACAGCTTCGCGCTGCGTGCCCAATGTCTCTTTTTTGCGTATCTCCGTGCCTTTGCCTACCGTAAATCCCGGTCGCTTGTCGCTTACGGTTGTCCTCCGGTTGCCTCTGTCAAACCCGGTGGTGCGTTTCTGTATCACAGTGTTAGTGGGCTTGTCGTTTTTCACAGTGCCAGTTGTGCGGCTTCCGCCAAATCCCTGCGTGCGTCCGGTGGTCGCGCTGCCGGGTGTTGCCGTGCCGTTGTTGTCGCCGCGCTTTGCCGTTACGTGTGTAGAACTATTCTTTCCGGGCCTGTTGTCTTTGTGGTAGTCGCCCTTATCCCATCTGTCACGCATACCGGTATGACCGTGTCCGCGGTGAAAATCATTCTTGCGTCCGTGATAGTAGCTGTGCCCGCCGTTGTGGTGCCAGCTGTGTCCTCCTCTATATGATATGTATACCGTGGGGCGTCCGAAATAGAAGTAGTCTCGTCTCGGGTAGCGTGCGTAGATGCCGAAACGCCAATATCCTCCGTGCCAATACAGCGGGCGGTAGAAGTATGTGGCAGCCCTGAACGCGTTCCACTGCCAATCGAGCAGAATGTAGCTGATGTCGAGGTTACGTCTTGTCCAGTATGTGCCGAAAACATCATCGCGCCCGGTAACCCCCATGAGATAATCGAGGTTTATTTCGTATGCCGCATCATACTGCTCGTCTGTCAAGTTGAGCTCGTAAGCCATCTTGTCAGTAAGGAAGAGAGCTTCTCTGCGTGCCTGCTCGTAACTCATTGCCGTGGCCGAAACCGTCATTGTCAGCATTGCCACTATTGCCATTATCATCCGTTTCATAATCGTATGCTTTTATATGGGTTAAACATCATTTTTATTTTCTCTACCGCAAAATAACGAAATAATACCGGCACCGGCAAAGGAATTTCCCTAAATGACGGTGGGAAAATCCCTATAATGAACTTTATCGGCCATCGAACATCTATATTTAGCATACACCATGCTTACATCTACCATTTAACATATACCATGCTTTTTCGTTAAACAAACATAAATAAACTGTCAAGATTTAATATGTTAACGTCGCTGAGAATGCCCGTCGTCTGAAAAAAAGTTCTCGAGCTCGCAAATAAGCGAATTATGGAGCACTTTACGTAAAACATTGTATATGAAATTGTTATGACGATTTTCACCGTTTTTCATTGCATTAAAAATCGTCTTGTTTTCCAATTAGGCCGTAATTGCATTCCAATTACGGCCTTATTGCACTCCCGTTAGGCCGTAAACGCAGTGCAATTACGGCCTTATTGCAAGGCAAAAATGTACGAAAAGGAGAAAAGGCCGACATCCGACTGTTTACAAATATTAAACAACAACCTTAAAGGTTAAATATTTTAAGTTAACAAAACCTACTTCGAGAATTTCTTTTGTAGTGACTTTTTACTTTTTGTTTACATATTTTTAGTTAAATCGAAAGTCGAAATCTTAAATTTAGAGTCCGTTTTTAGAAAGTCGGAAAAACCTCTTTGGTATCTAACTTTTAAAGATATGTTCGTTTTTTAACGCTCAAACGGCGGATATATCATTATTTATATGTAAATTTGTAGCGATATTTGTTTAATTTTTAATATGGATATTACCGAAAGATTCTTAAACTACACAAAGTTCGACACGCAGTCATCAGAAGACAGTACGAGCGTGCCAAGTACACCGAAACAGCTTATTTTTGCCGAGTTTCTGAAAAAAGAGCTCGAGGACGAGGGTCTCGACGACATCGAACTCGACGATAAAGGCTATATTTATGCCACACTGAAATCAAACATAAAAGGCAAGGTGCCCACGATAGGATTTATAAGCCACTACGACACAAGTCCCGATTGCAGCGGCGCCGACATCAAACCGAGAATAGTGAAAGGCTACGACGGTGGTGACATAGTGCTGTCGGAAGGCATAATATCATCGCCAAAGAAATTTCCGGAGTTGCTCGCACATGTGGGCGAAGACCTCATTGTGACCGACGGCCACACACTGCTCGGAGCCGACGACAAGGCCGGAATAGCCGAAATTATACAGGCAATGTGCTACCTCAGAGACCACAAGGAGATAAAGCACGGCGACATCCGCGTGGCATTCAACCCTGACGAAGAGATTGGCATGGGCGCCCATCACTTCGATGTGGAGAAGTTCGGTTGCGAATGGGCATACACAATGGACGGCGGCGACATCGGCGACTTGGAATTTGAAAACTTCAACGCCGCGTCGGCAAAGGTCAATATCAAGGGCGTAAGCGTGCATCCCGGCTATGCAAAGGGCAAAATGATAAACGCGAACATGCTCGCAGCCGAATTCGCGAACATGCTTCCGGCCGACGAGACACCCGAGACGACCGACGGCTATCAGGGCTTCTATCACTTGCTGAGCATAAAGAGCGGCATTGAAAACGCATCACTTTCATACATCATCCGCGATCATGACCGCAGAAGATTTGAAAACCGCAAGGATTTCATCGAGGAATGCGTGGCGAAAATCAACGAGAAATACGGTGACGGCACGGCAACGGTAGAGGTGAAAGACCAATATTACAACATGAAAGAGAAGATTGACCCGAACATGCACGTGATAGACCTCGTTCTGAAAGCCATGCAGGAATGCGGCGTGGCACCGAAAGTTGAGCCCATACGAGGCGGAACCGACGGCGCCCAACTCTCATTCAAGGGTCTGCCCTGCCCCAATATCTTTGCCGGAGGAGTGAATTTCCACGGTCCTTACGAGTTCGTTAGCATACAATCCATGAACAAAGCGATGGAGGTAATCGTGAAAATTTGCGAACTTACGGCCGCATATAACGACTGATTTTAGACGGGAAATATTCAACAGCATAAAAAACGGGCGTGTCGACAAATGTTTCGACACGCCCGTAATGCTTTATATCTCTCTATGCGGGTTATGCTTCCGTCAGCTCATTAAGCGACATTTCCTCGCCGACAATCCATATTATGTCGCCTTTCTCAAACTTATATCCGGGCTCTATCTGCGAAAGTGTCTCCTCACCCTCTTCCAACCCGACGACCATACAATTGTACTTGTCGCGTATTCCGCTCTCTCCGAGCGTCTTTCCCACAAACCGGCTCTTTCCGGTAATGACCATCTGACGGAGCTTCATCTCCCGTTTCTCAAACTCCAAGTCTTCTCCATACACCTCGTTTTCCAAGGCATGATGCATGTTTGTCAACTGATCGTCGCTGCCAACCGCGCGTATTCTGTCGCCGGGGAATATGATTGCATCACCCGCGGGGATGTTCAATCGCCTGTTTGCACGCAGAATGCTGCTCACATGCACGCCATACTTGCGACGCAATCCCAATTCGCTCAGCGTCTTGCCGGCCCATAAAGAGTCGGCGGGCACGTCGAAATCGACCATGTGAATGTCTCTGGCGAGCAGATGCCCCTCATATAACGGACGTTTACGGCCATGCACCTGCGCCTCTATATCGCGCGAACGCAGATTGTTGACAAACATCCTTTCAAGTCTTATACTGCTGTGTTTCAAGCGTCGCGACAGCACCATGACAATGACAAGAGCCACCGCGATGCTTATGATAAACGCCCCGGTGAAGCGGCTGAGGTAGTTTATCACATAAAAAACAAACGAGCACGCTATCACAATACGCACGATGACAGTGAAAATAAGCGGCAAATGATTTATCCTGCTGTCACTCCACAGAGTCTTAAACTCCTCGCTATGGTTCTTCTTCATTATCATCGCGCGCAAGAACGGCGATATAACAAGGATGGTAAATGAACCGCATACGAGGTTGACTGTCCAATGCCAATCGGGAAAAAGATGACGCATGAACGGCAAAAAGAACGTGAGCATGAGAAAAATCATCGCAAAAGACAATATGGAATATACCACAATGTTCACCGTAAGCTGTATCAACAGCGACTTCCATTTGTTTTTCGAAGCCGAAGTAGACGGGTGACTAAGCGTTATATGGTTCAAAGCAACGATTACTTTGGATGGCAGCCGACGCTCCATAAATGAATAGCACGGGCCGGCGGCACGCATCATGTATGGCGTCAGGAACGTTGTTATCACCGACACGGCCACAACCACGGGATAAAGGAAGTCGCTTATCACCCCGAGAGACAATCCGAGTGAGGCTATGATAAACGCGAACTCACCTATTTGAGCCATGGAAAAACCACATTTTATGGCTGTTTTGAGCGGTTGGCCGCCGAGAAGATAACCGAACGAGCCGAAAAACGCCTGTCCCAAAAGTATCGCCAGCACGATGGCAAGCACCGGAACGGCATAATCAACAAGTATTCTCGGCTCTACAAGCATGCCCACCGACACGAAAAATATTGCCCCGAACAGGTTTTTTACAGGCTCCACTATCTTTATGATTTTGTCGGCTTCCACCGTCTCGGCAAGTATACTGCCCATCACAAACGCCCCGAACGCACTACTGAAGCCCACTTGTGTGGAGATGACAGCCATCAAACAGCACAGGCCGAGAGACACGATGAGCAACGTTTCGCTGTTTATCAGTTTGCGAACACGACGCAGGAATATCGGAATAAGGAAAATACCGACCACAAACCAGAGTATAAGAAAGAACCCGATGCTTATGACACTGCGCAACATCTGCCCGCCATCGGGACTCTTTCCGCCCGCAACTGCCGCCAGCATCACCATCATCACTATGGCAAGCACGTCTTCGAGAATGAGAACACTCATCACAAGACCGGCAAAATGCTGCTGCCGCAACCCGAGATCGTCAAACGCTTTATATATAATGGTGGTGGAACTCATGGCCAACATGCCGCCAAGAAAGATGCAATCCATCTGCCCCCACGCGAAAATCTTGCCCACGACAATACCCATCATCATCATGCAGAAGATGATGGTACAGGCCGCTATCACGGGAGCGGCACCCATTTTGAGTATCTTTTTAAAAGAAAAATCGAGTCCGAGAGAGAACAACAGGAAGATAACACCGATGTCGGCCCACATCTTTATGTCGGCACTATCCACCACAGACATGATATACGGCATGTGCGGACTGACCAGAAAGCCGGCAACAATATACCCCAGCACCAACGGCTGACGCAATTTTTTGAATATAAGGGTAACTGTTCCCGCCACTACAAGAATGAGAGCGAGGTCTTTAACTAACGATGGTAACTCTGCCATAAGATGTTTTTTGTATGATTATAAATATCGCTCAACGCGCTTAATACCACCGACGGGATTTTTTTAATACCACCGAACGGAATTGCTGTAACTGCTTCTCTTGTCGTATTTCAGAGCATCCGTGAGCGTGGCCGCATTGCAACGGAACGAGAAGTTATAGCTTGTGTATGGCGCAAGCACAACCGAGCACGACATGTTAAAGCAATGAAGGTCACGGCTCAATGCCGCCGTTGTCATTGAAATCTTTTTGTTCTCAAAGTCATAACCCGATGAAAAACTGATGTTCCAGCCGTCGCTTATACGCACGTTGCCGCTGAAATTAAGTGTCTGCATGAACGAATAAGGATACCGCATCCTGTCATAATCAAACTCGCCGCCTGTATCTTCGCGCATCGAGATGCCGTATCCGAAACTCAAAGACCACGGCATACTGAAATCCATATATCCGTCTTCGTCGGTCTCGGCCTTTCCGGCATTTTCCTTTCGGGCCCCGCTACGGGCCTTTTGAAGGGTCTTATCCTCGTTAGTCTCGCGGTCGTAATACTCGTCTTCGCTCTCTGTCCCGTCGCGATTGTCACTATCATCTTTCTTGCTTACACGTTCGCCGCGCAGCCATTTGAAAAAGTTTGCCACTTTCTTATTGTCCAATGTATACGAGATATTCTGCGACATGCCTTGGAATCGGCCGAATTTTCCCTGACTGTATCGCGTCGTATGCTCGCTGACACGCGGTCTTCCGTTCTCATCAAGTTCGTAAGCGTATGTCGCGAAGACGGCATTCATGTTGAAAGTATAGTTTTTTGTCAGTTTAAGTCGCAAGCGGGTACTCAGGTCGCTCCATGGTCTTATGTCGGTAGCCATGTTATACGACATGCTCGCTCCGAGCTCATCAATGATGCTTATCTTCTTTCTTCCGGTGGAATCCTTGTCGCTGCGTATTTTCATCTCGATGTTATTCGATATGTCCATCGATATACTTCCCGTTTTTCCTCTGCCCGGGACGCCAAAGAGTCCGTTTGAATAAGGCGAATATTCCACTATCGACACGTTTCCGTCGGCGTCTGTTTTCTGATATGTCTCATAGTATCCGTATCTCTTCGAGCTGAAATCGGGAGAATAGTTGAAACTTACCTGTGGTGTGAACACGTGACGAATGGCAATGATTTTATCTCCGAACAATTTCTTCCAAGGCACGAACGTACCGTAGAGTTTGGTCGAAGCGCTTACGCTCATGCGCCAGTCGAACACGTTATAGAAGCCGTCTATCGTGTCGGTTACTTCCCTTTGTGCATTATCATCCCACGAACGCATCACCTTGTTGGTGTACATTCGGTCTGTAAAACTGATTGACGGGTTGATGTTCAGGTAGTTGAACAGGGTGAAATTGCCGCTTATCGGTATGCTGTGCTGCATTCCGTTGCGCCAGTCACGTGTCAGTTTGGAGTGCAACAACTTGTCTTCTTTCGTTGTTATCGAGTTACTCAGATGTCCCGTATAGCTCATTGATATTTTCTCATACCATCTTTCCTTGCCCGCCATCTTCTTTCTCTTGAACGGATAGAAGCGACTTATGGATATATTAAGGTCGGGAAGCGTGAGCGCGATGGTCGAGTCGCGCATGTTCTGGTTGAGGTTCATCGTCGTGCTGAGCGTCATGCCTATGCTTGAGAACGTGTTTGTCATGCTCACGGATGATGTTCGCGTGCTCTGTGTATAGCTCTGCGGATTATACATACTCGTGAGATTGTTGCGCTCATAACTGCTCGTTGCGAAGTTCACACTCGCGGAAAGCGTTCGGAACGGGTTGGCTTTCGCGTCCTGCCGGTGACTCCATTGTATCTTGAAACTCGTTTGTTTGGAGTAGTCGGGCATGTTTTTCTCGCCGTTTATCGTGTTCTGATAGCTGGCGTAAAAACTTCCGCTGTACTTGTAACGCTTGCGGTAATTAGACGCGGCCGACAGTCCCCACGAGCCTTTGGTGTATATCTCACCTATCAGTTTGAGGTCTACCATGTCGTTGATGGCAAAATAATAACCGCCGTCGCGCAGATAAAAGCCTCGTTCCGTCTCATCGCCGTAGGTCGGCATGATGAGTCCGCTCGAATAGCTCTTGGTGAACGGGAAGAAACCGTAGGGAATAGCGAGTGGCAACGGCACGTCGGCCACAACGAGATATGCCGGGCCGAATGTCGCGTCTTTGCCCGGACGCACTTTCGCTCTCGACATTGCTATATAAAAATCGGGATGCGGTTTGTCGCAGGTTGTGTATCTTCCGTGCTGCAAGAACAGCTCTCCTTTCGCGTTTCGCTTAGACAGCTCGCTCGTCAGATATCCGTCTTCCTGCTGTGTATACACATCGCTTATAAGTCCTTTTTTTGTTTTGAAGTTGAATGCCATGGTGTCGCTCTCATACTTGTCGCTGCCCATCGAGAATACCGGTGTGCCGAACATCACTCCCACAGAGTCTTTCGAGCCGGTGGCATGCACCAGACTGCTGTCCATGTTCATGTATATGCGGTCGCTTTGCAGGTCCATATCCTGATATAGCACGTGCGAGCTTCCGAACAGATAGGCTATTCCCGTGCCGGCATCGTATACGAGAGAGTCTTCCGCCGAGTATGTCACTGGAGAGTCGATACCGTTTTTCTTCGCCCTGTTGGCACTGTCCAACGCCAGCGAGTCGTCTATAACCTTATTATGACGGTATATGGCAAGTTGCAGCGAATCCATCTTTGTGGTGTCCGGCCCCATAGATGCCGCAGCCACTGATGTGTCCGCCTTTACGGTGTCCGTCGGCACACTGTCCGTTACGGGCGCCACTGTCATGCTGTCTTTAACGTCACTTCGCGTTTTCACGACAACGGTATCGGTATCGGCCGAGCCTGCCTTTTCGTTGCCGAAAAGCATCACGGGAACCTCCGCCGCCACGAACATGAAAGCGAAAAGCATCAAGAAAATCAGCGTTCTTTTTATCACGGATGCAAAAGTACTTATAAAATAGTTAAAAAAGCCCGCCTTTCAAATATTTAACGTTATTCCGAATTAAATTATCGGATACCGCTTTTTGCTCCACACGTTTTATAGTCCCGTTTCATGCCCGCCTTGCCCCGTTGGGGTGAAATCCGGCTCTTCATAAATCTTAACTTATCCTCCTATTTATGAAGGTTGGGTAGGCTCTTCTCCTCACCATTTGGGGAGGTTGAAAGGAATTTCCTTTCTTTTTTAACACTTCAATCTCTCGTTTAACTTAAAATATATAAACGGAAAGTAAAAAATCGGCACAAAATATTTTCGTGAAGTAGGTTTTATTAACTTAAAATATTTAACCTTTAAGGTTGTTGTTTAATATTTGTAAACAGTCGGATGTCGGCCTTTTCTCCTTTTCGTACATTTTTGCCTTGTAATAAGGCCGTAATTGCACTGCGTTTACGGCCTAATTGGAAAACAAGACGGTTTTTAATGCAATAAAAAACGGTGAAAATCGTCATAACAATTTCATATACAATGTTTTACGTAAAGTGCTCCATAATTCGCTTATTTGCGTGCTCGAGAACTTTTTTTCAGACGACGGGCATTCTCAGAGACGTTAACATATTAAATCTTGACAGTTTATTTATGTATATTTAACAAAAGAGTGTATAAGATGTTAAAATACAATCTACATCCGGCATCTTACATTTTCCATCTTCCATCTCCCATATTACATTGTTTTTCATTATTTTTGCAGCATAAAAAAAATGCCGCCTCGCATCAACGCAAGACGGCAAATAAAAATTTAATCGACCATATAATGGACTATCGAAACATCATAGACAAGTATTATCCGGAAGACAACGAACTGAAACGTCTGCTCATACGTCATAGCAGCGACGTGGCACGCAGGGCCCTGCTCATTGCCGACCGCAATCCACAAATGGCTTTCGACCGGACTTTCGTGGAAGAGGCCGCCATGCTGCACGACATAGGCATATTCACGACAGATGCACCGGGAATACACTGCCACGGCAAAGACCCGTACATAAAACACGGTTTCAACGGTGCCGAACTGCTGAGAGCTGACGGGCTGCCGCACCATGCAAGAGTGTGCGAACGGCACACCGGCACGGGGATAACACGCGAGGCTATTGCCGCGCAAGGTCTTCCGCTACCGCTTCAAGACTTCACACCTGAGACTCCCGAGGAGATTTTGGTGTGCTATGCCGACAAGTTTTTCTCCAAATCGCATCCCGAGCGTGAGCGAACCGTTGAACAAACGGCACGCAGTCTTGAAAAATTCGGTGGCGAGAGCGTGGCCCGCTTCATGGCATGGGCAAGGATGTTCGGCGAAGATTAACCCATCGACACACCCGGAGTGCATACCGGCAAGCTGCGCTGTAAGGCGTCACCGTGTCTGTCGGGGCGTGCCGGCATAGCCGAAAAGCCGCTGTTCGGCAAATTGCTCGTACTTTGTTCCGGGCCGGCCGTAGTTGGCATATGGATAGATACTAATGCCGCCACGTGGCGTGAATATTCCTATTACCTCTATATATTTCGGATCCATCAGTCGCACGAGGTCTTTCATTATCTTGTTCACGCAGTCTTCATGAAAATCGCCATGATTGCGGAAGCTGAAAAGGTATAGCTTCAGGCTTTTGCTTTCCACCATGCGCTCATCTGGGATATACATTATTTTTATCTCGGCAAAGTCGGGCTGCCCCGTGATAGGACACAGCGATGTAAACTCCGGACAGTTGAATTGCACCCAATAATCATTCTCCGGATGTTTGTTGGCAAACGTTTCAAGCACCTCCGGTGCATAGTCCATCGAATATTCGGTCTTTTGTCCCAATGCCTGCAAACCTTCGTCTTTTCTCTGTTCGTTCATCTTCGTTTTATTTTTATTCTTTTTTCATTATTTGCTTAAAACTTAAAAATCCCATAATCGGCATCCCTGTCGTACACATCTTCACCCTCATGGCGTTTCATAAAGCGCACAACCCTGATTGTCACGGGCAGCGCCATCATTTCGTAAAGCGTTTTGAGAACCACCTGCGAGATGATAAGCGATGGCATTTCCGACAGCGGAACGACACCGAGAAGAGCCAGCGGGAAGAATATCAACGAGTCGGCCGTCTCGCCAAACAGTGTGCTCACTATCGCGCGAGCCGAGAAATTGCGACCTGCCGAGCGCACTTTCATACGGCTCATGACATAGGCATTGATGAAAGAGCCGACGAGAAAGGCGAGAAACGAGGCAGCCGCTATGCGCGGAGCAAGACCGAACACGGCATGAAAGCCGGCATCGCCGCTCCAATATGGCGCTCCGGGAATGGCATCGGCAAGCGCTCCGAACATCACGAATATGAAGTTCATGGCGAACCCTGTCCATATAAGCATTCGGGCACGGGCATATCCCCACACCTCACACACGCAATCGTTAATAACATAAGAAACGGGAAAGACGAGCAGTCCGCCTGTGATATTGACCGGACCAAACATCATCTGCTTTGTCTCGAGCACGTTTGCCGTAATCAGACAAACGCAAAACAGTATGCCGAAAAGCATAAACAGCACACTGACTTGGGTTGTTTTCTGTTTCATTTTCTTGTTTTATTAAAGGAGGTTTGTCAAGTACTCCATTGGCATTTCACCCCGCCGAAATCATTGATGCAAAAGCCGGAATGGCACGACCGGGCGCAGTCAGCGGCAGCAAAGGTACGCAAAATTATCAGGATAAGCACAATTATTGCCTGCCTTTTGTTTGACCATATCGACTTTTTGACGTATTTATCATGAATATACAGTTGTTGTTTCGCCTTTATCGCATATTATAATTATATTTGCACAATCATAAAATGCTAATCAAGAACAAATCATGAACAGAATAATAAAATGCCTGTCGGCTGCGATGATGCTCATAACAGGCTGGTCTGTGACAGCCGATGCACAGACAACATACAGAGACGCCTTTCTAAACCCATCGGACGAGAACCGTCCGCTCATAATATGGCAATGGATGGACGGCCTCGTCACGAAAGAGGGAATAACAAAAGATCTTGAGGCTTTCAAGGCCGCAGGGCTGGCCGGGGTACAGAACTTCCAGATAGGCGGAGACAGACAGAGCCTCGTCGGCGACCCGACGTGCGCCATAGGCAGCGACAAATGGAAAGCCATGATGCGCTGGGCAATGGAAGAATGTAAGCGATTGGGGCTGAGTTTCGGCACGCACAACTGTCCGGGATGGTCGTCAAGCGCATACGGCAACGTCACACCGGAATACTCGATGCAGAAGCTTGTATACTCGGAAACGATGTTCGATGCCCGCAAAAAAATGATGATACTCCCCCGACCCGAAGTCGATTCGAAATACAATTACTATGAAGATGTCGCAGTTTTGGCCATGCCAGCCGACTCCACGGTGAACAAGAACAACATAATCGACATTACAGAGTTCATGAATGCCGACGGAGTGCTGACCATTCCCCGGCAGATGGCAGCGGTAATGAAGACCCACCCCGTAGTGTTGCGTTTCGGCCACACCACCAACGGCAAGACCAACGAGGCTCAGTCGCCTGTGTCGGGACAGGGACTGGAATGTGACAAGATGCGCCGCGAAGCCGTAAAGCACTTCTGGGACGGTTATCCGCAGATGCTGATAGACATAGCAGGAGACATGGCAGGCAACACTTTCAACCGTATTGAAATAGACAGCTACGAGGCCGGCGGGCAGGATTGGAGCGTCGTGCTGCCGGAAGAGTTCCGTTCACGCAAGGGATACGACCTTATGCCATATCTTCCCGCCATCGTCGGCCGCGCCATTATCGGTAGCAAAGAGGAGAACGCACGGTTCATCAAAGACTTCACAGACGTGCTTACATCGCTCTTCGCCGAAAACTACTACGGATATATGACCGAATTGGTTGAACAAACTCCGGGGTTGAAACTAATGATAGAGCCATACGGCACGGGCGGACAGAAACCTTTCCGCGTGCTCGACATATACAAAATACTCAAACATTCGCCCAATGCCATTATTGCAACGGAGTTTTGGGTGAAGCCTAACTGGGGATGGAAAGACATGATAGGCCATGAGAAGGTGATGCGCAACACGCAGCGCACCATGCTTGTGGCCGAAGCATTCACATGCTGGCCGCTACACGCATGGAAAGACGGTCCGCAGTCGCTCAAACCGATATGCGACCGGGCTTTCTGCACCGGTGTCAACCGCATGATGCTCCACGCCGGTGCAGCCAATCCGTGGCCAAACGTCGAGCCGGGAATGTCGTTTGGAATATGGGGAACGCAGTTTGTGCCCGGGCAGACATGGTGGAAGGCGGGCGGAGCACGCGCGCTGTTCGACTATATGGCACGCTGCCAGTCGCTGTTGCAGCGCGGTGTGCCGGCCAAAGACCAAATCCATATTACAGACCGATTCAAGACCTACCGCCGCACGGACGGAGCCAACGACATTCTATTCATCTGCAATCCGACTGACAATACTGTCGCAGACACACTCAGGCTCGCATATCTTGCCGGAGACAGGTCTATGGAGTTGTGGGACCCTTACTCGGTAACCATGAATTCACTGCCAGAGAAAGACAACATCATAATTACAATAGAACCAAACGGTTCGCGCTTCATAATCATAAGCCGGCAGGCGCAAGCCATGACAGAAGTCATAAAAGAAAAAACGGCCGAAAACGCTCTGCTCACTGACAGTAACAACGCTTTCGCAGAGTCTATAATGCTTGACAAGGGTTGGAGTCTCTCTTTCCCGTCAGATAAAGAGCCGACGACAATCATCACCGACACGCTCTTCGACTGGACTTCATCCTCGATGCCGGAACTCAAGTATTTCTCAGGCACAGCCACCTACACCCGCACCGTAACGCTGAAAAAGAAACAGCTGAACGGCCGCCGTGCCGTGCTCAGTCTCGGCAAAGTGAAGAACATGGCAACTGTGCGCGTCAACGGAAAAGGATTTCCCGTGATGTGGAAAGCACCTTTCCTACTTGACATAACATCGGCTTTGCGCAATGGAAACAACACGATAGAGATAGACGTCACCAATCTGTGGCCCAACCGGATGATAGGCGATGAGCATGAACCGGATGACATAGAATGGTCTGAACCGTTCATATATTCATATGCGCCGGGCTCACCCGTAGCCGGACGCTTCATGAAATCTATCCCCGACTGGCTGCGCAACGGCACGCCGCGCCCGTCAAAAGGCCGCAAGACCGTAGGTTGTTTCAAATTCTTCACCGCCGACTCGCCACTGCTACCATCGGGACTTCTCGGTCCGGTCTCTATCAAATTTGAATAAGTATAAAAAAGAATGTCTGCAACAATCGTATGCATTGTTGCAGACATTCATTTAATTCTTACAAGCAATTTCCTCTGCCGTTTTCCTTGCCGGCTTGCCGGTCTCTGTTACCGGCAGAGCTGTCACAGATATATAATAACGCGGAATCCAATAGTGAGGAAGCACACGCCGACACACATTCCGCGCAGTAACTACGTCAACCGACTGCATGAGCAGCGCGACGGCCTCGCCAAACTTCGCGTCTTTACGCTTGGTTATAATAAAAGGCGAGCGGATATGCGGCCTCAACAGACGCTCTACTTCTTCCGCCTGTATCTTTATTCCTCCGCTGTTTATCACATTATCGAGTCTTCCGACAATGCGGAAACGACGCCCATCGGGCAAAATCTCGGCTATATCGCGCGTTGTCAGCGGGTCATCGCACACCTTTGGCGCGTCAATGATGAGGCAACCGTCGGCATTTACCGAAACTCCCACCGATTCAAAAGGTGTATACCATTCACTTGCATTCGAGCCGCTAAGTCGTCGCATGGCTATATGCGAGAGCGTTTCCGTCATACCGTAAGTGCTCCATACAGCATTGGGAAACGTCCGTAGTTCAGCCGCCATGCCATCGTCAATCACTCCGCCGCCGATTATAAGATGGCGGATACGGGTCAACATGCGGCGTTCTTTCGGCTCGCTAAGCGTGTTGTACACCTGCATAGGAGTCATTGCGGCAAAATCGGGTACCTCCTCAAGCCCTTGCAACGGGCGTCCCGACGGCTCGACGGATATCAATCGCAAACCACAAACCTCGCTCCTGACGACCATCATCTTACCTGCTATGTAGTCAAGAGGCATACACAACAACGCACTGTCACCCCGTTTCAAGCCGAGAAAATCACAAGTGATGCGCGCCGAAGCCACCATACGGTTCTTCTCCACGGCAATCTGCTTAGGAATACCGGTTGAGCCACTCGTTTTTACGGTGACAGTCGGCGAGTCGTCGCGCCATTCTTTCAAGAATTCGGACAATACCATAACTCGTCCTTACGTAATTCGATCGGTCTGTCGATGTTGTCTTCAAAGAGTAATCCGGTTCCGAGTCCTTGCGGAACACGTATGCTATCGCCGTAAATACGGGCTGTCAGCTGTGCGATTGCATTAAGACCTACATTGCTTTCCAGCGCACTTGTTATCCAAGACCCTGTATCATGAGCCCTTGCCGCACTCACCCATTCTTCCACTCCGCGCATACCTCCATGCAAAGACGGCTTCAAAACGATGTAAGCCGGCTTGATAATATTGAGCAAATGAGCTTTCATATCAGTCACGTTTACGCCTATCAATTCCTCATCGAGGGCAATGGGCAACGGCGATTCGCGGCACAGCTCGGCCATGTTTCCCCACTGTCGGGCGGCGATGGGTTGCTCAATGGAATGTACCGCATACTGAGACAGCAGTTCAAGTTTATATAATGCCTCGTCAAAAGTAAACGCACCGTTGGCATCAAGGCGTATTGTCATCTCCCGATGTGAAAACCGTTCGCGGATGCGGCGCAACAAATCAAGTTCCATGTCAAAGTCTATCGCACCTATCTTCAGTTTGATGCAATGGAAACCTTGCTCTATCTTGTCTTCCATACGCCCGAGCATCTCATCGTAAGAACCCATCCACACAAGACCGTTAACGGGTATTCCGGCTTCGCTGCGGCTGAAAGCTGTGTCAAAGAAAGCCGTGCTTCCTGCATTGAAATGCGCCAAAGCCGTTTCAAGGCCGAACAACATTGACGGATAAGGACGCATTACGGCATAGTCGATAATGCCTTCTTGCTCGAACTTATCGCACAAAGCGCGTAACGTTTTGGCATATTCGGGTGTGAAATCGCAACTCAAATCGGGCAAAGGTGCACACTCTCCCACTCCGCACCGGTCCGGCATTTCGGGAGATGTAAGTTTCAAAAACCACGACTTGCGAGTGGTGTATATGCCGCGCGACGTTCCTGCCGGCTGCTTGAAGTGGAGCACTCGCTCCGTAATATCTATCTTGTATTTCATTGTTTACGGCAATTTGGGATATTTTTTGAAGTCAGGTTTACGCTTCTCAAGGAACGCGCGCCCGCCTTCCTGAGCCTCGTCAAGGAAATAATAGAGCATCGTTGCGTCACCTGCAAGTTCCTGAATACCGGCCTGTCCGTCAAGTTCGGCATTGAGACCGGCTTTTATCATCCGCAATGCAAGAGGACTGCGCTCCATCATTACCTCTGCCCATTCTACACATTCGTCCTCCAAACGCTCGAAAGGTACCACTTTGTTGACAAGTCCCATACGCTCCGCTTCTTCCGCACTATACTGCCGACAGAGGAACCAAATCTCCCTTGCTTTCTTCTGTCCGACAATTCTTGCGAGATATGATGCGCCGAAACCCGCATCGAACGAGCCGACTTTCGGACCTGTCTGACCGAATATTGCATTATCGCTCGCTATCGTCAGGTCGCAGACAAGATGCAAAACGTGTCCTCCGCCGATGGCGTAGCCGTTCACCATCGCTATCACCGGCTTCGGAAGACGCCGTATCTGCATCTGCACATCGAGCACACTGAGGCGCGGAATGCCGCTTTCATCGACATACCCGCCGCGGCCTTTCACATTCATATCGCCTCCTGAACAGAACGCTTTGTCGCCCGCACCGGTGAGAATTACCACACTTATATCCTGCATCTCGCGACAAATGGCAAAAGCCTGCGACAATTCCCATGTCGTTTTCGGCGTGAACGCGTTGCGATAGCGCGGCCTGTTGATTGTTATCTTTGCTATACCGTTGTATTCTTCAAACAGTATTTCTTCGAAATCACGTATTTTTTTCCACTCTCTTGATTGCATATCTATATTCTTTTGCTTGTTTATCTCACTTTGTTCCACTCTCTTTTTTACAGTAATCGAGATATTCTTTCAGTGCCGCGGCATCGTCTTCGGCATCCGTAAAAACCTCAAACACAAGCGGACGGTGTGTTCCGCTGTACAGAAAGACATTCATCTTGCCGGCCAGTTCATCGGCATTACGAGCCGATATATAACCGATGTCATGTGCATCGCATACACCATGAGCACTCGAGCGGTGCTCTCCGGCCACATACTTGTCGCGAACGCCGCTCCTTTCAAGCCCCGGAAGAGTGCGGAATATGCCTCCTCCGGCATTGTTGAGAAGTAGCACACGCAGGTTACCTCCGATGTTTCCGTGCCATAAAGCATTGCTGTCATAAAAGAAACTGAGGTCTCCCGTGACGCAGAATGTCATGCTTTCGCCCGCCAGAGAGAAGCCTGCCGCCGTGGAAAGCGAGCCCTCTATGCCATTGACACCGCGATTAACGTATATATAATGATTGGCAAACATACAACCGAGTCGCACCGCGCTGCTGTTGGCATAATGCACATCATAGTCGTAATCGGATTCTTCGAGCATCGTTTCAAACATCTTCACGGCCATCATTTGCGAATAACGCGGAACGAAACCGGCGGATAATGGGGCGAATTTGTCAAGCGCCGACTGCCAAAGTGTCCTGAAGCTACCGGCCGGCAAGTGTTCCAAATCATCGGATATACAAGTCAGCACATCGGCCGCGCAACCCTCGATGACCATCGTCTGATTGCAAAACGCATCATGAATTTCACCATCCTCGCTCACGGCCCAAGTCTCGGCATCGACAGCGCGACGCAAAAAAGTCTTCAAGCGCTTGCTCACCAGCGTATCACCGACATACAGAATGAAGTCGGGAAGATAATCGCCCGTATCGCCCATCGCACTCAACACCTCATCGAAATGCACGCTTCCGAGTCCCGGGCTGAGCGGTTCTTGCAGCACGACAACACGCTTTGATATCGCTGTCAATGCTTTTGCAAGTGTCTTGTTATATCCATACTGCCCGGCGACAATCATCGGCCGCCGCGCGGAAAGCATGCGGGCGGATAACAATTCCATCACCGACGGACTGACGGATGTTGCCCGCAACAGCTTTACAGGCTTTATCTCAGGAAGTGAAACAGCATCAAACTCAAACAACGGCTCGCTTATCGGCACATTGATATGCACCGGAGCCTGCGCAACACCCTGCATGGCAAGCAACGCTTCGCTCACCAACCGGCGACAATACCACCGGGTTTCGTCGTCGACAGGCTCGTTGATGCAGACGCTGCGGCGCACAAACGATTTCAAAGCACCGTTCTGCGGCATCGTCTGCCCGTCGAGTTGTCCTATCCATTGCGGCGGGCGGTCGGCCGAAATGAATATTATCGGCAGATGACGATAATGCGCTTCGGCCGCAGCCGGGGCAAGATTGAGCAGTGCCGACCCCGATGTCACGCACACGGCAACAGGCGAACACGTGCGCAAAGCCATGCCGATGGCATAAAATCCGGCCGAGCGCTCGTCGGTGACTGCATGGCATTCGATACCCGCCTCGTGCATATTATGCACTATCGGTGCGTTTCTCGACCCGGGGCACACCACAGCCCTGCCCACGCCATGCGCAGACAGCAATGCGGTAAGTATGTTTATATTCTCTTTTGAACTATACATATTATATTACAATATTGTCAACGGCGCATATCTACATTATTTATGCTTGCCTTGACACGTCTCGATAACTTTCATCATGGTCTCCATCTTCGCCTCGGTCTCGTCCCATTCCTGCTCCTCAACGCTGTCTTTGAGCAGTCCTCCGCCCGCATACAGCACGCAAAAGCCGTCTGCAAGGCGCATGCACCGCAACGATACATACAGATTTGTCTCCCCGTTTATGGCCAGCGGCCCCATAAACCCGCTGTAATAACCGCGCGAACCGGACTCCACTGTATTGATAAACCGCTGCGTATCGGCTTTTGGCAGTCCGCAAACGGCAGGCGTGGGATGAACGGCTGCTATCACATCGCCCACACCGGCCGTACCGGAAAGTCTGAAAGAGAAGTCGCTCCGCAGATGCACGAGTGCTCCGGCACGCACGGTCTTAGGCGCGTTTTCCGTCACATCGCATGACAACCGGCGCAGATTGTCTCCTATATAATCGGCCACGCAGCGCTGCTCGCGCTTGTTTTTCGCGCTCCACTCAGAACCACCCGGGCCATTGCCATACCGCATCGTACCAGCCAACGCCACCGTGTGCCAAACATTTCCGTCGCCGGAAATCAGTATCTCGGGCGAAGCCACAAGCCATGTGCCGCAGGCTTCTGAAGAAAAAAGTGTAACAAAAGCACGCGGATACAACTCGCACGCCCGTAAAAACAACTCATGCAGAGGTGCTCTGTCGGGCGTGGAAACAACCGACCGGCGCGAAAGAACAACCTTATCAAACTCTCCCGAAGACAATTTATCGTGACAGGCAGCGAACGCCGAGGCATATGCCGCGCGCGAAACGTCATCGGCATACAATACCGGTATGCGACCGTATGTGGTGCCTGCCGTGACTTCACGCAACAGTTCGCGCCCCGAAACGTCATCGAGCGCAAAGCGTTCCACCCTTTCCGGCCGCATGAGCAGCAGTGGTGCATCGGGCGATATGGCGAACGGAGCCACCACAAAACCGGTGCGTCCGCTCAGTTCGGCATACGAATTCAAGCGTTCCGGCACACCGCTCGACTGTACCACAGCCGTGAAGCTGTCGGAATACGGTAATCTGTAAAATGAGTAAGACGACATATCGACAATTATCCGAAACCGCTTTTCCTTTTCTCAGACACACGATTTCATGTTATCCTTGTAACTAATCGGTTTATTGAAACTACTTCTTTTTCCCTATATCATTTGGCTGGCTCGTGATATAATTAGTCACGCTGACAGAAGATACAAGTTCACCGGCATTATTAGTAACATCAACATTCCACACATGTATCTTATGACCGCGATGTATAAGGCGCGCCACTGCGACCACGGTATCGCCTTCCTCCACGGCTTTCATGTGATGCCCTGTGACGCTTATCCCCGCACAGCGTTTGCCGGGACATGCCGCAAGCGACCCCAAGCCCGCCAAAGTCTCGGCAAGGGCAAGCGTAGCCCCGCCGCTAATAACCCCGAACGGTTGCCGGGTGCGACTGTCAACATCCATCTCGGCCCTGCATGTATCGGGGGCATCGGTCGAATAAAATCGCATGCCGAGCGCCGTTGCAAGCGTCGGCATGCCTGTTATATCATTTTTTTCCTTATCTATATTCATATTTCCCTGCGGTGTAATAAGCATAAAGCCACATAACTCACAGCGACAAAACAGCGGTGAAGTTACCGCCATGCATAAAGATTATTTGAACAGTGAATATTCTTTCACGCCCCACGCCATCACACTGGCACCGAGAATGTCGCGCTCACGATGATTCATCGATGATATAAGGAGCTTCACACGCCCCTTGATGTTCGGGAACACATGCTCGTCAAACGATTTCACCGTAGGCTCGAGCAACCATTTGCCCGCACGGGAGACACCTCCCGTCAGAACAATAGCTTCGGGATCGATTATCGCGGCGTAATTGGCAAGAGCAATACCAAGCATATACCCGGTACGGCGATATACCTCGATAGCCATTTCGTCACCCTTGTCGCAACAGTCGCCTATATTCTTGGCTGTGAGATGTTCTATTTCGCGCATAAGCGACGGAGCGTCACTCTTTTCCATCATCTCACGTGCCGTGATAACGATACCCGAACCGGACACATATCGCTCGAGACATCCCTTTCGCCCGCAATTACACTGGCGTCCGTTATCCACCATACACATATGCCCAAGTTCTCCTGCAAAACCGTTATTGCCCTGATGCAGTTTGCCGCGGGTGAAGAAAGCGTTACCAATACCGTTGCCGAGAGTTATTATACCGAAATTCTTCATGCCGTGTCCGCATCCGAAAGTATATTCTCCGAAAATCACGGCATGCGTATCGTTACCTAAAGCAACGGCCAATCCGAGTCTGTCGCGCAACATGGCCGCCAATGGAATTGAGCCTTTCCATGGCAGGTTTGGTGAATTTTCTATACATCCGGTTTTCAAATTTCCGCTCGGGGCCGATATACCCACAGAGCGAATATTTTCTATTCCGCACGAACTTTCTATGAGTTTCATTATCTCACCGCACAAAGTCGTGGCATATTTATTAACATCCAAATAATCACAAGTATTAAATTTACTCATGGCAATGATGTTGCCGCGTATATCAACGATAGCGCAAGTTGTATCTTCTATACTTATATCGATACCGACAACCATTGTTTTTGCTTCTGTCTCTATCATAGCTATATGAATTACGGTTTTTTAATTATCTCTGCACTCTTACATTACAAATGTATAAAAATTACAACAACATACACACATGTACGCGGTTATTTTATTCTTTTTTAACACGCGCAACGAAAAACAATCGATATTAGATGCTAAATGGTATATATTTCGAATACCATATAACATAAACACATTTACCATCTCACATTTAACACATAACACGTTTTTTCGTTAAATAAGCATAAACAAACTGTCAAGATTTAATATGTTAACGCCACCGAGAATGCCTGTCGTCTAAAAAAAAGTTCTCGAGCTCGCAAATAAGCGAATTATGGAGCACTTTACGTAAATTCCTGTATACAAAATAGTTATAGAGATTTACACCGGTTTTAAGCATCTTGAAAACCGCCTTACTTTCCAATTAGGCCGTAATTGCATTCCAATTACGGCCTAATTACACTCCCGTTAGGCCGTAAACGCAGTGCAATTACGGCCTTATTGCAAGGCAAAAATGTACGAAAAGGCGAAAAAGCCGCCATGTAATTGTTTACAAATATTAAACAAGCATCGTTTTGGTTAAATATTTTAAGTTAACAAAACCTACTTCGCAAAAATCTTTTGTCACAGCTTTTTACTTTTTGTTTACATATTTTTAGTTAAATACAAAGTCGAAATGTTAACACCCGCAGACACACGGCTCGTGCTGACGCATCTCTCGGACAAAACTTTCAGGCATTACGGCGGACGCACAAACCGTGCAACGTGAAAACTTTTCAACGGGCAATAACATAGTATTCCTGAGAGCAACATGAATTTGTCAGCAGCAATGCTTGTCCGGTTATCACCCCAAACATCGGATGAGTTTTCAATACGTGATGGCTATCAAGCCTCTTAATTCCCAAAAGCCGTATGAACTTTTTTTCTCAATTGCCATTTCTCGCCTTTTTCTTCGTTTTTTCCGACGTTATTTTGTAAATTTGCACCCATAATTAAAGAATATATATTCGATTTAAGATTATGAATATTTTAGAACTGAGTGAACAGGAACTGGGCAGACGCCAAAGCCTGCAAGAGCTTCGGGAAATGGGCATCGACCCCTATCCCGCTGCCGAATATCCCACAAACGCTTTCTCGACAGACATAAAAAACGAGTTCTCGGATGAGAGCGGACAACGCGAAGTGTGCATTGCCGGCCGGTTGATGAGCCGCCGCGTGATGGGCAAAGCCAGTTTTGCAGAGCTGCAAGACTCGAAAGGACGAATACAAGTATATATCACCCGCGACGACATTTGTCCCGGAGAAGACAAAGACCTATATAATAAGGTGTTCAAGCGTCTGCTTGATATTGGCGATTTTATAGGCGTAAAGGGGTTCGTGTTCCGCACACAGACAGGTGAAATATCCGTTCACGCACAGGAGCTGACGCTGCTTTCAAAGAGCCTCAAACCGCTGCCGATAGTGAAGTACAAGGACGGAGTGGCATACGACAAGTTTGAAGACCCCGAACTACGCTACCGTCAGAGATACGTAGACCTTGTGGTCAACGACGGAGTGAAAGACACGTTCCTCAAACGCGCCACCGTGATACGCACAATTCGCCGCGTACTCGATGAGGCGGGATATACCGAGGTGGAGACTCCCACACTGCAAGCAATCGCCGGAGGAGCGAGCGCACGGCCGTTCATCACCCACTTCAACGCGCTGAACACCGACATGTACATGCGCATCGCCACCGAACTGTATCTGAAACGACTGATTGTAGGCGGATTTGAAGGCGTATACGAGATTGGAAAGAACTTCCGCAACGAGGGTATGGACCGCAATCACAATCCGGAATTCACCTGCATGGAGTTGTATGTTCAATACAAGGACTACAACTGGATGATGGAATTTACCGAGAAGCTGCTCGAAACAGTGTGCACAGCCGTCAACGGAAAGCCCGAGCGTGAAATCGACGGACAGACAATAAGCTTCAAAGCCCCGTATCGCCGTCTGCCAATTCTCGATGCGATAAAGGAGAAAACAGGCTACGACCTCAACGGAATGAGCGAGGACGAAATTCGCGAAGTGTGCAAAAAGCTCAACATGGAGATTGACGACACCATGGGCAAGGGCAAGCTGATAGACGAGATTTTCGGCGAGTTCTGCGAAGGAACATACATCCAACCGACATTCATCACCGACTATCCCGTGGAGATGAGTCCGCTGACGAAAATGCACCGCTCGAAGCCCGGACTGACGGAACGCTTCGAACTGATGGTCAACGGTAAGGAACTTGCCAACGCTTACTCGGAGCTTAATGACCCGATAGATCAGGAAGAACGCTTCAAGGAACAGATGAGACTGGCCGACAAGGGCGACGACGAGGCAATGATTATCGACGGCGACTTCCTCCGGGCACTGCAATACGGCATGCCGCCGACAAGCGGTATCGGCATCGGTATAGACCGGCTCGTGATGCTCATGACCGGAAAGACATACATTCAAGAGGTGCTCTTCTTCCCGCAGATGAAGCCGGAGAAGAAAGCTCCGCGCAGCACCGCGGCCGAATGGGCTGCCATCGGCGTAGGTGAAGAGTGGGTGCCGCTGCTCAACAAGTGCGGATACTATCTCGTACAGGATATTAAAGACGTAAATCCGCAAAAGCTCCAAATGGATGTCTGCGGAATAAACAAAAAGTATAAGCTCGGACTCGAAAACCCGAAAGTAGACGAGTTCGCGGCATGGATAGAGAAAGCCGGTGTTTAACTGCGGTAAAATAGCGATAATCGGAGGCGGAAGCTGGGCCACAGCAATAGCCAAGATAGTGGTGGAACATACCCATCACATAGGATGGTACATGCGACGCGATGACCGTATCGAGGATTTTCGTCGTCTCGGACATAATCCGGCATATCTGATGAGCGTGCGCTTCAACATGGACGAGGTCTTTTTCTCGAGCGATATCAACCGTATCGTGCAGAATTACGACACTCTCGTGTTTGTGACACCGTCTCCATACATCAAAAATCACCTGAAAAAATTGAAGAGCCGGATTAAGGACAAGTTTATCGTAACGGCCATAAAAGGTATCGTTCCGGATGAGAACCTTATCTGCTCGGAGTTTTTCAGAAGCGTATACGATGTGCCATACGAGAACCTTGCGTGCCTCGGCGGACCGTCGCACGCCGAGGAAGTGGCACTGGAAAGACTCACATATCTCACCGTCGCATGCTCGGACAAAGACAAGGCTGAAGCCTTCGCCAACGTGCTGGCAAGCGACTATGTGAAAACAAAGACCAGCGACGATGTCATTGGCATCGAATACGCCTCGGTATTGAAGAATGTTTACGCCATTGCGGCGGGTATATGCAGCGGACTTAAATTCGGCGACAACTTCCAAGCTGTGCTCATGGCCAACGCGGTACAGGAGACTTCCCGTTTTCTGCAAGCCGCCCACCCCATTGAGCGAAGCGTATACGACTCGGTATATCTCGGCGACCTGCTCGTCACCGGATACAGCAATTTCTCGCGAAATCGCACATTCGGCACGATGATTGGCAAGGGGTACAGCGTGAAAAGCGCGCAAATCGAGATGGAAATGATTGCCGAAGGCTACTTCGGAACAAAATGTATGAAAGAAATCAACCGCCACATGCACGTCAACATGCCCATTCTCGACGCAGTGTATAACATCCTTTACGAGCGGATAAGCCCGCAAGTGGAAATAAAACTACTGACCGACAGTTTCAGATAAACAACAAACCAATTTTAAATAATTATGAAAAATATCAGCTTAGACATCTCTAAGGCCGCCCAGTTCTTGACACCGGGCGCTGTGGAAGCGTATGAACCGCAAGTTAAAAAAGCTCAGGAAGCACTTGAAAACGGCACCTGTCCGGGAAACGACTTCCTCGGATGGCTACACCTTCCGACATCTATCACGCCCGAATTCATCAAGGAAATACAAGATTGCGCCGATGTGTTGCGCACCAATTGCGAGGTTATCGTGGTGGCGGGAATAGGAGGAAGCTATCTCGGTGCACGCGCGGTGATCGAGGCTCTCGGCAATTCTTTCGCTTGGTTGCAGGCCGACAAGAGCAACCCGACAATCATGTTTGCCGGTAATAACATCGGAGAAGACTATTTATCGGAAATGACCGAATATCTGAAAAACAAGAAATTCGGAGTAATCAACATATCAAAATCCGGCACGACAACCGAAACTGCACTCACTTTCCGCCTGTTGAAGAAGCAGTGCGAGGCTCAACGCGGCAAGGAAGAAGCCCGCAAAGTAATCGTGGCAGTGACAGACGCTGTCAAGGGAGCGGCCAGAACATGCGCCGACAAAGAAGGTTACACAACGTTTGTGATACCCGACAATGTAGGCGGGCGCTTCTCCGTGCTCACTCCCGTAGGACTTCTGCCCATCGCTTGCGCCGGTTTTGACATCACAAAGCTCGTGAACGGAGCACAGGATATGGAGAAAGCATGCGGCAAAGACGTGCCTTTTAACGAAAATCCGGCTGCCATCTACGCCGCTACACGAAACGGACTGTATGCCGAGGGAGGCAAGAAGATTGAGATTATGGTGAACTATCAGCCGAAACTTCACTTCATAAGCGAGTGGTGGAAACAACTGTTCGGAGAGAGCGAAGGAAAAGACGGCAAGGGAATATTCCCCGCATCATGCGACTTCACAACCGACCTCCACTCTATGGGACAGTGGATTCAAGAGGGCGAACGCACCATTTTCGAAACTGTAATCAGCATCGAGACACCCAACAAGCACCTTCTTTTCCCCGAAGACGAGGAAAATCTGGACGGGCTTAACTTCCTCGCCGGCAAGCGGGTGGACGAAGTAAACAAGATGGCCGAACTCGGAACGCGTCTCGCTCACGTGGATGGCGGCGTGCCAAACATGCGCATCAGCGTGCCTGAACTGAACGAATACTATATCGGACAGCTTATTTATTTCTTCGAAATAGCCTGCGGCATCAGCGGAAATCTGCTCGGAGTTAATCCGTTTAACCAGCCCGGTGTGGAGGCATACAAGAAAAACATGTTCGCATTGCTCGACAAACCGGGATACGAGGCAGACAGCAAAGCCATCAAAGAAAGGCTCGCAAAAGAGAACTAAAAACCAATTATGTACAAGAAAGAAATACAAGAATACATGAAAAGACACGGCTTTGGGGAATTCAACCCCAAGGCCGTTCTTTTTGATATGGACGGCGTGTTATACGACTCGATGCCCAATCACGCGACAAGTTGGCACGAGTCGATGAAAAAATTCGGACTGGATATGCGACCGGAAGACGCCTATCGATACGAGGGAATGCGCGGAGTAGAAACAATCAAGCTGCTGGCACGCGAGCAATGGGGACGTGAAATCAGCGACGAAGAGTCGCAACGGATGTATGACGAGAAGACACGCATGTTCTCACTGTGCCCGACGGCAAAGATTATGGACAGCGTATTGGAACTGCAAAGGGAAATAAACGCGGCTGGAAAGAAAATCGTTGTCGTCACAGGAAGCGGACAACGGTCACTGCTCGACAAGTTGGTGCACGAGTTTTGCGGTCTCGTTTCACCCGAACTTATTGTTGCCAGCTTCGATGTAAGCCACGGAAAGCCCGACCCGGAGCCATATATCAAAGGATTGGAAAAAGCCGGAGTGAAACCATGGGAAGCCATCGTCGTGGAAAACGCGCCGCTCGGTGTGCGGGCAGCAGTGGCCGCCCGGATATTCACCGTAGCTGTAAACACCGGTCCCCTACCTGACAACATGCTTACAGACGAGGGAGCAAATGTAGTGTTCGGCACCATGGCAGACTTTAAAAAGCATTGGAAAGAAATAGGATTGAAAGCATTTTGAATGATGACAAGCAGCAACTTCTTTTCTTTCCGCTACCTTGAAGTCCCCTAAAAAAACAGAATAAAAAAAAGGATTAAGAGTGTCTCACGACGGTCTTAATCCTTGTTTTCTAACTAACTTATTATCAACTATTCATTACTCATTCTGTTCTTCTGAATGCAAAGGTATAGTGTTTTTAATAATTTTGTATCTTTTTTATCTAAAAAAACAACGTAAACGTTTGCGGTTTAACGCCGTTTTACGTAACTTTGCATAGCATAATACTATTTTATGTCTTTTAGTTTATATGACAAACAGCAACCGAAGAACATCCCAAAAGGATTTGGCAAATATATTAGGTGTTAGCATCGCCACAATAAGCAGGGCACTTAGAAACTGTCCCGAGATAGGAAAAGAGATGCAAGACAAGGTGAAAAACCTTGCCAAAGAACTCAACTACCGCCCCAACCCGTTCGCGCAGAGCCTGCGCCATGAGGCACCGAAAATCATAGGAGTTGTCGTTCCCAATCTCGTGACACACTATTATGCCGCCGTCCTCGACGGTATCGAGGATGAGGCAAGACGCGAAGGCTACTCGGTAATAAGCGCAAACAGCCATGAAGACTTTGAAACAGAGGCGAGAGTCATCGACAATTTCATCGGATTGCATGTAGAAGGTATCATCGCCGGACTCGCCCAAAGCACCACCGACTACTCGCATTTCGAGAAAATAGCCGACATGCGGATACCGCTCGTGTTCTTCGGACGCACTTGCCTGACAGACCGTTTCTCATCCGTAACAGCCAATGGTGACGAAGCCGCCCAACAAGCCACGCAACATCTCATCGACACCGGCAGCCAACGTATAGCTTTCATCGGCGGCCCCAACCACCTCGATATGGTGAGACGACGCAAACACGGCTACCTCGAAGCGCTGCGGGGAAGCAACATTGCCATAGACCGCAACATGGTGGTATGCGATAAAATTGATTATGACATAGCTTTACAATCGGCCATTGAGTTGCTCAAACGTCCGGATCGGCCCGATGCCATCCTCGCTTTCAACGACATTATAACTTTCGCCGCTTTCACTGCCATAAAACAACTCGGCCTGCGAATACCCGAGGATGTGGCATTGATAGGATTTACCGACGATGTTCACGCAGCGTATGTAACCCCGCAAATGTCAGCAATAGAAGACCGATCGCACAGGATGGGTGTCACGGCTTGCCGCCTGCTGCTCAAAAACATCGCCGGCGACAAGACCATATATCACGAAAAAGTGCCGCAGAAACTGGTCATCAGAGAGACTTCAGCCAAAAAGAAGCAAAACATGCGGTAATTCAAGAAAAAGCATTATCTTTGCATACATTATTACTATCACAATAAAGGACAATGAGAAAAATAATGAGTATCCTTGCCGCCGGTATATTGACAGTAGCATTGACATGTTGCGGCGGAAAAGACAAAAATGAGAATATCATAACAACCAAAAAAGCCGAAAAAACGCCATCTGCTCCGGTTGCGATGCAGGATTACACACAGTCGAAAGACGTGGACTGGCTCGGCAATACATATACATGTGAGATTAAACGCTCGGCCGACAAGAGCCTGACAATGGTAAGCGACGAGAGTGGTCAGAAGTTTGTAGACAACAGCATATCGCTTACCATCAACAGAGCCGACGGCAGCACTTTCTTTAATAAGACATTCACGAAAGCATCGTTCGAGTCGCATATACCCGCCGATTACAGTCGGTCGGGCATACTCGAAGGTCTCGTTTTCGACCGTGTCGACGACTCTTCGCTCGTTTTTGCCGCCAGCGTGAGTCTTCCTCAGACGGACGAATACATCCCGCTGATTGTTAAAGTGTCGAGAATGGGTGATGTAAGCATCGCACGCGACACACAGTTGGATACCGGCGCGCAAGAGGAAGAGGATATCTGACAGTTACATCGACAACAGTTCGTCGCCCTCGGTGACACATTCCGTGAAGCCCATTTCGGCCGCTTTCTCGTGAGTGGCGGTGAAATACACGGCTTCTCCCTCTGTACACAGTTCGCCGCACGAATTTTCTATCGTGACACTTATGAACGCCACATTGCGCTTCATGGTGCGCAGCCGTGCGCGAATGGTAATCTGCGACTCGGTGGTCATTACCGACTTGCGGTATTTCACGCTCAGATTGCTTGTCACTCCCGTGGTCTGCAACTTGCGAAACACCACCCATGAGGCGCATTCGTCTATCAGTGTGGCCTGTATTCCGCCATGCAGCGTATCTATCCACCCCTGATAATGAGCAGCGGGACGCCAGAAGCAAACAATGTCTTCGCCATCTTCAAAGAACTCCATAGCCACGCCATGAGGATTGTCAGGGCAGCAGCCGAAACAATTATAACCGGGTTTCGAAAGCCAAGGATTTTTTATTTTTCGCATATCATATAGTGTTTTGGGGTTACTAAAACTGAAATTTTAATCTGAAACGCACACCCTGCTTTTTCACAGATACATTGTCGAGATACGTCAGACGACGCACATACTCAATATCGAAAAAGCGGAAAATATTGTGCACTCCGGCCATAATCTCGATATATGGCGTGCCGCCTGTCATCACATAGGCATCGGCGGGAAAAGGCATGAGCACGCTACCCGTACCGCATCCGGCTATATCAGGATTGTTTTTATCTGTAAGCCGACTCCACATCGCCTTAATTCCGAAACACTCGCGCCATCGCAAATCACGGACAAGAGGTATGCGGTTTAACAGTTTTCCGCCCATATCCCATGTCATTTCAGCCGAAAGGTAACGGTCGGAAAGAAATTCCATGTTGTTCATCAGATTGAACATCCCGTCACGAAGCATATATGATTGATTGGCCGATGGAATGACAAGCAACGGGAAAGGCACGCCGTTCCACTGCGCCGCGGCACGCAAGCCGAGATCTATTTTACCCCAGCTCTTCATCCAAAAACGATTTGTAAGCGTCAGTTCGGTGATATTATAATCGTAACGGCCACCCAAGAAGCCTGCAAAAGCCACCGCATGCGACAATGTTATTACTGGAACATCGCTGTTTATCCTGCGCCGTCCGCGCTTTGTTGCCACGAAACGCTCGCCCGGAGCAAAACGAAAACCGACTTTGAGCTCGGTTGTTTTTATGTCGGGGGCATATTCCGGAAACACAAGATTACCGCGGGGAGAGTTTTTTTCGGCCGTGAGCATGAGCGAAGATGTCAGTCCCCATGTCTCCTCTCGCTCAAAAGTGAGCCGCTTGCGGTCGTATGTCATCATGCGATTGGTGTTGCCCCATGCCAAAGCCGTGAACATATTGTCGCTTGCTTCCGTTTTCCCCCTGTCGCCGGGAGCGCAGATATCATACACGTAAGTGGCCGTGACGCTACGTTTCGGCTTCTCCTCCGGAGTATATTCTTTCTTGTTAAAAGAATAGGTAAGTTCTGTCTTGTAGTAATTAGAGCGACTTTTCCAACCACGGGCATAATATCCGTTAAAGAAAATATGCGGATTGAGATTTGCCGTTGTCTGCCCGCCGATGCGCGTGCGCAACCCGTCAACATCGTTATTCGACACGATCGAAGTTATCGGCCCGATATCGGCAACAGCCTCTTTTCCGCGTGCCCCAACCTCAAAATAATTCTCCACGAGCGAGCGCAATGCCGTAATCAGAATATTGCCGCGCCCCATCATCCTCATGTTTCGCATGAACTCGGGCAGATTTCGCTCGCCCGGTGTAAGTTCTTCCGACCTGTACATACTCCAAAAACTGTCATCACGACTGTCTGCTCCCGGCTCTATAAGTTCGGTATCAATGCCGCGAAACAACTTATCGGGCAGCGAAGCGAAAAAATGTCCCCCCATTCTCGTGGTGCGAACGACAATACACTTTTGCAGGAAATCGAACATCTTGAACTCCCCTATCATCTCGTCGAGCGTCATAACCCATTCTCCGCCGGGCGCGGCACCAAACTCTTGAAGCACCCGCAAACCGTCGATGAAATTCACACCTCCATGTTTCGGAACAGACAACTCGCAACGGCGCACCCTGTAAGAGGAGTCGTTCATGACATAAAGCTCGCCGCAAAAACCGAAATCGCGAATATTACGGGGCATGAAACGCAGGCGGACACAACGGTCACTGCCCACATACAGTGTATCGACTATTGAATAACGATAGAACCGGATGGCATCATCGCCTATCGGTGATGTGAACAGTTGCTGCAAAAGATGTATTCTGTTATCGTATATATCGATATCGGGAAAGAAGTCTTCGAGCGCCGCCGTTATCAGTTCGCCCGACTTAAATATCTTGTTTATACCCTCCGAGCGTCGCCCCCGTACTATTGTCTTTCTGTCGCGCGGGGCTTTACGGTATGTTTCTTGCGTGTAAGTCTCGGTAACTACAAGTGGCAGTATAAGTTTGTTGTTGTGAGGGCACAGTTCCACCTGTCTGAAAAAACCGGGCACTTTGGCAAATACCCCTTTCTCCAAATCGTTCTGCGACATGTCGTTCACGGCCATTGTCAGTTTGCGATACTTGCAGAAATGATAATAATCATGAGCCGACAGGCGCGTATCCCTGCGGGCGGCAATCACTCTCCGCATCAATTCCACGGCAGGATTGCCCTTGCGCGAATACCTTTTATTATCCGAACGCACCATTATTTCGTCGAGTTGCTGCACGCGCTCATACCATTTCAATGTGTCGGCATACAACGGGCGGGCAACACCCGACAATCCTTGAGACATCAAAAAAAAGAGACATAGCGATACAAAAAGCATCACTGAATGATCTTTCCGCATCGCCGTGTCTCTTTCTTTCTTCATAACATAATCCTAACGGGGTCTACCCTCATCAATTACCGTACTTCGCGTTAAGCCTGCGGCACAATTTTTCATGGCTGCGATGCATGTGCCAATATATTGCAGACAGCACTATTATCTCGAAAAGCGGATATATATAGGGTATGTCGAGTAAACAACCGATGAATAAGACTGTTGCCCTTAAATTATGGGTGAGCAGGTTTGTATACTTCATCAGCGGCAAAGAGCCTTTTCTGAAATCGTCGCGTAAAGCCTGCGGCATGGACTCCACATCCGGATACTTTGCCCGTATGTTCCTGTAGAATGTCTGAAACTCGGGCGTGCTCTTCTCCTGCGCACGGCAATACTTTGCGTAATTGGTGTAGAATGCACGATCCCAGAAAGCACCTTTCTCGGGCAGTGCGTCGACGATAGCCTTCTGCGACTCATAATCGTCAAGCTCGCTGCCGCTCTTTCCGAGCAGGAAATAAAGGTGTATCTGCCTGTAATAGTCGGCCAGACGGCACTGCATGGTATGGCATACGAGACCGGCAACGGCGCAGAGCAGCAACGCCCACAGCCCCCATTGCGCCCCGATGACAGGCATCGGCTGAGGATAAAGACGGAAGACAATGCCTACATATACCGCCGTGAACCACACATCGCTGGCCACTCCGTCAAGCATTCTTCCTATAAGAGTCTTTTGTCCGGTGAGCCTCGCAAGCTGTCCGTCGGTGGAATCACAGAAGTTTGCAAACATGAGAAGCACTACTCCCGCCACATTATGCCACAGGTCTGCATAGCTGAACATCCATCCGGCACCCAGACCGAGAAACATCGAGGCAATGGTAACCGTGTTGGGATGAACCCCGAGGCGCGCCCAGAGCAGGGCAAAAGCGAGACCTATCGGACGCGTAAAATATATGTCAAGCCACTCTTCCGTATCGTTTGACTTGAACGATTCGCGAAGCAATTCGCTGAATTTCTTACTCATAATATCTAATCTTTTATAAAACTTTCGGCTTTTGTTATATCCGACGCATGGTCTATATCGAGCACTTTCGAGAACCGATATGCTTTCAGGCAGCTGCCATCGGCAATAAGGGCACGCTGGAAATTGCGCATCCTACTCTCGCCGCGAGCCATACATCTGTTGAGAGTGTCTATCGCCTTCGGCGTAAGACCGTATATGCCACCGGATATATAGCGGCATGTATCAGAGTTGTCGAGAAAGCCCGTGATGTTCATGTCGCCATCGGTAGCCACATATAGCGGCTTTTCATCGTCGATATAATCGGTAACTCCCATCAGGCCGTCGCCCTCACCGCTCTCCAACATCTTGTTAAAGGCCGATATATATTCCTTGAACTCACTCTCACGGAATATAGTATCTACTGTGGTGAGACAGAAAGGAGCGTCTCCCAAATAACGGCTTATCTCATAAAAACTGTGCATTGAGCTTGGAGTGCTCTTCACAACGAAACGCAACGGCACCGGCTTGCCTTCAAGTCCGTCGGTCTGCAACTTCACAAGATGCAGACTTACCAACGCAGTTATGTCATTACATATAACCACAATCTCCTCGGCATCATTCTCCATAAACACCCGAATGAGCCTGTCTATAAGATGTTCGCCATGAATTCTCACCAGCGGTTTCGGGTCGTCAATTCCCTCAGAGGCCAGTCTGCTGCCCTCTCCGGCAGCTATTACAGCATACTTCATTATGTATATACATTATCAATATTCGGCAAAATTACTAATTATAAATGAAAGAATGAAATAATACACCGGCTTTTATGGTCATAGAAACATCGATTATCGCAATATATTGCTGTCCGGCAAACAAATCGAATTACTAATATATCTTAATCCTTTTAACAACTCTGATATTATATTTACAAAATAAGGCCTCACAATTGCGTTCTTTTCAAAAAATAATTTCCTCGGCGAAAAAAACGCATTTTTAGAGCATTTCGCGTAAAATATTGTCTGTCAGTCTTTTATCTACAAAACCCACCGTCCCTACTCCCCTTACGCCCCCTACCCTTTTCCAATTAGGCCGTAATTGCATTCCAATTAGGCCGTAATTGGAATGCAATAAGGCCGTAATTGGAATGCAATAAGGCCGTAAATGCAATGCAATTACGGCCTTATTGCAGAGCAAAAATACCCGAAAAGCATGTCCGACCCCGAATAATTGTAACACAACCCTCAAATAATGATACAAAAATGTCAATTAAAATTCTCTCCTTTTTCTAAATGGTGACTTCAAGTCGCACTTTTTGCGTTTAACAATTGGCTCGCGATTTTTACATTTTTAAACGGAGCCCCTCTTAATCTTCCCAAAGGGAAGAAACGGAGTGAAGAGTTATGAGTGCAGAGTTTAGAGTTATGATTACCAACAAGGTGTAGGGACGCACGGTTCGTGCGTCCGCATTATAATCTATTGATAATCAGGTGTTATTTATTCGGACGCACGAACCGTGCACTACTGTCCCAAGAAAGTTGTTAACAATTATATTTAAACTGCTATGTATAAGCAAGATATAGTATAAAAAAGCGCGCGGTACATTTTAATACGATGTTTTAAATGTATTTTTGCATCAAATATCAAAATGTCAGCAAATGCGCCAAACTCCTTACATTTTTACTCAGCTCACAAACTATCTTTTAAAGGATACTTTCGACCGTCTGGTCAATAAAAGCAACGGTATGAATTTTGCGGTTCATCCGATATTTGGAGTGATAATCGGGCTAACATGCCGGATATTGAATTCATGCCTGCGTATAAACGTTTTCCCGTTGCCCGTAGGGAGCTGTGTCAAAATGCAAATGAAACACATTGTAGGGACGCACGGCTCGTGCGTCCGAATGGATAATGGTTGATTATCAGTGTTTTACAAGCGGACGCACGAACCGTGCGTCCCTACGAATAATCAGATATTACGTCACTCCAAATGTCGGATGAACAAATTCTGCAACCTCATGAACGTCTCACCACGGAGAAAGTATGGATTGATGATTTAATCTTGCGCAGTGAAGGACAAATGCCACGACCGGAAAATACGCAGATACTGCCTTTGTTTGACTTTTGACATTTTGTCACTTTACCAGACCAAAATATACATGAAAATTGAATGTTAAATTTTTCTTGGGACAGTAGTGCACGAACCGTGCGTCCCTACAATGTGTTTCGTTTGTGTTTCGTAACTATTCAGCGTATATAGTTCTACGGTTGAGTGCGCATGCGATAATAAGTTCTGTCCGCTGAAGTGTCTGATAATTTGTTATTTTTTAATTCCGCCAACGGGTTAAATAGATTAGTTTTCATTCTAAAACCGAGTTAAAACGCCTTTTTTACATCTTTAAATTACAGATTTTCGTCCATTTATGCGAGAGTCTGCATTTGTTTTTATATCTTTATAGTCAAAATTTGACAAATCTTTATAAGTGAAGTCGGCCTTCCCACATAGATTTTATGCTAGTATAATATTCGATAATTATGAATGTGAGATTGGTCGTTTTAATGATAAAACATACTAACAGGCAACTAACCCGACCAACGCTAAGCCTGATATGCGAAGGTCATAAATTAAGTTACAATTATGAATATAAATTATTTCAGAAAGTAGCTTGAATCAGAGAGATGGATTCAAGCTGCTAAAAAGTTGTGGATAGTATCACAACTGGCAACAAGTTTGCTGACCTTGAATGGAGATATGTAGCAGTACTGTTAGCAACCGAGCCTTGTGAACGAGATTTCTCTCAACTGCAATCTCCTAGGAGCTTACGAGGATGTAAAAGACTCAAAAAAGTATCAACGAAAGTAGGCACTTGACTAACACTCTCGAAAAAGACTGACGCTGGTAGCAAATCTGGTCGGGGATGAAGGTTCGATTCCTTTAGTCAGTCCCTCCCTAAATAATCCCAACATATTAAAATGGTCTTTAATAATATTTGTTGAACCACTCAAAAAATAATCGTATGGCATTTCTTTCAAATATTCAACATTTATTAAATGGAGTCGATATAGACAATCTTTTGCGGGAAATCAACTCCTTAAAAAAAGATATTTCTTCTGCAAAGAAAGAAGTATCCAGATATTCAACGTCGCTAACAGAAAAATATAACGAAATCGCGTCCTTAAAGCAACAGAATGTTTCTTTATCTAAGGATGTGAATATGGAGAGAAACAAATATTCTATCCTAGAAGGTAAAGTTGATGACCTAAGTAAAATCATTGCAGAGCTAAAAAATGAAAATGAAATACTTGGGACTTCAGAACAAAAGTTTAAAGATAAGTATGAGAAAACTATAAAATCTAATACATCGTTAAATGGTAAGAACCTAGCCCTTACAAATAAAGTAAAGGCACTTGAAGAAAAAACCACACTATTGGAGACAAATCAGTTAAGACAACAATCAGAACTATCCGAGAAAGATGCTATAATTTCTATGATGGAGGCTAACTATAATAAACTCCAATCCGATTATAACAAAAATAAAGAACAACTAGAAGACACAAATAGAACTATAGAAAGTGAAAAAACGGCAAAAAAGTTTTTGGAAGATAAATTAGCCCAGTTACAGGAACGAAATCGCATTCTATCAGAGAGATCCGATTCATTGCAAGTTGCTGTAGACGAATTGACAAGTGAAAACAGTCGTTTAAAGGAAAACTCTGCCGAAGCAAAGGAAAAGATAAATCTTTTAACTGAAGAAAGTTCAAGTAAAGAAAGTGAGAAATCCGCACTACACGAAGAATTAGATAAACAAAAGACTGAAAACGACTCTCTTCAACAACAAATTCAAGAATTGATTGCAGAAAAAGAAGAGTTATCGCCTTACATGTATCTGGTTGAAGCAAAGAAAGAGCAGGAAGCAATTGAATCTGCGATTAAAGAAGCAAGAGAGAATTTGCAGAATTCATTGGATTCTGCCATGTCTATTTCATCAACCATCAAACATGAAGAAGTGAAGAATTCATTAGAAGATGTTATAAAGTCTTCACGTGAATTAGTTGATTCTATTGATTGCACACTTGAAGAACTGAATGATTCAAAAATAAGTTTAGATTCTGCGTCTAATGTAGCAGAAGAGCAAGAAAAGAAACTGATTGAGCAAGAAGAATCTGAGCGAAAACGCAGTGAAGAAGAGGAAGCTGAAAGAAAACGTAAAGAACAGGGAGAAGCTGAGCACCTGCTTAAGGAAGAAGAGATAGCTGAACAGAAACACAACGAGGAAGAAGAATGTTTTAAGGCTGCTTCTGTAAATACAGATGAAGCCGTTGATGAAGCGTTTGAAGACGACACTCTACCTAACATATACGACATTGGTTTAATACCTGCTGAAAAGTTGTCTATTCCAGAAGTGTATGATGTCAAAGAAGATAGAATCATAAATGCAAGAGATTTTTTCTCTCAACATGAGAGCGAATTAATTCTTTGGCGTCGCAATCTTCAAGAAGAGTACTTAATGGGGAATGCGCGTTTCATTTGCCCTGAATGTAAACAGCCTGTAAAAATTAATGGTCATAAGTTGCAAAGAGGAAGAGTATGTTACTTTGCACATTTTAAAGATTCTGATGATTGCCCATACAAAACTGGTACTAACAGGACAAAAGAAGAAATTGAAAGGCTCAAATATTCTCTGGTACAAGAAAGTGAAAGGCATAAGCGCTTAAAGGCTGCTATTGCATCTGTACTGGAGGGAGAAAAAAGTAAATCAATGGGAGTCGGAAAAGTTGAATGCGAGAAACGCATCAATAGCGAAATCCCATATCTTAAATGGAGGCGTCCAGATATATACGCAGAATATAATGGCCGTAAATATGTGTTTGAACTCCAACTTTCTACGACATTTGTTAGTGTCATTGTGGATAGAGATATTTTTTATCGATTAAATAATTACCATATAATATGGGTATTTAACTTTGAAGACAACAAAGAATACGTTAACTTGCATAATCTCATGTGCAAGGACATTTACTATGCCAACAAACGTAATGTTTTTATTTTTGATGCAGATGCAGAAGAACTGTCAAAAGAAAGAGGCGAACTTGTTTTAAAATGTCGTTGGCTTGATGAGAATGGAGTGTGGAGTAGCGATGAGTTCGTAACATTGGATATGTTCCAATATGATGAGGAAAGCCACAAACCATTCATAATAGATGCTGATAAAGCATATCTTGAAAAACATCCAGAATATGTTGAACGTAGAAAGCAACTTGAAAATTCTCGCGAAGATATTTTGAAGGCCTTAATGGAACGCCAAAAGCATGAAGAAGAGCTTGAAAGAATGAGGGACGCAGAGCGTTCCAACCTTCAATCGCAATTATTGAATACAGACAAATGTGTAGAACGTTTTCGTAGTGGCACAAAATATGGCTACCATTTTGAAGGCACAACAATTATTCCTGCAAAATACACAAGTGCGGAAATCATTGGTGAAAATGGCTATGCAAAAGTGGGATTCAACAGAAAAATTGGATTGGTAAGAAAAGATGGTAAGGAAATCGTACCTGTTGAGTATAAGAATATAGATATAATAAACAGCCAACATGGGATTGTAATGGCTTCATACAAGCGAATTGATCTCTGGCTGGGAGATGAATATTTCTCTTTGAGGAGCGATTATGATGATAAAAAGCAATCAATTATAAAGGAAGAAGAGAATGGCAAAACGAATTATATACTTCAAACCAACACATATAGTTATTCTTATTCTCAAAGTCACTATGGAGGCCATCCAATCTGTCACAAGAATTGGTCTGATCATTCTAAATCAACACTTTTTACTGTTGTTGAAAATAAGGAATTTTGCACCATATGGATTAACAGGAAAACGTATTTGTTGTCAAAGAATCGTCTTTCAATTGTCTATACGGAAAAAACTATAGGGCAATATCATATCAGGCATTCGGGGGAATTGTATTCAATATTGTCGTCAAATAGTGAAGAGCTTGTCAGTTATAGCCTTTCTGAAGTTTTATTTATCTCTGAAACAACAGCTATAATAAAAAATACCGATGGTAAATCTGGCTTATTTGTGAATGGAGAATGTGAGTATTTTGACGGATGTAAAGAAATTGAACATTTGTATGACGGAATATTCATGTTGACATTTTACTATGGAAAAGTCAAATTATATTCCTCAGAAGTGAAAAAGACATCAGAGAATAGCTTTATAGACATTACCCATCTCGTGGGTGAAATACTTGTCGTAAAAACACAGGGGGCATCATACGACTATTCTAATTCCTATAAAAATGTCTATCAATTATATAGGGGCATAAATCAATTATCTTCCGAATGTTTTTCATCGGTTGTACTATTGGATAATGGCTATATTGCATTACAAAAATACGGTATTGGATATAATGTAAAACCTACATGGAAATTAGCAAATAAAAATTGTACCTATTTGAGTGATAGGGAATATGACTCCATTATAGAAGCTAATGAGGAATTATTTAAAGTCAGCATTAACGGGTATGAAGGCTTTGTTGATTTGAATGGCAATGCCATCGTAGAAAAAAACTATTGTGACAACGGACTCATTCTAACGCGTTGTTTTGCAGATAGGGGACTGGAAGATGCTGATGGAACTGTTATTCTATCCTTGGGCGAACATTTCTCTAACATTGAATTCCTCGCAGATACGCTTCTAAAAGTCTGCAAGCAGAACAAGTATGCATTGTTTAGCATTAAGGGTGAAACTCTTACAGATTTCAAATATACTGATATTTTATGTAAAGAAGATGGATCTATCCAAGCGACTCGCAATAGTAGCGTCGGCGGTTTAGATATCAATGGTAATGAAATAGCCGATGTGGAAACATTTGCTGGTGGATATTTGAGATCATCATATGGAGACTATTCTGTATTTAATGATGCTGATGAGATTCTTATTCCAACAGGGTATTCAAAAATAGAAATACTGGATAATGACGGCATTCTGGCTTTATGGAAAGGAAGTAAAGTAGCAATTGGTAATATTGCCAATGAAAAGACGGAATTAGTATACGAGTCTGTCAGATCAATTGGCAATGGCTTTTATGCTGTATCTCGAACCATCTCAAAAAAAATACGAGTTCGCCATATCGGCTATGGTTATAGAAGAAATCCATATACTTACTACACTTCAGATAATAAGAAAGAAAAGAAATATGGTATCATTGATAGAACTTTACGTATTGTAATCACATGTAAATACTCTTCAATATCAGATTTTGACGATGAGCAAAACCTAACGACAACAAATGCTAATGGTAAAAAGAAGACTATATCGTTACAAAATTTAAAAAAGAAAGCTTCTCATGTATTAGAATTGTCAGTTGGAACGGAATATGATGCCAAAGTACAATCTTTCATGCCAATAGGTCTAATTATTAAAATTCAAGGTAATTCATTTATTGTACACAAAAAGTATCTGTTCAAAGAGAAAAAGGATTTTAAAAAGGGAGAATCTTTCATTGCTAAATATTTAGGCAAAGATAATAATGGCCACCCTATTTGGGAGACAAAATTAAATCGTTCTATGGATACAGAGTGAATAATAATAACTGTCTTTGAACATGTTCAACATACTTATAAAAAGAAAACAAAAATAAGCGATAAATAACCGAAATAGAACCTTGTAGAAATATATAATATGACCGAACTCGAATTACAACAATATCTCCTCCGCGAGTACCCACAGGAAAATGCTCGCTGCGAGTGGAAGGAATTTAAGAATATGAAGAATTCGTTCTGCGGGGACGAGAAAGATAATGTAATTTCTTACGTGTCGGTTATCGCCAACATGGAGGGCGGGCATCTTGTGATAGGTGTACATGATAAGACATTAGATATCATTGGAACTGACATCTACAATTATGATAGACAGAAAGCTATTCTGAGATTGACGGAACGCTGTGCCAATCTATCTACAGAAGGACTTGATGTTGAAGAGTTCATCACGAATGATACCAGAAAGAAGGTTTGGGTGATTCACATTCCTAAACATCGCCCCAAATTACCGGTATATGCCCATAACAAGGCATGGCAACGCATTGAGGATTCCTTGGTGGAATTAACTCAAGAGAGGTTGAATGCCATATTGGAAGAAAATAGCCCTGTTTTTGATTGGTCTGCAGAGATTGTTGAAAATGCCACTTTGGACGACCTTGACAGAAAGGCCTTGGTTAAAGCACGTGATGAGTACAAGGCAGTTCATCCCCGCTTAGCAGATGAAGTTGATGAATGGGATGATATGGAACTGCTTAATCGTGCTGGCGTGGCAATAAAAAGTAAACTGACACGTGCTGCAATTTTATTGTTAGGTAAAGAGACTGCGGTTCATCTGATTAGTCCCGCTGTGGCTACTATCACATGGGTACTGATTGATGACCATGACGAGAAGATTGATTACGAGCACTTCCCTACGCCATTTATTCTGACAGTAAATGAGGCATTGTCAAGGATTCGCAATCTGAATCAGCGTATCTTACCCGGTGGAACTTTGTTTCCAGACATTGTCAAACAATACGATGACTACAGCATACGCGAGGTGCTCCATAATTGTATAGCTCACCAAGATTACACCATGCAGGAACGTATTACCATGGTGGAAGATCCAAATTCTGTGACTTTCGCAAATGGAGGATATTTTCTTCCTGGCACTGTCAGGAATGCAATTGAACAGAATGGTCCACAGAAATTCTATCGAAACTATGCCCTGTGCCAGGGTATGGTTAATTTTAATATGATAGACACAATTGGAAGAGGAATCCGAAAGGTGTTCACAGAACAACAAAAACGTTTCTTCCCAATGCCCGATTACAAGATTGACCAAGCAAGAAAGGAAGTCACAGTAAAAATCTACGGCAAACTTATCAATGAGGAATATTATCGTTTGTTGAAAGCCAATCCCAATCTGTCTCTAAATGACTGCATAGCATTGGATATGGTACAGAAACATGACACTATAGACAAAGAGACTGCCATTCGATTAAGGAAGTTGCACCTTATAGAAGGACGCTATCCCAAGTTATACCTGTCGGAATATGTTGCCAAAACTGCCAATAATGAAGAACTGAAAACTGAATACATCAGAAACAGGAGCTTCAATGACATGCACTTCAAAGAGATGATCATATCATACCTAAAATCGTTCGGTGGAGCTACCAGAGGCGAGCTCAATCAACTATTGCAATCCAAATTGTCTGATGTATTGACAGATGAACAGAAGATACGAAAGATAAGTAACTTGCTATCGGCTCTCAAAAAAGAAGGCATTATCGAATTAACAAACGGCAAGAAGTGGGTTTTAGTCAAAGTTTAGTCCAACTTTAGTCGAAATATTAGTCGAAGTGTACACATTTGAATTTATAATATTCTGATAATCAATAACAATGCATCTTTTATGCGTTAGTAGAACAAAATTTGTTTAGTCGAACTTAAAGAAAATAAGAGATATGTTATTTGGAGACAAAATCAGAGAGCTCAGAGACGAGCAAGGTTTGTTGCAACGCCAGCTGGCAGCAGCTTTAGAGATTGATACCCCTATGTTCAGTAAGATTGAGCGTGGAGATAGACGAGCCAAACGAGAGCAAGTAGTCAAACTTGCAGAATTGCTGCATCAAGATGAGAACGAGATGCTGAAGCTATGGCTTGCCGACAAAGTGATAGATGCTGTAGGTACAGAAAATGACCATATTCTGAAACGGGATGCCATAGAAGTGGCACAAAAAACAATCATGTAAGACTACGATTATGGATGCAGATACCATCATGAGAAGATTGTACGAATTGGAAGAGGAGAACAAGCGACTAAGGTCTCTTCTTGCCGAACATGGCATACCGTTTGAAGCGTGTGCTCATGATGGGAACCTTACTGCGTCCCAATCCTCAAGCCCAACGAATTCAACCATCAGCCTTTCTTTGCAGGAAAAGGTGGAGTTGTTCCAAAGCCTATTCAAAGGGCGCAAGGATGTCTTTGCCAAAAGATGGTATAGCGATACGTCTAAGAAGTCGGGCTATCAACCGGTGTGCGAACGGGAATGGAACAGGGAGTTCTGCGATAAGCGTAAATACAAATGTTCAGAATGTCCTAACCGAAAATTCGCTCCATTATCATACGAACATATCTTCAACCACCTTGCAGGTAAGGATGCCTATGGCCGTGATGTAGTTGGCTTATATCCGATGTTGAATGACAACACCTGCTATTTCCTTTGTACTGATTTCGATGACAAGAGTTGTGAGCATGGGTATCAGCAAGATGTGCTTGCTTTTACAAGTGTATGCAAGGAATGGGGCGTTCCTTGTTACGTTGAGCGGTCACGCTCCGGCAATGGGGCACACGTGTGGGTGTTCTTTGACACAGCCATAGCAGCCATTAAAGCAAGACGACTGGGAAAGTCTATTCTGTCAGAGGCAATGAATAAGGAGGTGCATCTATCCTTTAAATCATACGACAGGTTTTTTCCTAACCAAGACACATTGCCCAATGGTGGATTGGGAAATCTCGTGGCGCTACCCTTACAAGGACAGGCACGAAGGAATGGCAACAGCATTTTTGTAAATGAAACTTTCCAGCCTTATCTCGACCAATGGGCATTCCTTCTCGGTATTCAGAAACTGTCAGAGGCAACCGTTGATGTCATTCTACAAGAACACGCTTCGACATCGGGTGAATTGACAAAAAGTAGCGAGGGAAAACCTTGGGAAATACCTAAGCCAGAGACTATTGACCAATCAGATTTTCCACCAAATATCACGTTGATAAGGGCGAATATGCTGTATATTCCATTGTCTTGCCTGTCGGCTAAGACCATCAACTATTTTAAGCGAATGGCGGCTTTTCATAATCCTGAGTTTTATGCAAAGCAAGGTATGAGGCTGTCAACCTATGATGTTCCTCGTATAATATCATGCTCAGAATTGACGGACAAATTTATAGCTCTGCCTCGTGGATGCGAAGATGATGTGGTGGATCTCCTTGAAACAAACAATGTAAAATACTCCATAGATGATAAGACCTGTCACGGACGAGCCATCAATGTAACTTTTAAAGGTGAACTTCGTGAAGAACAACAGCAAGCCATGTCATGCATGCTTTCTCATCCTGTTGGCACACTATCTGCCACAACGGCTTTTGGGAAAACCGTGTTTGCCATTGCGATGATTGCTCAAAGGAAAGTGAACACGTTGATATTGGTACACAGGAAGTCGCTGCTCGACCAGTGGAAAAAGCAATTGAAAGACTTTTTGGAAATAAACGAAGTCGTAGATGGCAAATCAAAACGACGGAAGAAAGACCTTTCTCCCATAGGGGAACTGTGCTCGGGAAAGGACTCTCTGCATGGAGTGATTGACATTGCCTTGATTCAATCATGTTTGGAAAACAACGAGGTTAAACCTTTCGTTCGAGACTACGGCATGGTGATTGTCGACGAATGTCATCATGTCTCATCTGTAAGCTTTGAACAAGTAATGAAAGAAGTAAAAGCTCATTACGTTTATGGACTTACTGCCACCCCGATGCGCAAGGACGGACATCAACCCATCATCTTCATGCAATGTGGTAAGATACGATATACTGCTGATGCAAAAAGCCAAATGGACAGACAAAGCTTTGTCCGCACCCTAATACCGCGTTTCACATCTTTCCGTAATGTCTTGCCTGATACCAAAACATATACTCAAACCATAGAGGCTTTATCAACAGACGATGTGAGAAACAAGCTCATCATAGAGGATGTGAAAACTGTAATTGAAGAAGGACGAACTCCAATCATCCTTACAAACTTGACATCCCATGTGAGAATCTTGACGGAATTGTTGCAACCTCATGCAATGCATGTAGTAAGTCTTGTAGGTGCAGACTCTGCGAAAGAGAAGAGAATAGCAATGGAAAAATTGGAGAACATTCCCTCATCCGATACTTTGGTCATAGTTGCCACAGGCAAATACATCGGTGAAGGCTTTGACTATCCAAGACTTGACACGCTGTTTCTTGCGCTACCCATTTCATGGAAAGGGAATATAGCCCAATATGCAGGCAGATTGCATCGGGATTATGAGGGAAAGAATGAGGTTCGTATCTATGACTATGTTGACATACGCGTTCACCTCTGCGATTCTATGTATCGAAAGCGATTGAGAGGGTACGCATCTGTGGGTTATGGTGTCCCGAAACCAACAGATGGAAATAGCGTGTCAAGGCCAGAATTGATTTATGATGGTCATTCTTTTTCCCAACCATTCCGTCAAGACATGCTTGCAGCCAAACATAGCATAGTCATCTCCTGTCAGAAGATAAAGTACAAATACACCCCTCGATTATTATATCTTTTACGAGACCTGATGAGCAATGGTCTTGAAATTGTTGTCTGTGTCAAGGAACAAGGTTATTGCGATCAAGAATTAGTGGCATATGGCATAGGAATCCAGTACGACGAAAACCTGTCAGTGCAAGGTGCGATAATAGACAAATCCACAGTATGGTATGGCAGCATCAACTTCTTTGGGTACAACACAGAAGAGAACAACGTGCTACGAATCGTTGATTCATCTATAGCCAATGAACTGCTGGATATTATAGGTGGACGGTGTTAATGAATGTAAACTGCAAATGGTGGAATAAAATGCGCTCAATTATCATTTTCAATTCGTGTAAGGGGGAAACAATGACCTTAACAATCGATGGAAAACATGTGGTATCAAAATAGCCTTTCAGTTATATATGAGCACTGATCTACAAATTGTTAAGCATTACATTTAGGTTCAAGCGTGGAGATCCGTGCCTGTCGCCCGTCCCACACTCTGAGGCTTCTCGCATTGCCCATCTTAGTAGAACGAGCAACGCAGAACCCACGCCGATGCGTTTATATAATTATCCCCATATACCATTACACCAATGCACATCATCGTAAGGATACAATAATGGCATGATATAACAGCAATAGGAATGCCTATAAAAACATCCCATGAGCATCTACCGTTGCCATGTTCTGACTGAACTTAGGAAATTTGCGAGATTTCGAAGTGTCAAGAACAAAGCGTTTAGCAAACGCCTTTCTATATATAGCGACTCCCGTCCCACCCATCTACTGCCGTCAGTCAAGGCTTCAAGCCCTTTCCTCCGGCACGGCGCAGGCAAGCAATCCTTCTCCTATGAGAGGCAGCGGCAGACACGTCGGCCATAGCCCTACGAAGCAGGAAACTCCGGGAGTCATCTGCAAAAATAATTATTTATTCTGAAAAATCGAAACAAAAGGATTTTAATTTTATTGCTCCGGCAAAAAAATCATATACGCATTGCTGTCAACAGCATAATGGCAAGAGCAAAAAAAAGCGAAGAGACGGCATGTTAATATACCTATTCTCTCCGCTTTAACTTGCTGTTTACGCTATTGTTCTATTCAAAAGTCTTGAACTCATAACCTTGTTCTTTCAGCCATTTTATTGCTTCGGGCAAGGCTTTATGCAATTTGTCGATGCTTTTGAGCGAGTCGTGAAAGGTTATTATCGACCCATTGCGAACATATCGCTTAACGTTATTGAGAACCCCCTCGGCCGTCATCCACTTCGAATAGTCTCTTGTCACCAAGTCCCACATAACAATCCTGTATTTGCGACCGAGCCAAATGTACTGATCCAAGCGCATCCATCCATGCGGAGGACGAAACAAATTTGTGTGAAGCAACTCGTTCGCTTTCTCCGCATTGTCGTAATACGCCTTTATCGAATGTCGAAATCCTCCTATATGATTATAAGTATGATTGCCTATCCTGTGCCCCTCAGACACTACTCTCTCGTATAATTCGGGATATTTTCTGACATTATCCCCCACCATAAAGAAAGTGGCATGAACGCCGGCAGCGGCAAGTGTGTCGAGAATAAATGGCGTAGCCTCGGGTATAGGGCCATCATCGAAAGTCAGATATACGACTTTCTCGTGCTTATCCATTCTCCATGTTGCTCTGGGATATAACCAGCGCAACCACATTGCAGGCTGCTCTATAATCATCTTATAATCTTATTGGCCTTCCAAACTAAATTTTCCGCCCTTGTTCTGATATCTCTCGGCGAATATCTCTACTTCTTTCATCTTCTTTTCGCCCCATGCCGGATCTGTCTCGCCGGCTATTATGGCGGTTTGCTGCATGATGTGCAGATTTGCCAAGCACTCTCTTTGCGAACTTGTGAAGCGGATACCCTCAAGCGACAGATACCAATTCATGTACTGACTCGACTTCTTCCACAACTCCTTTATCAAATGGTTTGCGGCTTTTTTGTTGCCTATCGCGGCGTAAACGCGAGCCTCATCAAGCGAACCCGACTGATAATCGAGCGGCACATTGTACTCAGGGATGTTCTTGTCGACGTATGCAAGCACTTCTGCTGCTTTCTCATTCTGTCCCTCAACGACAAGATTCATCGCCAACTGCACGAATGTACGGCGGTGTGTATAGCACATGTGCATCACCGTTTCGTCGATGTATATACCTTTCTTCGATATGCCTCCGAACTTAAACTTGTTCATCATCACATCGTAACTTCGCTTTGTATCGAAGTTCTTTGCTCCGGGAACGTTGGTGGTAAACGGTGTGATGCGGTTCACAAGTCCCTCTTGTATGAAGTTGTCTCCAAGGTTCATGTAGTTGTTTGAACCAACTGTGAGAGCCACATAAATCGGGCGCACCCAGTTACTTTGCGCTATCATCTCGAGCATCATGAGGTCACCTTTATACAAGGCACGCTTTCCGGCGAGCGAGATTACCATCTTGTCCGGTATTGAATCGGTAGCCATCATCATTCCACTCTTCCTTACCGCCTCTTTATCGATTGTGACATACACTGTATCGGTGGGAATTACATGAATGCTTTCGCGGTCGCCGCCGGCCATAAGCGACATCACGTCGCGTTGACTGTCGTTGACCTCGTTGCGCACCCAGTATTTGAGTATGTTCTTTAACTCAAACGGTTCATCTCCAAACATCTTCTTGGCCTCTTCCGGATATATGCTGTAAAGCTCCTTGATGCTTTCTTTCAGCATCGGATTAAGTTGCACATATTCGTTTGTTCCGGAGCAATATTCAAGTCGGTTCCATGTTATCGGCACGGAAGGCGAGTCATAAGCCGGACGGCACATCTGGTCTATATACCAGTCGGTTTGCAGATAGCTGAGGTTGCAAACGCGCGCGTCGGTGCGTATTCCCTCCACATCCTGATTATACCAAAGTGGGAAGGTATCGTTATCTCCGTTGGTATAGATAATAGGATTACCCTCTTTCTGAAGCGACATAAGATAGTTCTGTCCGAAATCGCGGCATGTATAGCGTCCGCTACGGTCGTGATCATCCCATGTCTGAGATGCCATCTGTACAGGTACAAGCAGGCAGACAATTCCCACTATTGCCGCAACAACATTTTCGTGGCCTTTCAACCTGCGGTTTATCTCGTCTATAATAGCCGCTACTCCGAGTCCGCACCATATTGCGAATGCATAGAATGAGCCGGCGTAAGCATAGTCGCGTTCACGCGGTTGCATTGGTGTCTGATTAAGATATATGACAATAGCAAGTCCTGTCATGAAGAAAAGGAAGAATACAACCCAGAATTGGCGTATTCCGTTGGGACCTTTTCTAAACGACTGCCAAAGCAATCCGATAATACCAAGCAGCAGTGGCAGACAATAGAACACGTTATGTCCCTTGTTCTCTTTCAGTTCATCGGGCAACAGGTCTTGATTTCCGAGCCGCCAGTTGTCGAACCATGAGAAGCCGGTTATCCAGTTGCCGTGCTCGAGTTCTCCGTTTCCCTGCAAGTCGTTTTGGCGTCCTGCGAAGTTCCACATAAAGTAACGCCAATACATGAAGTTACATTGGTAAGACAGGAAGAAACGTAGATTTTCCAATTGCGACGGCATCTTGACCATCATCGGCTCGCCACAACGGTCGTAAGGCACCTGACTTCCGCTCACACCGCCCATCCAACTCTCGTAAGCGCTGGCATGAGTATCACTATACATTCGGGGGAACAGCATGTTTTGGGCATACTTATACTCATCTTTCGTGCGTACTACGAAATATGAATCTTTCTCATCGGCAGATGCTTTTTCCTTACGCTGATATACCGGCGCACCTTTCTTCATCTGCGGACGGCAGTATTCTCCTTCTTTATCGAGAGCAACCTGCGACGTATAAGCCTGTCCGTAGAACAACGGCCGGTTGCCATATTGCTCACGTCCGAGATATTCTCCGAGAGTGAATATATCCTCGGGGGAGTTCTGGTCCATGGGAGGATTGGCCGATGAACGTATCACTATCATCGCATAACTGGAATATCCTATCATCAGCATGAGCATGCAGAGCAGCGAAGTGTTTTTCACTCGCGAGCTGATAAGCGGCATACCCTTTTTAGTATACTTCAACACAAGCCACAATACCGACAGCACTATCACACCGATGACAATCGAAGATATACCATGGCCGTAGAAAGGAATACCGAGCATGGCCACTGATGCCATGAAAGCGATATTGCCGCGCTTCTGGTTGTTGTCTTTATATGTCTCATATATTGCCCAAATAATACATGCCACAAGAAGTATTATATATACAATCTCGCCTGTATTGAACGGGCAACCGAGGGTGTTCACGAAGAACAATTCAAACCATCCGCCCACACGCACGATGCCCGGCACAACGCCATAAAGCACCGCCACGAGTATGGCTACCGATATTCCGAGTGCTATCAGCGAGCCGCGCAAATCGGCATCCGAATTTTTGTGCGGGAAACGACGGTAGTAGTAAACGAGCACTATCGCCGGCAAGCAGAGCAAATTGAGCAGATGGACTCCGATAGACAGACCGGTCATATACATGATGAGCACTAACCATCGGTCGCTGTGAGGCTCGTCGGCATGGTCTTCCCATTTCAATATGAGCCAAAACACAATGGCCGTGAATGCCGATGAATAGGCATATACCTCGCCCTCGACCGCGCTAAACCAGAACGTGTCACTGAAAGTGTATATCAGCGCGCCCACAAGTCCAGAGGCTTCTATGGCAATGACTTTCGCCACGGTAAGCTCACTCCAATCCTTGATGAGCAACTTACGTGCGAGATGTGATATAGACCAGAACAAAAACATTATGGTGATGGCCGACAACAGCGCGCTCATCATGTTAACCATGTATGCCACTTGCGTCGGGTCGCTTGCGAATTGCGAGAATATGTTTGCCGTCATGGCAAAGAAAGGTGCTCCCGGCGGGTGCCCCACTTCAAGTTTATACCCTGTTGTTATAAACTCCGGACAGTCCCAAAAACTTGCTGTCGGTTCAATCGTGGAGCAATAAACGAAAGCAGCTATCAAAAAAGACAGCCACCCTACCAAATTGTCCACTCGCTTAAACTGTTTCATCATCCCAAATGATTATTACGTTATTCTAATTCTTTATTGTTATATCTATATTCTTTTAGCTGTGATATTATCCGTGCAAAGGTAATATAAATAAGGTGAGATATTAAATATTTTGTTTTTTTTAACTCCTATTCGTCCCCGTACATTCATATCAACATGCTTGCACCGTATATCAACAGTACATATCGCAAGAACTTGCCAATCGTTATGCTTATGAAAGAGATTGTGATATTGGCCCTCATCAGTCCGAGAGCTATCGTAATGGCACTGCCGAGAATGGGAACGAAAGCGAAAAAGCCCATCCACGCTCCGTGCCCTGCCATGAATTTCTCTGCCCGGTCAAGGTCTTTGCGCTTCACATGGAGATATTGTTCTATCCATTCCAACTTGCCCTGACGGCCTACCATATAGTTAAACATCCCGCCGGCAACATTGCCAACGCTGCCATAGACAATGAGAAGCCACGGATTTAAGCCGGCGGCCAAAAGGGCAATCATCACAGCCTCACTGCTGAAAGGGAAGAAACTGCCGGCTAAAAATGCGGCTATCAGCATGCCGAAATATCCGTAATCTGTCAGAAGAGTAATAATGAAGTCCATAAATTAAATCCTGTTATCGCCATCAATATTATCACGATTGCACAAAAAACAACGTTTGTGACCCGCGTGTTGGTGAGCGAAATGAAATGGCCTATGAGCGGAGCCGTGTTTATTATGAGTATCCGCGTCAGTATATCGTAATGTTGGGGGAAAGTTATTGTCAACGCAATGACAACCAATGCCATGAATATGAAAATGTTATATAGCATTCTTATCCTTATCTTGTCGTTGTATGCCGTGCGTATGAAATGTATTATCCCGATGACGGCAAGCACGGCGATGAAAGCAAAAGAAATGATTTTATTCACCGACAGTATGGAATAGTCGGGCGGATAAACGATTATTCCGAGCGGCAAAAAATGGTCGATGACAGCATGTATGCCGCCTGAATATATATAATATAATGTGGCAAACCAATAAGGTGTTACCACACCGATGACCGAAGCGAGAAATGTGCGCCGGCTCATCGTCTGCAAATAGAATATCATTACTATCCACATTGCCGGTACAAGGAACAAAGTATGCACATAAAACAAGCTCGACAGTCCTATCATCATGAAGCCGTAGAATATTCTTCCTGTTGCCGTCTTGTCCTGATAACTGTGAAATAGCGGCAGATATGACGCCGTGACGAATGTCGCCGCGGCTGCTTCGTTCACCGCATCGAACAGGAAACAACACATCGCGGCAAGGGCAATGAACGAGCACGACACCATGCGGCTGTATACTCTGATAAGGGCGTTGCTGTTGTTCAACTCCATCATCAGGTAGGTTGACAAAACAAAGCAGGCGAACTGTATCCACATATGCGCGGGATACAGTCCGTCTGCCATCCATATTGCCGTCCCGTAAATGGCGACAATGGGCAGAGTTGTCCTACTCTCTGATATTTTATTTTGCAGTCGTTTGACCATTTCTGACCGAAATCACAAGTCGCTGCCTATGTCGCTGCGGAAATATTTGTCGGTAAAATGAATTTTATTAGCCTCTTCAAACGACTTTGCCAAAGCCTCGGCCTTGTCTTTTCCGTATGAGCTTACGGCTATCACACGTCCTCCCGCAGTCACTACCTGATTGTCTTTGAGTGCTGTTCCGGCATGGAAAACGATGCTTCCGTCAACATCTTCAATACCGCTTATGGGATAACCTTTCTTATACTCCTGCGGATAACCGCCGCTGACAAGCATCACACATACCGCAGCCCGCTCGTCAAACTCAATCTTCCGCTTGTCGAGGTCGCCGTTTGCCACGCCTTCAAACAGGTCGACAATGTCACTCTTCAAGCGCAGCATCACGCTCTCCGTCTCAGGATCGCCCATTCGACAGTTGTATTCTATCACCATAGGCTCTCCTTTCACGTTGATGAGTCCGAAGAAAATGAAGCCCTTATAATCGATACCTTCGGCAGCAAGACCGTCTACCGTGGGACGGATGATACGGTCTTCCACCTTTTTCATCCACTCGTTCGTGGCGAACGGCACCGGAGACACGCTGCCCATTCCGCCGGTATTCAGGCCGGTGTCATGCTCACCGATGCGCTTATAGTCCTTTGCCTCGGGCAGTATCTTGTAGTTCTTACCGTCGGTAAGCACGAACACGGAGCACTCGATACCACTGAGAAACTCTTCGATAACCACCTGTGCCGATGCGTTACCGAACATTCCGCCGAGCATCTCGCGCAGTTCGCTTTTCGCTTCGTCAAGCGTCGGCAGTATCAGCACGCCTTTTCCGGCACACAGTCCGTCGGCTTTGAGCACATACGGGGCCTCAAGCGTTTCAAGGAAAGCGAGTCCTTCATCGAGCGTCGTGCCATCGATAGTCTTGTATCGCGCCGTCGGAATATTGTGACGCTGCATAAACCCTTTCGCGAAATCCTTTGAGCCTTCGAGCACGGCACCGGCTTTCGAAGGACCGACAACGGGAATATTCTTCGTTCGCTCATCGTTCTTGAAATCGTCGTAGATGCCTCTCACCAACGGGTCTTCCGGTCCTACGACTACCATATCCACATCGTTGCCGGCAACAAATGTCTTTATTGCCTCAAAATCGTTCACTCCCATTGCCACATTCTCACCGCAATTACCTGTTCCCGCGTTGCCGGGGGCGATGAAAAGCTTGTCCACTCGCGGGCTTTGAGATATTTTCCATGCCAGCGCATGCTCCCGTCCGCCGCTTCCTAACAGTAATATTTTCATGTAATTATATTTTTATTGTTTGCCGTTTTCTTTGTTTTACGCCTTAATTGACTGTTTCTTTTATTTCAAATAATCTTCAAAATACTGCGTAATCCGCTCATGCAGATGCACGCTTTTATGCCCCATCATGTTATGTCCTTCTCCCGGATACACGAAAAAGTCGGGCTGTGTGCCTGTTTCCGTGCACGCGTTGATGAACTGCAAGGCGTGCTGCGGCACCACCGTGGGGTCGTTCATACCTATGATTATCTGCAATTTTCCTTTCAAATCCTTTGCCTTGTCGATGAGAGACGTCCGCTTATAGCCCTCGGGATTGCTCTCGGGAGTATCCATATATCGCTCGCCATACATCACCTCATACCACTTCCAGTCGATTACCGGCCCACCGGCAACACCCACTTTAAACACGTCGGGATAGTTTGTCATCAGCGATATGGTCATAAATCCGCCATAGCTCCACCCGTGAACGCCGAGTCGCTCGGTATCGACGTATGGCAATGATTTCAGATATTCCACGCCTTTCATCTGGTCTTTCATCTCTTCCTGTCCGAGATTGCGGAATGTTGCCTGCTCAAACGCGAGCCCCCTGTTCTCGCTTCCGCGATTGTCGAGCACAAAAATAAGGTATCCTTTCTGCGCCATGTAAGTCTCCCACGAACGACTCATGTAGTGCCAACGGGCATCGACATTGTGAGCGTGAGGCCCACCGTAGACGTAAACCACGGTCGGATATTTCTTGGCGGGGTCGAAATCAATCGGTTTCACCATTCTGTAATAAAGATCGGTAGTACCATCTGCCGCCTTTATGGTGCCGCAAGAGTATTCCGGAACGTTATATCCTATCCACGGATCGGGCGCACTGAATATCCTATCACGTTTTGCCGTGGCCGTGTTTATTATCTCGATGTTGCGCGGAACATCGGGTTCGCTGTATTTGTCGTACATCAGCGAGCCGCTTGTCGACAACACTCCATAGTGCACTCCGCGCCCGTTGTCGAGCATCTGTCGCTTTCCCGTTGATGTGTTTACGGCAAAAACATTGCTTTGGATCGGGCTTTTCTCGTTGGAAAGGATTATCACGCTCTTCTTTTTAGCGTTAAATCCCACAATCTCCTGCACCACAAAAGAGCCGGATGTGAGCTGTGTCGTCTTGAAATAACACTTGTATTCCACACCGAAATCGGTCTCATGCGTATCCGGATAAACCTTTTTCTTCGTGTCTACTATATACAAATGATTGTATCCATCGCGCTGACTCTGCAAAATAAACCTGCTGTTATCCCACGGAAGAAAAACTATCGGATGCTGTGGCTCCACGTATTTGTCGCTTTTCTCTTCGTAAAGCACATCCTTTCTGACACCCGTAATGGCATCGTATGCCACGAGTTGCATCTCATTTTGGTCGCGGTTGAGCTCTTGCATGTATATTGTCTTCGAGTCCGGTGCCCATGCTATGTTCGTGAAATAGCGGTCGGTAGGGTCTCCCGCATCCAGATATACGGTTTTTCCGGTGTTCATGTCATACACGCCCACGGTTACTTTGTGACTCGTCATGCCAGCCATGGGATATTTGTCGGGAGCGTATTGCGCCACTCGCTCAAATGTATTGACCTGCGGATAGTCGGTGACCATGCTCTGATCCATGCGATAGAATGCCAATCGCGTGCCGTCGTTGTTCCAGAACGTGCCGCTCATTATGCCGAATTCGTTGCGATGCACGGCCTGTCCGTATACTATATCGCGGCTGCCGTCTGTCGATATTTGTGTCGTTTTCCCTTCTGCATCGGTAATACAAAGCTGATTGTCGCGCACGAATGCCACAGCTTTCGACTTGCTGTTCCAATCGGCAAAAGCCTCGTTTTCGCAATTCCGACTCCACACCACCACCTTTTTCTGCCAGTCGTACAGTAGCCGCTGCTTGCCGTTTCGCAACAGAGCGAGCGGTTTTTCGGGATAAGGGAAGCGCACATTCATCATCGAGCGCATCTTGTCGCCGCTCCACGCGCCGTTCACATCATCGAGAGTGAACAGTGTTTTCTTTTCGCCTGTCTTCATGTCTACCGTCCCTGTCTCCTCGGCGTCCTGATACATCAACACATCTCCCCACCATGTCAGATACATGTTCTTGGGCGACATGTTGTAATAGTTGTTTCCTCCGAAGTTGAGATCTTCGAGAGTGAACTGTTTCTGCTGCGCGAGTGTGGCCATGAGCGGTGTCATAATCAATGCAAATAGCGCATATCCGAATGCCTTAATCCTCATTATCGTATCTGTTTTTTTTCTTTCCATAATCACGATTGCCGCCTTTCCGGTCCTTGTTCCCGTATCCGTCTTTGCCGGATGAGCGGCCGAAGTTCTTTCCGCTGCGGTCGAAACGCTCGTGACCGCCGCGATTTCCCCCTCTGTCGTCGTATGTCCTGCGCTCACGGCCTCCGCCTTTTCCTCCGCGCTCGAAACTTCTCTTGTCTCTGCCGTTGTCCTTTCTGTCGTCGTTGAAGTCTCTGCGCTCGCGTCCTTGCGACTTATACCCCTTTGCTTTGTCGCTGTCAAACTTCACATGACGGAACTTAAACGAGCGTATATCATCCTCCTCGTTGTTGTCGTCATCGTCCGTAAGACGCTTCTTAAACTCGCGTTCTTTCTTGAAACGGTGTTTTTCGGCCATTTGTTTTTTCTCTTCTTCCGTCTTGACAATTCCGCCTTCGCTTCTGAAATCTTTTAATTTCCCGTCGAAAATCTGATATTTGCGGAACTCACATTCCAACGACCCGTTGTACAGCGGTATCTTTATCGACGGTTTCAAGCCTATCTGGTCGAAGCACTCCTCGCGATAACTGAGCACCCACGCATCGTTATTCAGGAACTGATGTTTGAGCCGCTCGCCTATCATCCTGTATGTACCGAGCAGGTCGGGTGTGGAAATCCGCTCTCCGTATGGCGGATTTGTGACGATGATACTCTTGTTTTCCGGTTGTGTGAAATCTTTGAAGTCGCCTTCGTTCACGGTTATCATGCTTGTGAGTCCTGCCGCCTTGACGTTCAGCCGTGCGGTATTCACGGCCTTGATGTCAATGTCGTAGCCGTAAATATGGTGTTTGAACTCTCGCTCCTGCGAGTCGTCGTTGTATATCCTGTCGAACAAATCTTTGTCAAAATCCGCCCACTTCTCGAAAGCGAATTCCTTGCGGAACAATCCCGGAGCCATGTTGCAGGCTATCAGCGCGGCCTCGACGAGCAACGTTCCCGAACCGCACATGGGGTCGATGAAGTCTGTCTCGCCATTCCATCCGGTCATGAGTATCATTCCAGCAGCGAGAACTTCGTTCAGCGGAGCCTCTACACTCTCCTGCCGATAGCCGCGACGGTGCAGGCTCTCGCCGCTCGAGTCGAGCGACAAAGTGCACTGATCTTCGGCGATGTGCATGTTCAGGCGCAGGTCGGGGTTGGCAACACTGATATTCGGACGCTTGCCCGTTTTCTCGCGAAACTGATCCACGATTGCATCTTTCACTTTATAAGACACGAATTTGGAGTGACGGAACTCTTCGGAGAATACCACCGAGTCTACCGCGAATGTCTTGTCGACTGACATATACTTTGTCCAGTCTATCTTTTTCACCTCTTCGTATACGTCATCGGCCGACAAAGCCTTGAAGCGGCAGATGGGTTTCAGTATCCTGATGGCGGTATGCAACTGAAAATTGGCTCTATACATCAATTCCTTGTCACCCTTGAACGACACCATTCTGCGGCCCGTCTGCACATCATTGGCACCAAGTTCTGTCAACTCTTTCGCCAGCACCGGCTCCAAGCCCATGAAAGTTTTGGCGATTAACTCAAATTCCTGTTCCATTTATATTACTGTCGTTATTTTTTTTATTTCGTTACTTAACTTTTCAAGCGCAACGGTAACTCATGTCATTGCCCCGTTAACGCGATGGAGCACCGCCCCACTCTACCTCCGTTTACTTCTTGTTGACAATCGTTGTCTCCGGCTTTATGTCTTCCGTCACCCACAGGTTGGCTCCCACCACCGAGTCGTGACCAATCGTAACGCGCCCGAGTATCGTGGCGTTTGAATAAACGATGACGTTGTCTTCGAGTATGGGATGGCGCGGAATGCCCTTGATGGGATTTCCGTTGTCGTCGAGCGGAAAACTCTTAGCACCGAGCGTCACGCCCTGATACAGTTTCACGTTGTTGCCGATTATGCACGTTGCCCCTATCACCACTCCCGTGCCGTGGTCAATAGTAAAATGATGGCCGATGCTCGCGCCGGGATGTATGTCGATACCGGTCTCAGAATGTGCCATCTCCGATATTATCCTCGGTATCAGCGGCACGCCGAGCAACAGCAGTTCATGGGCTATGCGGTGATTGGCGAGTGCTTTTATCGCCGGATAGCACGATATCACCTCGCCATGATTTTCGGCCGCCGGGTCGCCGTTGTATGCCGCTTCCACGTCGGTGGCGAGCGTTCGTCTTATTTCCGGGATTTTCTCTATCAGCCTCGCGGATATCTCGCACGCCCTGTCGCGACACTCGTTCGGGTCAAAATCGTCACCGTCGTGGCACGAGAAGCACAACCCGGCCATTACCTGCTCGGCCAGCAACTTGTACAGGCGCTCTATGTTCACACCTATATGATATCTGATTGTACGGGTATTGACAGATGATTTTCCGAAATATCCGGGGAAAATAATGGAACGAGCCAACCCGATTATTTCTTTAAGAGCCTTTCCCGATGGCAACGGGGTACCGTCGCGGTGCTGATGAAACAAGCCTTCGAGTGACTTCGCTTCCGACAATTCGTCCACCGTTCGGGTTAATATATGAGTGAAATCAGTTGTACTCATTATTTACACTATGTCAATATTTATGGCTGCAAAGTTACTGTAAACATCGCAAATACACAAATTAAATAATAGTTTTTTTAACTTATACGGAATTTTGAGAGAGCCTTTTTAAAGGTAAAAAAGTAAAAAGGTAAAAAAGTAAAAAGGTAAAAAAAACTCTGCGTCTCCGTGTCTCTGTGTTAAAAAAAATCTTTGTACCCTTGCATCTTTATGTTTAAAAATGTGAAAATCAAGGGGCGTTTGTTAAAAGCGAAAGGTGCGACTTGAAGTCACCGTTTAGAAAAAGCCGAGAATTTAAATTGACATTTTCGTGTCATTATTTCGAGGTTGAGATGCAATTATTCGGGGCAAGACATGATTTTCGGGTGTTTTTGCTCTGCAATAAGGCCGTAATTGCATTGCATTTACGGCCTTATTGCGTTCCAATTACGGCCTAATTGGAATGCAATTACGGCCTAATTGGAAATGAAGAGGGTTTGTAGGGGAAGTAGAAATGGCAGATTTCACGGATAACAATCTGACAGACAATATTTTACGCAAAATGCTCTAAAAATGCGTTTTTTTCGCCGAGGAAACTTTTTTTTGAAAAGAACGCAATTATGAGGCCTTATTTTGTAAATATAATATCAAAATATTAACATTTTTAAGAGATATTAAGTTTCGGGACTCTTACAAAGAATTTAAGGCTCATCCGATATTTCGAGTAACGTTATATCTGATTATTCGCAGGGCCGCACGGTTCGTGCAGCCGCATTTCTCGGACAGACAGACATTCCGGCGAGGGTGTGTCAAAATAAGGTTTTTGCGCACAGTAGGAACCTATTTTGAGCTTCCTTCGCATTTTGAAACTGTCCACTACCGGCAACGGGAAAACGTTTCGTTAACAGATGTATGCCTGTCGCCCGACATGCCGAATAGTTTTAAAATTTGTTTAAAAATACACTATATTCTTTAAAATAATCCCCTTTTCGGGTTATTTATCCAAAACAGAAAAATATTTACCGTAAAAAAGTTTTCCATGTTGGAAATATTGTATAATTTTGCGGTGTAAGAAAAAAAAGACGTGCGACGAAGAATTTATGCCATAAGCAGGGCAAAGCGTTTCTCGCCCAATTCGGTCGACAAAGACGCGGCCATACTTGAAGGCGTTGCCTGCGAATTGCGGCAGGCCGGATTTGACGTGGAGATACGCTCCGAGGGAGACATTCCCCTGACAACAGAGGCCGCGGCATACATATCAATGGGACGCGAACCGGCCACCGTGGCAACTCTGAAACGCATCGAGAATGCCGGAGTGCCGGTGATAAACAGCGCCCGCAGCGTGGAGACATGCTGTAATCGCAGGCGGGTCAACGACATGATGCGGCGGGCGGGGGTGCGTCTTCCCGACACCGAGGGCAACTGCGGATACTGGCTAAAAAGAGCCGACGGCACCGCCGAGAGCTCCGGCGACATAAGATTTGCCGCCGACAGACAAACGGCCGAACGGGAATTAATGCTGATGAAAAGTGCCGGAATAAATGATATAATAGTACAGGCGCACGTGCGAGGCGACCTCGTGAAGTTTTACGGAGTGAGCGGCACGGACTTCTTTCATCTGTGTTATCCCTGCGACGACGGCAACTGGAAATTTGAAGACGAGCGGCGCAACGGCACAACGTGTCATTACTTGTTTGACAAGCAGGAACTTCACGACATGGCGGAGCGCGCTGCCGAGACCACGGAAACGACGGTATACGGAGGCGACTGCATAGTGGACAGCAATGGAAGAGTGACAATCATCGACTTCAACGACTGGCCGAGTTTCTCGCGATGCCGAGAGAAAGCCGCGACAGCGATAGCCGAAACGGTGACAAAGCGCGTCAGGCTATATGAAATAAAGAACACATCGAATGACAGATAATCATAAGACTACGAAAGGTTATATTTTCGATTACGGCGGAACGCTCGACACGGGCGGATGCCACTGGGGACGGAGAATATGGCACGCCTACGAGAAAGCGGGCGTACCGGTGAGCGAGCAACTCTTTCGCGAAGCGTATGTATATGCCGAGCGAGAGCTGGGGCGCAATCCCATCATACAACCCGACTATACTTTCCACAAGACTCTCAACGTGAAACTGCGAATAGAGATGGAGTACATATCGGAAAGACAAGCCGATTTTGATGCCGCCAGATGGCGAAACGACGTGCTCGACATTCTATACAAGCAGACAACAGAGGAAACGGCGAAAAGCCGCGAGGTGCTGATAAGACTGAAAGAGCATCATCCCTTGGTGCTGGTAAGCAACTTCTACGGCAACATCTCGACGGTGCTGGAAGAGTTCAAACTCGACAATATCTTTGACAGCATAGTGGAATCGGCTGTTGTCGGTGTGCGCAAGCCCGACCATCGCATATTCACACTCGGAGTGGAAGCACTCGGAATGAGTGCGGAAGAGGTGACCGTGGTCGGCGACAGCTATGACAAAGACATCGCGCCGGCAAAGAAAGCCGGATGCCGCACGATATGGATGCGCGGCGAGGGATGGACGGACAACGAGGATAATGACACTTCGGCGGCCGACAAAGTTATAACGGAATTGAGTGAAATATTATAATACTTAAAAAATATTCGAAGTAATGAAACAAACTAATGTAAAGCCGGCTGACGGCAAATTAGGAATTATGGTTGTGGGCAACGGTGCCGTTGCCACTACATTTATGACGGGTGTTCTTATGGCACGCCGCGGACTGACAAAGCCCGTTGGCTCTATGACACAGTATGACAAAATACGTGTGGGCAAGGGCAACGACAAGAAATACCTGCATTACGATGAGATTGTGCCGATGGTAAAGCTCGATGATATTGTGTTCGGAACATGGGATGTGTATCCGCAAAACGCATATCAGGCAGCCATGTATGCCGAGGTGTTGAAAGAAAAAGACATCAACCCGGTAAAAGACGAGCTCGAAAAAATCGTGCCCATGAAAGCCGCTTTCGACAAGAACTATGCGAAGCGCCTTGACGGAGACAACGTAAAGGAATGCAAGGACCGATGGGACATGAAAGAGCAGCTGCGCGAAGACATCCGCAAGTTCAAGGCCGACAACAACTGCTCGCGCATCGTTGTGCTTTGGGCTGCTTCGACAGAGATTTATGTTCCCGTGTGTGAGGAGGTTCACTACAAACTCGACGACCTCGTGGCTGCAATGAAAGCCGACGACCGCGAGCACATTGCTCCGTCTATGTGTTATGCGATGGCCGCTCTCGAAGAAGGCGCACCGTTCATCATGGGCGCACCGAACACCACGGTAGACATACCCGCAATGTGGGAATTGGCCGAAAAGACAGGTATGCCAATCGCAGGCAAGGACTTCAAGACAGGACAGACACTGGTGAAGAGCGGCTTCGCTCCCATCATCGGCACCCGCTGCCTCGGACTGAACGGATGGTTCTCTACAAACATACTCGGAAATCGCGACGGTCTCGTGCTCGACGAGCCGGCCAACTTCCGCACAAAAGAGGTTTCAAAACTGTCTACTCTCGAAACGATTTTGAAGCCCGAGACACAGCCCGACCTCTACGGACACGGCAACGACGAGGACACGCAGTACTATCACAAGGTGCGCATCAACTACTACCCGCCGCGCAACGACAACAAGGAAGGATGGGACAACATCGACATCTTCGGATGGATGGGATACCCGATGCAGATAAAGATCAACTTCCTCTGCCGCGACTCTATCCTCGCAGCACCGCTTTGCCTCGACCTTTGCTTGCTGAGCGACCTCGCAGCACGTGCCGGACGCTGCGGAACACAGCGGTTCCTGAGCTTCTTCCTCAAGTCGCCCATGCACGACTACACAAAGGGAGAAGAGGCTGTAAACCACCTCTATCAGCAATATACGATGCTGAAGAACGCCATCAGAGAGATGGGTGGCTATGAGGCAGACGAAGAAATAGACTAACAAACGGTAAAGTATAGACAAGACGGAGTTAACGGAGTTAAGCCATTTGCAGCCCGGCCGCGCATTAGATGACGCACAGGCAATTGCGAATAATGCGAACATGGCGATGTGAGCAAATCACAATATACGGTAAATGTCTTGACGCTGTTAACTCCTTTATCCACCAAATCAGGCTGATTGAATTTAGACAAAAGATTGTTTTTATTTAAACAGAGTGCGGCAAACGGCACTTACGTTTACTCAAATACTCTTATATTAACAACAAACAAGTAAAAAGATTTGAACAGTAACAGGACAACATACATTATAATGCTGTTTCTCCTGATAATGACACTGCCTTTACGCGCACAGATTTCAGGCTACATCATAGATGAAGAGAACGGTGACAGCATACCATACGCCAGTGTTATATACAAAGGGCACAATGTTGCCGTGGCATCAAATATAAACGGACGATATACCATAGCGCGGCATGACGGCTGGGCTCTGACGTTCAGTGCCGTGGGATATCTGCCTAAAACGATGACTATAGGAACTGGAACGAAAAACAATCTCAACATAAAACTGAAAAGAGACAACCGCCTGCTGAAAGAGGTAACCGTGAAAACAAAACGCCGCAGGTACAGCAGGAAAAACAATCCGGCGGTGGAACTGATGAAAAAGGTGATAGAACGCAAGAAAAAAACAGATCTGTCAAACCGCGATTATTATCAGTACAACAACTATCAGAAGATTACTCTCGCATTCAACGACATAACAAAAGAACGTCTCGAATCGCCGACGTTCAAGAAAAAAGCATGGCTCAAAGATCAAGTGGAACTGTGCCAATACAACAAGAAAATGATTTTGCCGATATCTGTGGATGAAACCGTGACGCAAAAAATATACCGCAAGCACCCGCATAGCGAAAAAAGCATTATCAAAGGACAGAACTCAACGGGAATAAACGACCTGTTTCAAACAGGTGACATACTCACAACGACACTGAAAGACGTGTTCACCGATGTGAACATATACGACGACCAAGTGCGGCTGTTGCAGTATCCGTTCACGTCACCGATAGGAAAAGGCGCAATATCATTTTACCGGTTTTACATCGAAGACACCGTTTACGTGGAACGGGATAAATGCTTTCACTTGCATTTTCTGCCAAACAACCAACAGGATTTCGGATTCCGTGGCGATATATACATCATGGCCGACTCGTCATATCAGGTAAAACGATGCGAACTGACCATACCGAAACGCAGCGACGTGAACTTTGTCGAGAAGTTGAAAGTGGAACAGGAATTCACAATGCTGCCCGACAGTACGTGGGTTCTCACTGTCGACGACATGGTGGCAGAACTAAAAGTGGCCAACTTCATACAAAAAGCAATCGTCATACGCACTACAAGACTCACTGATTATGCTTTCGACGAACTGCCGAAACAGTTGTTCAAAGGAAAAGCGAAAGAGGTAAAAGAGGCCGATGCCATGATGCGCGACGATACTTTCTGGGATAAATATCGGCAGGTTCACCTGACTAAGAGCGAGAGCAAGATGGATGCTTTCGTGCATAATCTTGAACAAATAAAAGGATTTAAATATATCATATTTGGTGCCAAGGCCTTTATCGAGAACTTCGTGGAGACAGGCAACCCGAGCAAAGTGGACATAGGACCGATTAACACGATGTTTACGAGTAACTTCGTAGACGGCTTCCGCACAAGAATTACGGCGCAAACAACGGCTAAACTGCACAAGCACCTGTTTCTCAACGGATATTACGCACACGGATGGGGCAGCCATAAGAACTATTATAAGGGCGAATTTGTATACTCTTTCAATAAAAAGGAATATCTGCCAAGAGAATTCCCCAAGCGGACACTGACATTCACGTCGACATACGATGTCTGTTCGCCATCCGATAAGTTCATGCACACGGACAAGGATAATGTGTTCACGTCGTTCAAATGGGCGAAAGTAGACAAGATGATGTTCTACAACAAACAAGAAATCACCTTTGAATGCGAAGAAGACTGGGGATTTAAAACCACATTAGGATTGAAAGCAGAAGAGAACGAGCCGTGCGGAGAATTGTATTTCCGCCCGCTGGCTACGCTTGAAAACACCAAAATAAGAACTACCGAACTGCGCGCCGAACTGCGTTTTGCTCCCGGTGAGACTTTTATCAACACGAAACAGCGTCGTTTGAAAATCAACCTCGACGCTCCGGTGTTCACTATAAGCCATACAGTGGGACTGAAAGACGTGCTCGGAGGCGATTATCATTATAATTATACGGAAGCAAGCATCTACAAACGTTTCTGGATGAACAGCTGGGGAAAGATAGACTGCTTCGTGCGCGGTGGCGTTCAATGGGATAAGGTGCCGTTCCCACTGCTATGTATGCCGGAGACAAACCTGTCGTATATCATCCAAGACAACACGTTCCAGTTGATAAACAATATGGAATTCCTCAACGACAGGTTCGTAAGTGCCGACATCAGTTGGGATTTAAACGGTAAAATATTCAACCGCATACCGCTGATAAAAAAACTGAAATGGCGCGAATATATAGCCGTAAAGTGCCTGTGGGGCAGCCTGAGCGACAAGAACAACCCATATCTGCCGCAAAATGCGGGAGACGCAACGATAATGGAATTCCCCGACGGGGCGTATCTCATGAATTCAAAAACGCCGTATGTTGAAATGGCATTCGGCATTCACAACATCTTTAAGATTATACATGTGGAATACGCACGACGACTGAACTATCTTGATTTGCCCACGGCAAACAAGCACGGAATAAGATTTATGTTCCGTATGACATTCTGACGAAACTTCATAACAAATAAAAAATATAAGAAAATCGTCGGTTGGCGCAACTATTTCCGGTCTTATAACGTCTATAAATCAAAAACAATAGAGCGTAAGACCGGAAATATTTTTATCAATATAAGCATTATGAAGAGACTGTTATTACTGACATTTGTCACAATTGCCGCTTTTTCCGCAATATATGCGGGTGAGAACGAGAACGACATTACGGTAGAAGCCGACAACACGAGCACGAAAGTAGAGAACAGAACGGTATCAAAATTCACGAAAATAGCTGTCGACGGATGCGTGACAGTGTATTATACGCAAGGCAGCAAGCACTCCGTCAAGGTGAAAGGACCGGCTGAAGCACTCAAAGAACTGACAGTAAAGGTAAAAGACAACACACTGCTCGTTTCATCAAAAAACAGCAGCGCAAGAATTATAGCACTCAAAGGCAAAAACCTGATAAATTCTTTTTTGGGCAATAATAGAAAAGACAACGGTGTGTACGTATATATAACGTCTCCCAATCTCATTGGTGTCATGGTGCTTGGAAGCGGCAATTTCATCTGCTCCGGCCTATTAGATACCGACAATATGTATATAGAACTGAAAGGGTCGGGAGATATAAACTTCAAAAACATCATCTGCGATGATATAACAACAAAACTTATTGGCAGCGGAGACATCAACATTAAAAATCTTGACGCACTGTACTCCAAAGTAAATCTCGTCGGAAGCGGAGACATTGGCATATCGCAAAAAAACACGAAACACACCAACGTTTCACTAAAAGGCAGCGGAGACATCAGCATATCATTCAATAAATGCAATCGACTGGAAAGTAATCTGAAAGGTAGCGGAGACATAACATTCCGCGGCAAAGTGGCTTCCATGAAAAAAGAACAACTCGGAAGCGGCGATTATCACATCAAAAACTTACATGTAGGGAAATAAGACATCGTCCCTTTAAAAGTGTATTCAAGCATAATAGTTCCCAAAAATCTACACGGAATACACTTTTAAAGGACAGCAATAAAAGATTATTCTTTCAAGCCCGTTTCCCTGCAAAATCGAGTAACAATGAAAACAAAAAAGGGGCGTTTCTCTAAAAAGAGACGCCCCGCTATCCTTTCATATTCTTTTTACTCAAAGATTTAAAAACCTTTGAAGACTGGCACGCTTGCCTTTCTTGGATTTAAATTACCTAAATCACTATTATGTTCACCAAATCATTATGAAAATTATAATCCTCTATATTTTATACATTACTTATCTTTTTTCTTTTCGAGACGCGCGTTTCTACGCTCTTCCTTGTCTTTCTGATATTTGGAGTATTGCTCTTCGGTCAGTATTGACTTCAATTCCTCATCGTACTTTTTCATGTTCTCACGCATTTCCGAGCGATTTATTCCTTCGCGCATCCTGTTGTTTTTTGCCGGCATCACCATCTTGCGCTTCGTTGTATCGCGCTTCACGGCTTTCCGTGAGTCGAAATTGCCTTTCGCTCCGGCTTTGACACCGGCCGCGGGGCGCATCTGTCCCATATATTTTGTGTTCAGCTCCAATACTTTTTGAGCCTGCTCCTCATTCAAGTCATACTTCTTCACTATGGCGTCGGTGCGCTTCTTTGCCATTTCCGTGCGGTCGATTTTCTTTCCTCCGCGCGGTCTTTCACCCTGTGCCATCGCTGCGGTACTGACTATCATCATTGTGGCCAAAGCCATTATCATCTTCTTCATAATCGTTTCTTTATTTCTTTGTTATTATTCTTTTGTCTTTGTCGCGACTGATTATATGATGCCTCTATGCTTTAAAAGTTTAAATGATTATCAAAAATAATTGCTTTTTTATGACGAACAGGCGTTTTTTTCTTACTTTTGCATCAACATTAATCATACTGTAAGATATATGCGATACTACTATACGAGACAGTTGTTACTGTTTTTGGCATTGATGACGATAGCGGGATGCTCTTGTTCCGCCAATAAGGAAGAGGCGGCCGTGCCGAAATCGGAGTGTACCGACAGTCTGCCAATGCTTGTTATGCAGATACAAAAACATTCAAAACTGTACACCGCCGAATATAAGATAAGGAAAATAGTGACTCACGACGATGTAAAACGACTGAAAGGAACGTTTCTCGGCAGGCAGTTTGACGTGAGAATGCCTATCGGCGACCGTAAAATTGCCATTCCGATGACAGCCAAGCTCAAAGCATATATCGACTTTTCCGAATTTTCAGAGGATAATGTCGAACGACAAGGCGACAGGATTACCATCATATTGCCCGACCCGAAAGTGACACTGACAAGCAGCAAGATCGACCGTGACAACGTGAAAGAATATGTATCGTTCACCAGAGCACGGTTTACCGACAAGGAGATGGCCGACTTCGAGGCGCAAGGGCGCGCCGCGATAATATCGTCGATAGCCCGCACCGGAATTATTGAGACGGCCGGAGAGAATGCCGCCCGGATAATAATACCGATGATAGAACAAATGGGATATGACGAGAAAGACATCACAGTGACATTCCGCAAGCAATTCGACAACAACGATTTGAGAACAATCATCGACGCCACCACCGTCGAGCACACGCCATGAAAGGAGACAAAAAGGATATGGGAAAGATAAAAAAGAGATTGGCAAGCATCGCAAATATCAAACTTATTGTCATCGCCGTGGCGGTGATTGCCGCATCAATAGCCGTGTTCAAGGTTTTCAGCATTGCCAATCAGACTTCCATCACTATTGAGAGCGACAATAAAATAGACATCACCCCGGAGTTGATAGAATCGATAAAGGCCATCGGCGAATGGGAGTTTTTGTCTGTTTCCGATGAAGAAATGATTGACACCGTGCGCCGGGGAATTTTCTCCGACGACCATCTTGTGCGCATTTACTACGGAACGATGCGTCTCGGAGTGAACATGCACCATGTGAAACCGGGATGGATAAAAGCGTCGGGCGACTCTGTCACAATGATTTTGCCCGCCATTTCGCTGCTCGACAACGACTTCATCGACGAGGCGCGCACACGTTCTTTCTTTGAAAGCGGACGCTGGACCGAAGCCGACCGTGAAGACATGTATATGCGTGCCCATCGAAAAATGCTTGAACAGGGCATGACAAAATCCAATATCAACAGCGCACGGAACAATGCCGACGCCCAAATGCGCAACATGTTGAAATCTGTGGGATTTAAATATATCACTATACGGTTTGACGACAAACCGTAATCACGGGAATAACGGAACTCACTCCCGGGCATCGACAACATCCACCACCCTCACCGTACTGTCTTCAACGGTAAACCGAACGTCGCGACCGGCGAACGGCATACCGTATATCCGTTCGGCATCCGAGTGGTAATGCGGTCGCGGGTCGAGCGCGAGTGCCTGTTTGACAGCATCAAGTTCGTCGCCGTCAAACATCTTTTCATATTCCTCGGGCATACTCACCGACAGCGTTTTCCATTCTTCCGTGTCGGTAAATCCGCTTCTGATGCCGGGCCGGCAGTCGGCCTGCACCACGTAAGGCTTTATGTCGTATATCGGAGTTCCGTGCATCAGGTCGGCTCCGGACACGCTTATCGTCAACTTCCCGCCCCGCATTTCAATCTTATTTATCCTCACGGCAGACAGTCCGAGATTGTTCGGTCGGAATGGAGAGCGGGTGGCAAAGACGCCCATCTGCCTGTTTCCGCCGAGCCGCGGGGGCCTCACCGTGGGATGCTTGCGTGCCGACACGTTTTCCGAGAACCCCCAGATAATCCACAGACAGTCGAAACCGTCAAGCCCGCGCACGGCATCGAGAGACGAATATTCGTCGGTGAAAACAATCGTTCCGCGCAGTTTGTCCACCAGTCCGCTCTGTCTCGGTATGCCGAATTTCGATGTAAAGGGCGAGTTGAAATATGCAATGGGTCGTATTTCCATCGTCACAAGCCCTCTCTGTAAAAGTCGAGAGCCTCGAAAATTTCTTCTTTCGCAGCCGTTTGGTCTATTCGGATATCGCCTATTCCACCCAAGAGCGTGAAGTTTATCGTGCCCGCCGTGTTCTTCTTGTCGTGCGTCATCAGTTCAAAAAGCTCGTCGTAGTCATCGCACGATATGCTCATCCGCCCGTAATTGGCGGCGATGAACGCCACCGTTTGGCGCATACGGTCGGCAGGGAAACCGGTTTTTACCGTACAGAGATACAACTCGCATATCAATCCATACGCCACAGCATAGCCGTGCAATACGGGAGTGCCGCGCCGCATGGCTAACGATTCGAAAGCATGTCCCGCCGTGTGACCGAGATTAAGAGCCTTGCGCAGTCCCCGCTCCGTGGGGTCCTGCTCCACGATGCGTTCTTTCACCGCCACCGAGTCGGCCACCATACGGCGCAGAACGGCGAGGTCGGGGTTGTTCAAGTCGAACGACATCAGTTCGCTCCACATCCGCTCGTCGCTTATCAGTCCGTGCTTCAGCATCTCTGCATATCCGGAAAGGATATTTTCGGCATCCATCGTTTTCAGAAACACCGTGTCGAGAATTACGCAGCGCGCGTTGTTGAACACTCCTATCTCGTTTTTAAGACCGTTGAAATTTATTCCCGTTTTGCCGCCAACGGAGGCATCCACCATCGAGAGAAGCGTCGTCGGAATGTTTATGTAGCTTATTCCCCGCTTGAAAACAGACGCGGCAAAACCGCCGAGATCTGTCACCATGCCGCCCCCGAGGTTTATCATCAGCGAGTGGCGTGTGGCTCCCAAGCGTCCGAGCTCGGTCCATACGTGCGCCACGGTGTCGAGCGTCTTGCTCACATCGGTGGCTCCTATCGTTATTGTTTGCGCCCCGCGCAGGCATTCCAAATCCGCCACCTGCGGCAGACAAAGCCGTTGCGTTGTCTCGTCGACGAGCACAAAGAGGCGGTCGTGCGGGCATTTCGCAATTGCATCGGCCAGCGAGCGACCGATATTTTCCGATATTATAACTTCCTGTCTGTTCATAATCTACATGCAAAGATAAACATTTTTTGCCAATATCCGCAAACGACAGTACAGCAATAACTATTATCGCATAGTCCGCAAATAAGATATAATCACTCAGCGGCCTGCATTCCGTCAAAATAACTACAACGATTATTACACCGTAAAACAATCATGAAACACCTACGACGGCCTGTTTTGTTAGCCGAAACAGAAATATCAATGTTCTTTCCCTCATTTTTTATCGTCACATATCTCACTGTCGTGTCACATCTCTGCGTCCTTAACCGCTTTTCTTTGTCGCTATCGGAGAATATAAATTCATCTTTTCCTGTCCTTTTTATATCATGATAAAACACTATTTTTTCTATCCACCATGTTGTTCCACGGGTCGTTGCTTCTGTCTTGCCGCCACTCGCAGGAGCTTCTAATACATGAGGCCAAATATCGATAGGAGAATAAACATTGTTTTTTTTGCCAAGAAGAAAACCAGACTGTATAATCTTTATACTGTCAGTATAGTCTCCTTTGCTCAAATATATTATCGCCTTGCGGTCGTCATGCATGTCTGTCATTGGGGATATGAAAGTCAGTTCGTTTCCTTTCACCTCTGTTGTGAGCCACAAATGCCGTTTCTCAAAGCATCTGCGTGTTACAATCTTACGCTTATCGGCTTTCGAAAGACCATACACAGATCTCACTATCTTCGGATGCGGAAGATAATTACGCTCTTCATACACGGCGATACTGTCTATCAACCACCCGCCATATCGTGCAGTAACCGCTATTGTGTCACTGTTATCTCTCATATACAACATACGTCTTGACAGGCCTATGACATCTTTTATATGACCATCATCCCAATTTAAAGCAATGGCATTACTACTCTTAATGCCATCACTTTTATAATCTATTCCCAAACCACACGAAACCATAAATGTAGCAACAAGAATAATTATTGTCCTGAGCCGACAAATCCTCCCCATAAGTTTTCACATATAAGACTTTCTAAAAAAGGTTTTTTACAAACAGAAAAATATTTCAATCCAAATGTATAAAACAAACATCCGGTTGGATGAAAGTATATATCAGACGAATAATAACCATTCGATTTTCCACCCCATCCCCAATTACAATGAAGAAAAATATACTGTACCCCTGATTGGGGACGAAGTTCTTTCCAACAAAAAGAACAACCATCTATAATCCAAGCATGTCTAATTTCACCTGCATTAGTAACACCGGTACCACCTATACAAATAATATCATCGTTCAATAAATAATTCACAACAATAGAATCTACAAAATCTATTTCTTTTTGATTTCGTACACGAAAATTTAAACTATCAAGCAACAATCTGGCTTTTGCCAATGTGGTTCCACTCCCTTCTATTGAATCGTATTCCATTTCTGTGCTTATACCTATTTGATATAATAAATACGCTATTTTATCCATAGCTGTATCATAATCCATTGTTAGAGGTGGACTATCCGACTTTCTGTTTTCCGACAAGACTTCTCTTATCACCTCAAAATCATAAGTTCTATCACCATATACTAATTCATCTTTGGAATGTTTCATTGCTTGTGCCGTAGCTAACGCGACACACCCTACCGGACAATTGGGATGCTCTTTCACAACGTATCTATTATAAGGTGAGAGTTGATGCCATGAAGAATCTACTACCGGTTCTTTATTCACACATGTCAGAATATAATCATCCGGCACTTCAATCACCGAGTCTTTCTCCTCCGCACTCTTCAAATATCCGTCCAATCGAGATATGAAATTCGCATAAACAGGATCTCTCATTGTTTCCTCATAACTGAAAGTTCCTGTCTCGGAATAAGCGAGAACGGGAAAAACACGATTGTCGGAAGCCACAACGACAAATCCCTCGTTATCTCCCCTGTTCAGAATATATGCAAGCGTGTCCCGTGAAAGCCCTCCACTCCTTGTCGGATTATACTTATTTTCGATTACATAATCCACAGAAAAAGAAGAAGAACTTCTTGTCGAGGATTTAAAGAACTTATTGGCAATAGACATTGCTTTCGACTCATTGATTTTAAACTTGTCGTTGACTTTCCGTGCCTGCTCAGTCAAAATATTACCATCCTCGACGGTCAAGTCAAAATCATCCGTACACGAAAAAAAACAACGCAAACGTAGCATAAAACAAAAATATCTTTCTCATATTCAATAAATATTTTAGGTTAATATCCGTTACAAATATAAACAATATTTATTGATTTGATTAATGTTTTTACAATTTATTTGCGGAAATGTTTTAAAATCAATGTTTTTAAGGCGTATCAGACATTTCGAGTGCATACACATCCTATATTTAACAGTTTACCCCGCTTTTGGTTAAATAAACACAAATAAACTGTACGATTATTTTCTTTAACACTCCCCGTATTTACGTTTTTCTGAAAATATTTTCTCGGGCTCGCAAATTCGCGAGTTTTGAGACACTTTATGTAATCATCTGTATATAAAACTGTTACAGATATTTATCCCGTTTTTTGCTGCCTTAAAAACCGTCTTGTTTTCCAATTAGGCCATAATTGCATTCCAATTACGGCCTAATTGCACTCCCGTTAGGCCGTAAACGCAGTGCAATTACGGCCTTATTGCAAGGCAAAAAGAGGCAAAAGGGGGTGAAAGTCGGTGCGCGATTGTTTACGAATATTAAATAATTGCCTTTTAAGTTAAATATTTTAAGTTAATAAAACCTACTTCGTGAAAATATTATGTATCGACTTTTTACTTTTCGTTCACATATTTTTAGTTAAACACAAAATAAAATGTTAAGACCCGCCCTACTACCCCAAAGGGAGAAGAAGTGCAGAATTATGATTACCTCTATATTTGGAATTCCGAATTTATCGGCAAAAGAAAGATACTCGTCGATTTATTCGCTTTTTCCGCCACCATCGATTAAACGTTTCGGCGATTATCCCGTCATAAAAAGCGTAAAGTAAATAAAAAAAAAGAACGACATAATGAAAAAACTTCTATTGTGCATCGCCATCATGGCGGCAGCAATACCGGCATTGGGCCAGCGCGCCATCACAGGAAAGATTGTGGAGAACGCATCGAAAGAAGCGATGATGATGACGACCGTGAAACTGATGAAGACCGACAGCACGCTCGTGAAAGGACTGCTAACAGCAGAAAACGGCACTTTCAGCATCACCGCGCCGACCGACGGCAGGTATATACTGAAAGTGACAAGCGTGGGATATAAAGACTACACGAGAAACATAACCGTTAGCGGTGGTAAAGACGTGCCACTCGGAACGATAGCACTCACAGCCGACGCCATAATGCTCGAAGGCACGACGGTGACCGGACACGCCGCAAAGGTGACACTGAAAGAAGATACTTTCGTATATAACGCCGCCGCATACCGTACTCCGGAAGGCTCGGTAGTAGAAGAACTGGTGAAAAGACTGCCCGGCGCGCAGGTAGACGACGACGGCAAAATCACCATAAACGGCAAGGAAGTGAAAAAAATTCTCGTCGATGGCAAGGAGTTCATGACGGGCGACACGAAGACGGCGATGAAGAACCTGCCGACCTCTATTATAGAAAAGGTGAAATCGTATGACGAGAAAAGCGACCTCGCCCGCATCTCGGGTATTGACGACGGCAACGAGCAGACAGTGCTCGACTTCGGCATCAAGAAAGGTATGAAGAAAGGATTTTTCACCAACGACGACCTTGCGATAGGCACAAAAGACCGATACGCCGCACGACTGATGGGAGCAAGCATGAAAGACGACCTGAGAGTAATGGGCATGGGAAGCGCAAATAATGTCAACGACCGCGGTTTCTCCGGCAGAGGCGGCGGCGGCCGACAAGGCCTCAACTCGAGCAAGATGCTCGGAGTGAACATAAACTACGAGAAAAAAGATAAGTTGAAGATTGACGGACACGTGCGCTGGGACCACAGCGACGGCGACACCCGGACCAAACAGGCTACCGAAAACTTCATGAGCACAGCCGGCTCGTTCTCAAACCGCATCAGCCAGAACTACTCTCGCGGCAACAACTGGGACACGCAGATGCGCATCGAATGGATGCCCGACTCGATGACAAACATCATGTTCCGCCCGAATTTCAGCTACTCCACGAGCGACGGCGTAACGATGAGCCGCTCGGCGACTTTCAACGAAGACCCGTATCTGTACGTGAATGACCCGCTATCACAACAGTCGCTCGACGAACTGGCCGACAACGATGTGGTGGTGAACTCGCGAAACAACAACTCTATCAGCTACAACGACTCGAAAAAACTCGGCGGCTCGTTGCAGATAAACCGTAAACTGAACAACACGGGGCGAAACGTCACGCTGAGAATGAGTGCCAATTACGGAGAGACAAGCAGCAAGAGCCTGTCGTCGAACAACGTGCATCTGTATCAGGTGAAAGACATTCTCGGCCTCGACTCGACGTATCAGACCAACCGCTTTAACCTCACGCCGCAGAAAAACTACAATTACAGCGTGAGAGCGACATACAGCGAGCCTATACTGAAAGCCACGTTCCTGCAATTCAGCTATGAGTTTCAGTATAAATACTCCAAAAGCGAACGCTCGACATTCGACTTCAGCAATCTCGGAGAAAACTACTTCGACGGCATAACACCGCAATTCCGCGAGTGGGACCAGTATCTTAACCGGCTCGACAAGCCGTATACCGACTACCTCGACAGCGACCTGAGCCGCTTCTCGGAATACAAGAACTACATACACGACATTCAGTTGATGCTCAGAGTGATACGTCAGGCATACAACTTAAATGTAGGAGTGACGGTAATGCCGCAGAAGACGCACTTCGTGCAACACTATCAGGGGCACAACGCCGACACTGTGAGAACGGTGACAAACGTCAGTCCGATGGTTAATTTCAGATGGAAGATATCGAAAGTGAGCCAACTGCGATTTAACTACCGCGGCTCCACAAGCCAACCGAGCATGACAGACCTGCTCGACATCACCGACAACAGCGACCCGCTGAACATAACAATGGGCAACCCGGGACTGAAACCGTCGTTCACCAACAGGTTTTTCCTGCGCTACAACAACTATATACAGCACCGTCAACAGGCTCTCGGGGCAAACATTAATTTCAGTACCACGAGCAACAGCATAAGCAGCAAGGTGACATACGACCCGGAAACGGGCGGACGCATCACCCGACCGGAGAACATCAACGGCAACTGGGACATATCGGGGTCGGTATTCTACAACATGGCCATTGACACGGCCGGATATTTCAACGTGAACACATCGACCGACATAAAGTACAACCACCATGTGAACTATGTCAGCATCGACCGTAAATCCGACTCGCAGAAGAACGTGACAAAATCCACTTCGATACACGAGAAACTCGCCGGAAGCTACCGCAACGAATGGATAGAGTTTGAACTGAACGGAACACTGACATACAACCACGCCCGAAACGCGCTGCAACCGAACAGCAATCTCGACACATGGCAATACTCTTACGGCTTCAACACAAGTCTGACACTGCCTTGGGGAACGGGAATATCGACAGACTTCAACATGAACAGTCGCCGGGGATTTAACGACGAATCGATGAATACGAACGAGCTGGTATGGAACGCGCAGATAAGCCAGAGCTTTCTGAAAGGCAAGCGACTCACTTTCTCGCTGCAATTCTACGACCTGCTGCACCAACAGTCGACCATCAGCCGTACCATCAACGCCATGCAGCGCAACGATACGGAGTATAACGCCATCACAAACTTCGCCATGTTGCACGTGATATATAAAATGAACTTGTTTGGCGGAAAGGCCGCACGACAGGGAATGCGCGAGGGACCGGGCAACGACCGCCCCGACAGTCCGAGAGAAAGAAGCGGGAACCGCAATGGCGGAAGAAACAGAGGCGGCGGCTTCGGAGGCCCGGGAATGTTCTGAAACAAACTACAACTACATATATCGCAGACAGACACTTTAAACTTAAAACAAAGACGGCACCCGCTTTTGAGGCTTTCACGGCCCAAAAGCGGGTGTATTCTGTTTTAAATATAATATTTAGGGAATAGAGGTATGATTATACCCGCCGGCTGCTTTGACGTATCCGCTGCACAGTGGGGATTATTTTCCGCACCGGGGCGGCATCTCCATGAATATGATTTAAAAGGATTTGCGCCGCGCTCTCACCCATCAGACGACTCCGATCTTCTATCGTGGACAGCGTGGGACACACATCGTCAACATACTCCGCATCGCTAAAACCTATCACGGCAATATCCGATGGCATGGAAAGTCCGCGCCGCTTTATTGTCTTCATGGCAGAAAAAAGAAGAGTGTCGTTAAGGGCAATTATGGCGTCGGGCCGCTCTTCAAGGTCAAGAAGTTCGTCGGTGGCATCAATTGCCGAAGCAGAATCAATATCGCTATACGCCACATACTCCGGCCTCAAAGGCAATCCATGCTCGCGCAGAGCCTCTATATATCCATGCTTACGCTCTTTCACCATCTTCAAGCGGCTCGGTCCGCACAGCATGGCTATCCTGCGACAACCTTGCTCAATGAGATGCAGGGTGGCACGATATGCAGCCTCGGAACCATCGGCCGTGACAGAGGAAAACGTGTGCATGGGTATATCGCGCGCGACAAACACCACCGGAATTCCGCTATCCGCCAAACAGCCGAAATGCGAGAAATCTTCCGTCTCCTGAGTGACACTCGCTATTATACCTGCAACGTGCAAATTGGCAAGATTGCGCACGTTGGCACATTCCTCGATATACCGCTCGTGCGAGTTCATACTCGCCACGGCATATCCCGCTGCAGCCGCCACATGCTCTATACCGTCGAGCACCGACGAATAAAAATGAGTCACGGCATGGGGAACAATAACGCCGATAACCGGCAGTGAACCACTGCGCAGGCTATCGGCGATGATGTTTTTGGTATAGTTCATATCCCGTGCCGTCTGCATCACAAGATCTCTCGTATGCTTGCTTATGGCGGGATTTGATTGAAGGGCACGGCTCACCGTGGCGACACTGATACCGAGTCTGTCGGCAATGTCTTTCAGCTTGGCCGGCCTTCTATCTCTTTTCATATTATCATACGGTATGAAACATTACTCCGCACGGTCATCGATATTATCACCTTCTGTTGGAGTCATCTCCTCGTCGAAATCGGAAATGCCGTTGCTTATCAGTATGTTATACCACTGAATGAGTTTCTTTATATCGCTGTTGTGAACACGCTCGCGATCGAAATCGGGCAATATCTTTGCAAAATATTCGCGCAATTCCTCGCCACTTGCCTTCTTGTAATCCAAAGAAGACACTTTACCCTCTTCAAGTTCTTTCATGCTTGTAAGCACCTTATGCAAGGGGATATCGTCTGTTTCCGTATACATTGCAATGTCTGCGAGCGATGTAATCCTGTCGGTTGCGAATGCAGGCATACGACGGTGAGTATCGTCAAGAACCTCGACTATAAGACTGTTCTTTGCTCTTGATACCAATTTGTAAAGTCCGGGCTTTCCCGAGATTGCTAAGATTGTTTGTAACATGTCTTTGTTTACTTCAATTTGTTTATTAATTCGTTTATCTGTCGGTCCACATCTTGTGTACCATCGTTTATTATCTCATAATCGGCACGCGCCAAAACAGTGTCCTGAGGCAACTGACGAGTCATCCACTCGCGTGCCTTATCGCATGTGATGCCGTCGCGTTTCATCACCCTCTCCACCCTGACGGCTTCCGGAGCGGTCACAGCAATGACTTTATCAACAAGCCTGTCGAACCCGGACTCGTAGAGAATGGCACACTCCATCCACTCCATTCCACTTTTCTCGAAATCAAGAGCCACAGCCGGATGAACAATCTTATCTATCGCCTGCGCATTGCTTTCAGACGCAAGAAGAAAATTGGCGACAGCCGCCTTGTTGAGTTTCCCGTCTATATATGTCTCCGGCCCGATGAGAGCGGTAAGCCGTTCCTTTATATCAGCAGATGAACGGATTATCCTCTTCGCCGCGCTATCGCAATCATAGACCTTTATTCCCAACAACGCTTCAAGTCTGGCACAAACATAACTCTTGCCGCTACCGATGCCTCCCGTTATTCCAATCCTCATCACTCCGCCTCTATCAGATAATCCACAGAACCGACTTCGAGCTTTGCCCTACTTACGTCATGCGGTATTCCCTTTAACAAAATGGTACATTTGTCAGACGGATGTCGCTTAATCTCTTCATAATCGGCTATCACCTTAAAATCGGTCGGGCGCAACTTCTTCAAGCGACTTATGCCTGTAACAAAATTCACAGTGACTTTCGAAGGGAATGTTCTAAGCACTTTTCCCTCCGGCAGATTTATTCCCGTAACCGGAACATTCATAGTTGCCTCGGTAAGAACATCCGTATGAAAATCTATTGTTATCTTATCGGGAATACACTTTGCGCCCCGTATTTTCTGCAATCCGCACGTTATCGAGAGCGTATCACGGAAGTTTTCATAGTTCAAAGCATCTGTATACACAACCTCGATGCTGTCTAACTTCTCCTCTGCGGCATATACATCGACACTGTCGGGATGATATTCCACATGAGAGATAAAGTAAAGCTGTTCGGGAACAACACGGCCGCGCCACCTGACAGGTACCCGTTTGCACATTCCGTAATTGAAAAAGAACTCCGACTTATCCGGCTTTACGCTTACGATTTTCGTAGAAGCCGACAACTGTTGATATATGAAACGCTGCAGTTCGGCTGCGGTTATCGATGCACTTTCCGCTCCGCGGATATATGATTTGAAGTTTATGCGCAACGGACGCAATACATCTTTGTATTCATATCCCAACAAAACGAGTCCCTTGTCGCGCACCGTCACTTTCACAGTATCGGTGCTTGGCGATATCAGCACCACATTATCGGGTACATTTACTATGCTGACAGGTATTCTTATCTCTTTCTCATAAGTCTCGTTTAGCGTCATCAGCAGCCAAAAAACGGCCGAAAGAGCAAGAAAAAACAAAAAAATCAGGAAATCCTTATTCACTAACCTGAATAAGGATTTCCTGATTTCGTATGTTATCTTACGCCGTAAATTCATTTATTTTGCCTGTACCGGCGTGCTTGCCATATCCTTGAAGACATAGCTTTTATCTACACGTATAATCACTCCTTTGGCAATTTCCACCTCAATGATGTTTGCCACGAGATCTATTTTCTTCACCGTTCCGTAAATTCCACCGCCGGTAACCACAGATGTTCCCTCTACAAGCGAGTTTTGGAAGTTCTGTATCTCTTTCTGTTTCTTTTGCTGCGGTCTAATCATGAAGAACCACATGATGGCAAACAAGGCCACCATCATAAAAAGCATACTTGTCATTCCGCCACCTTGAGCGGCCTGAGCCGATAAAAACAATGTTGTTGTCATATTCTATAATTATTCTTTTCTGAATTTGATTTACTCTGTTTCCTATTATATTCATGCACATACGGCATTAAGCCTGTTCGCCCTCAGCATCTTCTTTTGCTTTCGTTTTACCGGTCTTTACGGCGTCAATGCTTTTAAGCAGGCGACCGGTATCTATAAGATGCCGCGCTATCGCATCGAGCATACCGTTAATATATCCTCCACTGCGTGCCGTACTATACAGTTTCGCCATCTCCACATATTCATTAATGGACACACTCACCGGTATTGTCGGGAATGTCATCATCTCTGCTATGGCAATCTGCATTATCACAACATCCATATATGCGAGTCGTCCGAAATCCCAATTGCGTGATGCCTCGCTCATAAAACGCTGATACTCGTCGGCATTCAATATCGTGGCACGGAACAATTTGCGGGCATAATCACGGTCGTCGTCACTGTGATACTCAGGCAACAGTTCCTGCTTTGCACCGTTTTTCTCGTCAAACCGCTTTATCGTTTTCAGCACAAACGTATCAACGACCTCCTTATCATCGTTCCAGTACAGACTCTGCTCTTCAAGAACATCATCGAGTGCCTCGTTTTCCTGTATGAAAGTGCGATATATTTTTCTCCAGAATTCACGGTCGGCAGCATAAGTATCCTCGGTGCTTGCCATGTAATCCTGATAAATACTGCTATTTGCTATCTGCAAATATAAATTCTTCACGAACTCTGCCTCATCGTCCCATGTCTTCTTTTGATTACTCATAAACTCGTTAAGCATCTTGTTTTCTTCCAGTTGCATAGCGAATTTATTGTATATGAATTTTACAGACGGTTCTTCCGTTCCTTCTCTCTTCGCTCTTGCCTGAGCCACTTCGACATGCTTACGCGCCTCTTTTGTCACCGCCACAATAAGCGCCAACAGATAATTATACAGGTCGTAAGCCTTTGAAAGACTGAAAAACAGTTCTTTCTCGGCAGAGTCTATATTCTTGTTTCCATTTTGATAGTAAGCATAGGTTAACTGAACTATCTTTATTCTTATAATTTCGCGGTTTATCATACTTATTTATATAGTTGACTTTATTTTCTAAGATACACTTATCTTTAACACAACGTATTTTGATGCAAAATTAGATAAAAAACCTATATAATGCAAGAAATAAGTGAAAATATTGCACTTTTTCTCATTAATAGCCGCATAATGCTTGCGTAATTGAATATAAACGACTATCTTTGCAGCGCTTTTTCAAGCACATCGATTAATATTCGTGTGATGGTGAATTAAGCAAGTATTAATTTTAAAACTTAATTTAGAGTAACACAAAGTTATGAAAGAAATCAATTTAACAGGTAAGATGCGTACCGATTTAGGCAAGAAAGCATCTAAGTCAATGCGCAAAGAGGGACTTATTCCCTGCAACATGTATGGTGAGAAAAAGGGAGAGAACGGTCTTCCCGAGGCAATGTCATTCGCAGTGTCGATGGCAGAGCTCCGCAAGGTCGTATACACTCCGCACATCTATGTAGTAAACCTGAACATCGATGGCAAGGAGCACAAGGCTGTTCTCAAAGAGTTGCAGTTCCACCCCGTTACAGATGCTTTGCTGCATGTGGATTTTTATGAGATAAATGAGACAAAACCCATTACTATCGGTATTCCTGTTAAGCTCAACGGATTGGCTCAGGGTGTGCGCGATGGTGGTCGTATCAACCTCTCTATCCGCAAGATTAACGTCACAGCTCCCTATCAGGTTATTCCCGAACAGCTCGATATCGACGTTACAAATCTTCGTCTCGGCAAGAGCATCAAGGTCGGCGAGTTGAAATTCGAGGGTCTCGAAATAGCTACTCCGGCAGAAGTTATCGTATGTTCTGTCAAGACAACACGTGCATCCAAATCAGCCGCTGCCGCTGCTGCTGCCGCTCAATAATGGACAAATTTTTAATAGTTGGGTTGGGAAATATCGGCGACGAATACGCCAACACCCGCCACAATACAGGATTTATGATATTGGATGCCTTTGCCAAGGCATCCAATATTTTTTTTAGCGACCGCCGTTACGGCTTTGTCGCCGAGACAAGCATCAAAGGAAGAAAAGTTTTCCTGCTGAAGCCAAGCACATTCATGAACCTAAGCGGAAACGCCGTGCGGTATTGGATGAACAAGGAAAACATTGATATCGAACGATTGCTTGTCATTGTCGATGACCTTTCGCTGCCGCTGGGCTCTCTACGTCTCAAACCGTCGGGAAGCAACGGAGGGCATAACGGTCTCGGAAACATACAGTCTGTGCTCGGCACCGATAAATACAGCCGTCTGCGCGTGGGAATAGGCAACGATTTTCCGCGCGGCATGCAGGTAGAATGGGTGCTCGGCCGATACGACGAAGAGGATATGAAAACGCTTGAGCCGAAGATTGACACGGCCTGTGAGATAATAAAGAGTTTTGTGCTTTCGGGTGTAAACGTCACCATGAACGCTTTTAACAAAAAGAAATAACCGCACTGCGACACCAGAATATCAAACAGTCCTACTGCAATACTCTAAAATAAGAACAAGAAGATGACCAATGAGGCAAGAATAGACAAATGGTTGTGGGCCGCCCGCATTTTCAAGACACGCTCAATCGCCGCCGATGCCTGCAAGAACGGGCGCGTGACGATAGGCGGTGCCAATGTCAAACCGGCGCATACTGTCAAGGCCGGCGAGACTGTCTGCGTGCGAAAACCTCCCGTCACTTATTCGTTTAAGATATTAAAGCCCATCGAGCAACGCGTGGGAGCAAAGATGCTGCCCGAGATTTACGAGAATGTGACCACGGCAGACCAATACGAATTGCTTGAAATGAACCGCATAAGCGGATTTGTAAACAGAGCAAGAGGAACGGGACGCCCCACGAAAAAAGACCGTAGGTCGCTCGATGCTTTCATTGTTCCATCGCTCGAGGGGCTCGACATTTACGATGACGACTATATGGAATATAACGATGAAGACGATGTCGAAGACTAAAAAACGACATGTTCACGGGCAAAATCGTTCAAATAAACATTGATATCAAATCTTTAATTAATATACAGCTTATGAAATCAATCAAACTATTCATCATGGCAGCCATACTACCGCTTTTGGCTTCATGTCTTGACAACGATGAAACAAATTCGGGATTTAGTGCAGTCGGTGGCTCGAGCGGCTACGCAAACACCACAAACGGATACATACAATTCGCCTCGCTCGGTAATTGGTACATAGTGCAAGACGCAAGCACAGACTGGTTGAAAATAGATCTCATGAAAGGAGACGGATACAGTCTGTACTTCATTCCCACGCATTTCTCGCAAAACACGACAGGAAACATGCGCATGGCGAGAATAAGAATACAGGATGCCAATGAATCCGACGCGTACACGATGTTCAGTATAGGCCAATATGCCACCAGAGGCGACGGCTCGCTTGGAAACGCCCCGCTCGTGAAAACAATAACATGCGATGACGGCGCCGAGTTTAACATCACTTACGACGACAAGTGCCGACCCAATATTTTCAGTATGAATCGCGACGGAGCGTTGGTATATGACATGTCATTCGACTACAACGACAGTGACACCACACTATATGTATATTCCGGTTCCAACACGTTGGAAGGACGTTTTGACGTAGGTTACCAACCCGACCAACTGACATCAAGAAACGATTCCGTGACATGCAGGAACAGCGTATACGCAAACTCTATCGCCATCATGGTGGAACGCCGTCTTGCCGGAGGCGAACAATACGGAGTGTCACAACTGTTTGCCGGAGGCCAACGCTTCGGAGCCGACGACGAGCATGTTGCCGACAGTCTGAAATACAGGCACATATACTCCGACGGCAGACAAACTTACGGGGAAGACTTGAAACTTTATTTCGGTGAAGAAAACACGAAAGTGAGCAACCGTAACCAATCGGTAGATGTCAATCAGCTGTTGCTCGGCATGGAAGAGTGCAATCCTTACATGCTGCTCTCTTTGTTCCGCAACATGCGCAACAGCTATGTCATAACCAAAGCAGCCGGAAAAGACGGGGATTATACGGTCGCTACCACCCTTAACCCCGACAAGAGTGTAAGCACAATGACCGTCACCGACAAGAACGGCAACAAGAAAACATACACATTCGGTTATTAACACAAAGCGGTTTTCATCATCACGAAGCGATACGTAAATGACAAACATAGCCATATTCGTTTCCGGCACAGGCAGCAACTGTGAGAATATCATTCGATATTTTAGCGGAAACAGTGACATAAAAACAGCCTTGGTTCTCAGCAACAAGGCCGATGCATTCGCATTGACGCGAGCCAAACAGCTCGGTATACCGACCGAAGTGATGACGAAAAACGAGTTTAACGACGGTAAAAGCCTGCCCGACATGATGGAGCGATACGCAATCGACTTCATCGTGCTGGCAGGCTTTCTGCTTATGGTTCCTCCATTTCTCATCGAACGATATCCCCGGCACATCATCAACATCCACCCCGCCCTGCTTCCCAAATACGGCGGAAAGGGCATGTACGGGCATCATATCCATGAAGCCGTAAGAGCAAACAACGAGACCGAGACCGGTATCACCATTCATTATGTCAGCGATGTATGCGACGGCGGCGAGATTATATTTCAAGCATCCACACCCGTCTCCCCGAAAGATACTCCCGATGACATTGCCGCCAACGTGCAACGCCTCGAACAGCAACATTTCCCGAAAATCATAGAAGACACCATCAAGCGCCATGCTATTTGACATTATATATATAATAATAGGTATAGTGCTCGTGCTGCGCGGAGCCGACCGACTGACGGAAGGCGCAGCCGCACTCGCCCGACGCATGCAAGTGCCCGAAATTATCATCGGCCTGACGATAGTGGCTGCCGGCACATCGGCTCCCGAACTGTTCGTCAGTCTCTCCTCGGCATTGAAAGGCTCGGCCGACATTGCCGTGGGTAACGTCATTGGCAGCAACATTCTCAACACATTGCTCATCGTGGGATGCGCGGCAATGGTAGCACCGATTGCCATCGCACGGTCTACCGTATCGAAAGACCTACCCTTGTCGGTTGCCGTAACGATACTCCTGATTATTCTCTGCCTCGACAATTTTTCCGATACCGACATCAGAGGCAACACCGTCAGCCGCACGGACGGAATTATAATGCTCGCATGCTTTGCGGCTTTCATGGCTTTCACCATCCATACGGCAAAGCGAGACAATGCAAAAAGCAATGCCGACACAGCCGACAAGAACAACGGACACGAGCTCGACAAATCATCCGAGCCGGCAACGCCCGTGTGGAAAAGTATCACACTCATCGCCGTGGGACTGCTTTTTCTTATATTCGGAAGCGACCTGTTCTCGGAATATGCAGCAAAAGTGGCCGGAACACTCGGCATGAGCGATGCGGCCATAGGAATAACCATCGTTGCCGGAGGCACTTCGCTGCCCGAACTTGCAACAACGGTAATCGCGGCCCGCAAAGGACAGTCGGCAATGGCAATCGGTAATGTTCTCGGCAGCAACATTTTCAATATTCTCGCCATTCTCGGTATCACCTCCGCCATATCTCCGCTGACAATCACCGACATCACCATGACCGACCTCTATGTAATGATTGCCGGAGCCGTAACAGTATGGCTCTTCTCGTTCACAAAGTATACCGTAAGCCGGATAGAAGGCATTTTTCTCACAGCAAGTTATATAGGATATGCGGCATGGCGACTTTTCAATGCCTGATTTTTGATTTCGAGTGACAACCGTACAGGCATTGCAGATGGTGAATTCTTGTTGCCCGCATGGAGTTTTGCCATTGCCCGCAGAAAAATTCTCATTACCCGCAGGAAAGTATGTCAATATGAAATGCAATTTTTTGCAGAAACGCACGGCTTTTCCGTTTTATTTTAAATAAAGCAAGTACAATTTTAACACATTATTCGTTTTTTGTTAAAAATACACAAACAAACTGTCATAATATTTTATGTTAACGCCGCTGAGAATCGATTCTTTTCCAAGAAAAGTTTTTTTGCGCAAATACGAGAATTATAGAGCACTTTACGTAAATATCTGTATACAAGAGTGTTATGATGATTTTCACTGCTTTTCGATGCCTTGAAAATCGTCTTGTTTTCCAATTAGGCCGTAATTACATTCCAATTACGGCCTAATTGCACTCCCGTTAGGCCGTAAACGCAGTGCAATTACGGCCTTATTGCAAGGCAAAAATGTACGAAAAAGAGAAAAGACCCACATTTAATTGTTTACAAATATTAAGCAATTGTCTTTTTAGTTAAATATTTTAAGTTAACAAAACCTACTTCACGAAAATCTTTTGTCACAGCTTTTTACTTTTTGTTTACATCTTTTAAGTTAAACACGAAGTCGAAATGTTAACGCCACGGCTTGTGCGCCCAATAAAAAGTGAGCGAATATATATGTCACTTGAAATGGATGAGCCAAAGAAAAGGTTATCTATATTCCTTTGAGTACTACATTAAATTTAGCTATCTACAACAATATTTAATACATTAAAAACCCGATTTAATAGATAAAATACACGTATTCATAGAATAAAACCAGCCGACAAGGCCTGCACAACAAGCTCCAACACCCAACAAATCAACAACTTACAAAACACAATCAATTTTCAGTAATTCATTTAGCGAAACAACATCCGTGGTCCGTTTAAACGTTAAAAAATGTACAAGAAAATCATTTTTCTTTGCATCATACAAATATTTTCCATTATTTTTATTTACTTTTGTCGCGGTTAAGATTGAAAGGCTTACATCATGTTACATATTTATGTATAAAACATGCAAATATGTTTCATGTGTGAGAAGTTTAACAACATTTTTATAATAAATTATGGACAAAAAGATTTTTATATCTGTAATCATTCTCGCCTTATGCGGCACAATTTGCGCACAAGGCCTCACAGCCGGCAAAGGCTCTTTTACCAAAAAAAAATATAATAATCGTCATCAAGCGCCGGCAAAGGCACAAGCATCGAAAGTTTTTACATATTTTAATCTGACGGGCGCAAGCACGCTCGGCGAAGAGGCCGCCGCGTCGTACGACTGCGCAATATTCGTGCCGGCCGATTATGCCGGAAAACAGATTGACAGCGTGGCTTTCCTGCTCACAGAACCGAGACTGCTCGTTGCTCCGAAAATGTGGATTTCGTCTACATTGCCGGCTTCGGCCGAGAGTGCCGACGGGGTTTGCGTAGACATAACCAACCCGGTAAGCTACATGGACAACTTCACCACCGTAACATTGTCTACACCCTACACCATCCCGCAAGGCGGATGCTATGTGGGCTATTCGTTCTCCATCGAAGACGCGTCGGAATATGACGGCAAGTACCCGGTGATAACGGCATCGACAGAAGAGCCGGCCGTAAACGGAGGACATTTCCTCCGCGCATCACTCACGGTACAGGAATGGACAAACATGTACGGCACCGGATTTGGTAACCTGACCACAATGGTAAGCATCAGTGGCGATTTCCCGGAAAACGCAGCCACGGTGGCAGCCAATTTCGCATCTGAAAGCAGAGCCATCAAAAACAAAGGCGGAAAAGTGTCGCTGATAATCACCGGAGAAGGCACCACACCCATAAGTTCGCTTGATTATACGGTGACCAACACGGCGAAAAACTGCTCGTATGACATGCACGCCGAACTGGGCGAGAATACAATCGGATTCGACTCAACGGGAATAGTGAAACTCCCTATCAACGCCGAGGAAGAATCCGGAACGGCAAAGATGATGATTGTCATCAACAAGGTGAACGGACAGCCGAACGCATGCTCAGAAAACATATCGGCACAAGGAACACTGTTCACTCTGGCTGCAGAATCAAAACGAATGATAGTGGAAGAAGAGTTCACCGCCACGGGATGCGGCTACTGCCCGAGAGGAATTACCGGACTGAGACTGATGAAAGAACGCTATCCCGACTCGTTCATAGGTATCGCCGCACACACCAACATGACAAAAACCGACCCGATGAAAGTTTCGGTATACAATACGGTAGTAAGTACTTACGGTCAAAACCTGCCAAGCGCCACGCTGAACCGAACCTCCATCATAGACCCGTACTACGGCTCAGACCCGACATGCACGCTGCCGATGTATATAGAAAACGACTTCAAGGAAATGCTTGAAATTCCCGCCGAGTTATCGGTGGATGTCACTCCGTCATGGGCCGACGCCGAATACACAAAGATAAAAGTGAACACGAACATCACATTCCAATACAATTCAAACTCGGCTCCGTACTCCATTGCATATGTAGTGGTGGCCGACAGTCTGACGGGAACCACTACGGGATGGTATCAAGCAAACTATTACGCCAACAAGACTTCATTCATGTCTGACGAATACATGAGAGAATGGATAAGCAAGCCGTCTACCATCAAGGACATGGTATACGACCACGTGGCCATCGCAGGTATCGGTGTGTCAAACGGACTGAAAGGCATAATCAAGGCTCCGATAGTGGAAGGAGCGACACAAACTCACGAATACACAATAGACCTGTCCGAGAATAAGGTGCTGCAAGACAAGAGCAAGCTGAAAATCGTGGCCATGGTGATAAACACCAAGACACAGGAAATCGTCAACGCCGACGAGAAAGCACTTATCTACGACGGTCCTACCGGCATCGAGAGTGTCACGGAGGCAGCCAAGAACATCACTGAAACTGCACGCTACACCATTGACGGACGCCGTTCGACAGGCAAGGCACACGGACTTACAATAATAAGAATGAGCGACGGAAGTGTGAAAAAAGTGATGAACAAATGATAAAACATTGACACCATTAATATTAACAATTAAAAGAAAGGTAAAAGCATGAAGAAAATTTTTACTCTCTGCTGCCTTGCGGCGGCAACATGCGCAAACGCGCAGACACTGACAAAATTCAATACGGAAAGTATTGAAAACGGATATCAGATAATGGACATCTCGAACAACGGAAAGTACATTGGTGGCGTAACCGCACAGAATGAAATGTTCATGATCGAAGTAGAGACAAAAAAAACCGTAATAAAGGAAATGCTCGATGAATGGGGCGCAGAAGTTCGCGGCGTGTCAAACAACGGTATCGGAGTAGGATATAATGGTCCGGCAGCAACGCTGTCCATCAACGGTGACTTCAAAATCATAGAAGAAGCAACAGAAGAGTATAACACTCTTGCAGAGGACATCACCGATGACGACAAAATCATCGTTGGCTCAATCAACAGCAATACCTATATGGAAGGTTGGCAAAAGAAACCGTGCGTATGGATTGACGGCGTCAGAACAATGCTTCCGGAACCCACAACAGAACAGATTGGCTTCAACTACAACGGTGCAAGCGCAAAGCGCGTCAGCGCAGACGGCTCAGTCATTATGGGACATCTCATAGCAGACATAGGTGAACCTGCCGCGCTTTGGATTAAAGACGGCGATACATACAAGCTCGACTCTATCTGGAAAGGTAAATTCCGCCCCACGCAATGGGATGATGAACTTGGTGATTTCAGAGAATATGATGAGCCGTATCTTACTTTCCAATGGGCCAACGTCAGCGCTAATGGCAAATATGCTTTGGTTATTATTTCCGAATATCTCGGAGAAGAGGAAATTGAAATATATGAGGGATACACATACACCACTGTATTACAAACAGAAAATCGCATCGGTATCTATAACATAGAGACAAAAGAGTTGAAAATCATCACTGTTGACGGAAGCCGCGGCATTGACGCGGAAACAGACTTGACACCAACAGATATCAGCGATGACGGTACAGTTATAGGATATACCGGTGACGGAAGTTTTGGCTCTCCGCGTCTCGGATTTATCTTGAAAGCAGGAGAAGAACAACCGCGCCTGTTGAAAGACGTATACAGCCAATTCGAAGAGTTCACCACATATGATGACAATGGTATAAACTCTCCTCTCGGCATTACGGCAGACGGCAGATACATCACCGGTTTTGGATACAACGTAGCCGAAATGGAAATTGACGGAGAAGTTTGGCCTATGTCATATATTGAAGGATATGTGCTCGACACACAAGCTGTTTCAGACGGTATCAGCAATCTGACTGTAAACACAAAGAAAAATACAGAATACTTCACCGTTGACGGCCGCAAGGTTGCAGCTCCTGTGAAAGGATTGAATATCATCAAGACTGCAAACGGCGAGACAAGAAAGATATTCGTTAAGTAAGAAAGTGATATTTACAAATATCACATAAACGATAAAAGAGACACGGCTCGGCCGTGTCTCTTTTATTATATCCTTAAATCAAGCTCAACTCACCAAGACCCCCCAATCCGCGTTGAACTAATTGTAGTGGATAGAGCGGAAAAGAATTCCACTATTGCAAATAAACTTCCCCAAAGAGTGAATTTATCGCTTTTTATTGCTATCTTTGCCATGTCTGTTACGATTTTTACAGTCTTTGAATTCACACACCAAGATTAAGTGAAAGGTCTGACGTGACAAAATCCCGGGCAACTTTTTGTTGTCCATGTACTTAAAACAAACAAGTTTCAACTGAGGTTCAGAATTAATGACTAATAGTTATATATTCACTAAAAATTAAATCAATATGAAGAAGCTATTACTTACATGCCTGTTGACTGTCGGCATGACGCTGACGGCCGGTGCCCAGCAGTTGGCCTTCCCCGGCGCAGAGGGCTTCGGGGCATACGCCAAGGGCGGCCGCGGCGGCACTGTGGTCCACGTCACCAACCTCAACGCCTCGGGAGCCGGTTCGCTGGCCGACGCCGTGAGTCGGCCCAACCGCATCGTCGTCTTCGACGTGGGCGGCGTGATAGACATCACGGGGACCTCCATCACCGTGAGCAGCAACACCTATATCGCCGGACAGACGGCTCCCGGCGAGGGTATAACAATATATGGCGGCCGCGTGATTTGTTCCGGAGCGTCGGATGTCATCATCCGCTACATACGCATGCGCGGCGGTTCGGCCGTGGACAGCAAGAAGTGTACGCTCACGCTCGACAACTGCACCGACCTCATCCTCGACCACTGCTCCATCTCGTGGGGACCGTGGGACAACGTCCACATCGCCAACGCCAACAACATCACGTGGCAGAACTGCATCATCAGCGAGGGCATCCTGCCCCAGCGCTTCGGTGCCATCACCGACGGCACGCGCAACTGGACCGTCAGCCACTGTCTCTGGGCCAACAACAAGAGCCGCAACCCGAAGATGAAATGCTCCATACAGTATTATAATAATGTGTGCTACAACTACGGCATGGGTGTAATCGGCGGACACTCGGCGGCCGACAACTATCAAGACCTGATGAACAACTACTTCATCACCGGCCCGAGCAGCGGCTCGTCAAACAAGTATTTCGACCAGTGGACAGAGACAGACCATCTCTACAGCACCGGAAACTATACCGACGGAAACAACGACGGCGTGCTAAACGGCACGCTCATCACCGACTACAACGGTGCGACGCCGATGCAGCAGCCCAATCTGAAGTGCACGGCGCCGATGAATCTCGAGACGGCCGAGGAAGCCTACTACAGCGTGGTCGACCATGTCGGCGCGTCGATTGTGCGCGACGTCCACGACCGCCGCATCATCACCCAGCTGACATCACTCGGCACCGAGGGCGCCTTCATCGAGAGTGAGCAGGACGTCGGCGGCATCGGCAATGTCTCCGGCGGCACCCCGCCGACGGACACCGACGGTGACGGCATGCCCGACGAGTGGGAGACGGCCAACGGAACAGACCCCAACGTCAACGACGCCATGAACGACAGCGACGGCAACGGATACAGCAACATAGAGGACTACATCAACAGTCTCGCCAAAAAGGCCGACTATCTGATGTATCCTACCGGCGTCAAGGCCGTCGTGACCGACGGCACGACCTGTCATCTGACGTGGACTCTCGAAGTGGAGGATGCCGACGCCGTGATTTTAGAAAAGAGTGAAGACGGCTTGAAATATGAAGTGGAAGCCACGCTTCCCGGTAACGCCGTTGAGACGACACTCGAAGGCCTTGTGCCCAAAAAGGTCTACTACTTCCGTCTGAAGGTAGTCAAGGGCGACCGCGAGTCGCTCTATTCGGCCGTGGTCACCATCAACGATGAAGGCATGCGCGCCGGCGGCGGTGTGGCTCCCGGCACGACGGAGTTTGTTCCGGCCGAGGGCAAGCTCTACCGCATCATCAGCTATGCCACCAAGGCATACAACTCCGGCACGACACTGGCCGGTTCGGCCAAGTATCTGACGATAACGTCGTCCGGTCTGCTCGGCTCCGTCGAGACTTTCGAGTGGGACAATCCCGCCCTGCTTTGGGAGATAACGGCCGTCGACGGCGGTGTGACCATGCGCAACCGCGGCAGCGGCAAATGCTTCTCGCCGGCCAACAGCGATGTCAACGGCACGTCAAAGATTGTCGCCACGGACGATGCTGCCACATTCACCATCAACTACATCGGTGACCGCTCGTGCGCCCTGTCGGGGGTCGACGGCGACATATCCATGTACCGCATCAACAGCCCGTCCAACAAGGACCAGCAGCTGCGCCCGAGAGACTTCCGCTCGGACTGGCTCTGGGGCAACGGAACGCTCGACCGCGCCGACATGATCTATACTTTCAGCGAAGTCGACGCCTCGATGGTCAAGCTCTTCCTCAGCGCATTGCGCCGCTCGGTGGAAGAAGCCGAGAGCGCGGCCTCATCGGCACAGATAGGCAACAGGACGCTATGCTATCCCGCATCCTTTCTGGAAGCACTCAACACGACGGTAGCCTCGGCAAAGAAATTCCTCACCGAAGCCGTCGACATTGAGGCCACACAGGAGCAGATCGACTCGGTGAAAGCCGAAGTGGACGCTGCGCTGAAGACATTCCGCTCGTCGCAGATAATGACCCTCGCCGGCTATGACACCGACTACTATCACAACATCTACAGCTACGGCACAATCTACAATGCGTCGGCAACAACAGCCGATGCGTCCACACAGCGCCGCTATCTCGTGGCCATCCCCACAGCCGACGGAACGGCCGACTCGCTGATATTCCGCGTAGGACTCTCTGATACTGACATCGCTGCCGGAGGGATTGACGCCATCAGTGAGCAGGCCGAGGCGAAATGGGAGATTTCATACGGCGAAGACGGCAACGTCTACTTCAAGAACGCAGCCACACAGACTTATCTGCAAATCGACAATAAGTTGTCAGGCACACCGGCCACCGTATATCCTTATTATGCCAAGACGGACAACGGATATATTGCTTTCTATATCGAAACGTCACCGGACAACAACCGTTGTCTCAATGTGGGTACGCCAAATGATGCCGGCACAGAGGGAACAATGAGCTTTGCCTATCCCGCCGACCGTACACGTCTGCGCTGGGTAATCAGTCCGATGACCGAAGAGGTTATTGACGGCATCAATACCGTGAACGGCACCAACGGCAAGATAGTTAAGCGAGAGATATTTACCGTTGAGGGCATGCGCGTCGAAACAGCCCCACGCGGCAGCGTGGTAATAGAGCGCATAACCTATTCGGACGGTTCTTGTGTCACAATGAAACGCAAAACCCGATAACCGGTAAGAACACCGCAATGGTCGGACTTTTGCTTTGTCTGTCAGACAAGCAAAGAACGATAGAAGAGCCAACTGACACGCCTGTTGCGTTTGTCAGTTGGCTCTTCTATCATTTATAACAGTTTCTCCGAAGAAACCATGCGGGGGGCTATTGACGTCGAAATGTCTGATTTTGTGCAGAGAGCACGCATGTTATTAAAGGAAAAAGATGAAACGAAAATATCACTTCACCGAACAACTCGGACACAATCCCTTAATCATATAATTAACCGTTTCGGGAGCGTAGCCGGCAGGCAACGGCACGACAGGAACAGGAACATTGTCTATACAAAACGTACGGCGACATCTCTCACAATAGAAATGCACATGCAAATCATCGTCTGCATCGCCGTCGCTCATGCACAACTCATAACGAACGCTACCACCACCATCTTCTATCACATGCACAAGATGATTGTCGCGAAAAAGAGTCAGAGCACGGAATATCCCGGATTTATCCAATGTCAACAACTTATGTTCAAGTTCGGTAAGCGACATCGGCCTGTCAGCGGCAAAAAGCGCCCTTACCACCAAAATCCGGTTTGCCGTGGGACGGATGCCATGGGCTGTCAATAAGTCTGAATGTCTGTCTGATACCATATCGTTCTTTTTACCCGCAAAAATAACAATCATTCCGCAAACGGCAAAATAAAAACACAGGCAACATCGGTGTGTTTATGCTTTTTTGTTTATCTTTGCATACATATTATGGAACAAACAGATAAATATAAAGCACTCGCAGCATTCATTCGCGGATATTTCACGGCATATATCAACGGTATATATGACGCCGGAAATAAAAAACCGGACAATGAAATAAATCCGCAAACTATCAAGACCATCGTCATGGAGCACTATGACAACATGGTATCCCAATACAACGACACTTTGTTTTTCATCATATCGCAACTTAATTACAGCCTCGACGAGATTGAAAAACATCTCAAATCAATGGATCCCGAAAATACATCTTTCATCGAACTGATGAGAATGGCATGCCGCACAGACGAGATGTATGAAGCGATGAAAGCCGAATACAAACGGAATGTATATGCCCTGCTCGAAGGACGGTTCACGAAAGCGGCCGAACATTTGAAGCTATACACCCGAAGCAACATGAAAGATAATGTAGACTGTGAACTGGCAATAAGGCTGTTGGTGAGGACTGTTATGACCGCTTATGCGGCCGGCATACGGGAAGCCGACACCGGTAAGGCCACACTTAAACAGGCAACACTGCTCAGTCTGCTCACGGAAAACATAACGCTGATACTGCACGACAAGCCTCTTGATACAGCAAAATTAGACAGAATAAAAACAATGGACGAATACATAAGGTATGTATGTCGCACAGACAAAAACATATATGCCATGATGGACGAGATGAATATCACATACGAGAATATAATAAAAGGTGAAGGAATAATATCAAACGATGATATGGCAAACTGAAATACTAACTACTATAAAACGAAATTGACATGAATAAAAAAAGTTTCATAGTTCTGTTATTGACTTGTTGCTCGCTGTCGGCAACGGCACAGTTTTCGAAAGCGGGGCGCAACTATGTGGAATATATCATTACGACAGACCATACCGACCGCAACTACAACACCGGAGACGAGGCAACCGTAAAAATCGAAGCGTATAAAGGCGGCGTGCCTATAGACGGAGTGACCATATATTACAGCACCGGCGACGAAATGATGGCCGCAAGAAAAGACTCGACGACATTCAGAAGTGGCATCGCTACAATCCCGATGGGTACGCGAAAAGCCCCCGGCTTCCGCTCGTGCAACCTCAATTTCACGGTATACGGCAAGCAATACAAAGACCTTGTAAAGGTGGCATACAGCCCGAACAACATCAAAAGCCTCACGCCAATGCCCGATGATTTCGACAAGTTCTGGCAAAAGACACTGTCAAAAGCAAGGAAAACAAATCTCAACCCGGTGATAACACCGCTTCCAAAATATTCGACAGAAAAGGTAGAAGTGAGCCTTGTGAAGCTGACCGTAGGCCCGAACGGAAGAAATATGTACGGCTATCTCACAAAACCGAAAGGCGAAGGCAACTATCCGGTATTGTTCTGCCCGCCCGGAGCCGGCTCGAAAAAGATATCTCCGAGTACATATTACAGCGAACAAGGCTTTATCTATCTAAACATCAACATTCACAGCGGATGCAACCCCGAGCTGAACGATGAGGAATATAAGGAAGCTCAGAAGATAGCCGACAACTACAACCGCAACGGTATAGGCTCAAAGGAGACGTTCTACTATCGCGATGTTTACGCCGGGTGCTCCAGATGCGTGGATTTCCTGTGCTCTCTTCCCGAATGGGACGGCATCAATGTGGGCGTGACAGGCGGCAGCCAAGGCGGAGCCTTATCAATAATAACGGCCGCGCTAAACCCGAAAGTTACGTTCTGCTCACCGTTCTACCCCGCCCTTTGCGACGTGCTCGGCTTCAAATACGACCGTGCCGGCGGCTGGCCAAAGTATTTCCGAAACACAACCGAGTCCGCAGGTACGGAAGAAACTCTCCAGTATTATGACGTGGTAAACTTTGCACGATGCATCAAATGTCCTGTATTCTACTCGTTCGGATATAACGATGAAACGTGCTCACCGACCTCGACATTCTCAGCTTACAACGAGATTAAGTCCGAAAAGGTGCTGCACATAACTCCCACAAGCGGTCATTGGCGTTTTCCCGAGACCAATGATGAATCTGTGGAATGGATGAAAAGCAAAATAAAGAAATAATAAAAGCGTAGCCTTTTGGCTACGCTTTTATTATTTTACACAGTTATCTCGCCCGACCCGAAGCAGCGATGGTGCCGCTCATCATATACGACACAGAACTGTCCCGGTGCCACTCCCTGTATGGGATGCGAAGCACGAACGATATACGAGCCTTCGCCCGTCTTTTCCAATGTCGCGGGATGATACTCGGGCGTATGTCTTATCTTGAATGTCACGCGCTGCATATCAACCAGCTCGGTGAGGAAATGGAAATCTTTTATCGGGAAAACATCCTTATACGCCGCGCTCGGTTCAAAGCCGTGGCTCACATAAAGGATGTTCCCTGCCACGTCTTTTTTCACCGCATACCACGGTCCGCCACCGAAACCGAGGCCGTGACGCTGTCCGATGGTGTGAAACCAAAGTCCGCGGTGACTCCCGATTTTCTTTCCTGTCTCCAATTCCAGAACATCGCCCGGATTCTCTCCGAGATAACGCCGGATATATTCGTTATAGTTTATCTTGCCCAAGAAGCAGATACCCTGCGAGTCTTTGCGTTTGGCATTGACCAAATGCTCGCGCTCCGCGATTTCCCTCACCTCGTCTTTCATGTAGTGGCCGATTGGAAACAGAGCCTTACGCAACTGCCAATCGTATATCTGTGCGAGAAAATCGGTCTGGTCTTTCACCGGATCGGGACTTGTGACGAGCCACTTCTTACCGTCTTCCATCTCCGTCTGTGCATAATGTCCGGTGGCGATAAGGTCGTAGTTGTGCCCCATTTTTTCATGAAACGCACCGAATTTGATAAGTCTGTTACACATAACATCAGGATTTGGAGTCAGTCCCGCACGCACCTTGTCCATCGTATATCGGGTGACTCCGTCCCAATACTCGCGGTGACAGTCTATAACCTGCAACTTACAACCGTACTTTGCGGCCACAACAGTGGCCATTTCCAAGTCTTCCTCGCTCGAGCAATCCCACTCTTCCTGTTCCTCCGGCCCTATCTTTATATAGAAGCAATCGGGCTTTAATCCCTTGACAGCCAGCTCATGAACAACCACAGAGCTGTCTACTCCTCCCGAGAGGAGCACTGCTATCTTCTTATCTTCCAACTTTTCCATGGCGCAAAATTAATCAAAAACAATGCAATTCACCTCCAACAGCAAACAGATTTGAACCGCTTTTTTTGTTAAAATAGTATAAAATTGACATTATAAATGATGAATATACAAAGAATTATTCATATATTTGTGATATCAAAACAATATCACATTAAATACAATTTTGAATATGGAAAAGAAAGAATTTGCATTCAACGGAATGAAACTTAACGGATTTTTGATGCTATTCATCAACCTAATCCTGACACTCGGAGCAGCCGGAGGCTTTGTATACGGCATCATTTTGGAAAACACTGCGGGCGGCATTCTCATCGGAGCGTCTGTCGCCACACTCATAATCACGTTTTTCATCTGGAACGGTTTCATCATGCTCGAGCCCAACGAGGCACGGGTTATGGTTTTCTTCGGCAAGTACAGAGGCACATTTACCGACACCGGTTACTTTTGGGTAAACCCGTTTTTAACCACCAAGAAGTTGTCTTTGCGCGCAAGAAATCTCGATGCCGAGCCTATAAAAGTTAATGACAAGACGGGAAATCCGGTGATGATAGGCCTCGTTTTGGTATGGAAACTGAAAGATACATACAAGGCTATGTTTGAAATAGACTCGCAAACGATGGCCCAATCGGGTGCGGCGAACAAGAACGAGGTGACTATCGGAACATCGGTGACAAGCATGATGAACGCTTTTGAGAACTTCGTAAAGACTCAAAGCGACGCCGCGCTGCGACAAGTGGCCGGTCAATACGCATACGACAGCACCGACAGTCACACCGAAGAGTTGACCCTGCGCAGCGGTGGCGACGAGATAAACCAACAACTCGAAGTGAAACTCGATGAGCGACTGGCCATGGCAGGCATCGAAGTGGTAGAAGCCCGCATCAACTATTTGGCCTACGCGCCCGAAATCGCGGCCGTGATGTTGCGCCGCCAACAGGCTTCCGCCATCATCAACGCCCGCGAAAAAATTGTCGAAGGTGCCGTGTCAATGGTAAAAATGGCTCTCGACAAGCTATCTGACGAGAACATAGTGGAGCTCGACGATGACAAGAAAGCAGCCATGGTGAGCAATCTTCTCGTGGTTCTCTGCAGTGACGAGCAGGCACAACCTGTGGTGAACACAGGCACGCTGAACCATTAATGAGTTACGACTTACGAATAACGAATTATGAGTTATCGGCTCCGCCGATTACGATTTATTGAATTACGATTTCTTTAAATTAAGAATTGGCATTAAACAACCACAAACTGTATAAATGGCAGCAAACAACGGGAAGACAAAGAACAAAAATTTCATTCTCAGGATTGACAATGATATGATGGACGCAATCGAAGCATGGGCGGCCGACGAGTTTCGTTCCACCAACGGACAGCTGCAATGGATTATCAACGAAGCATTGCGAAAAGCCGGCAGACTGCCCAAAAAGAAAAAGCAACCTGAGCAATGAACATTATCAACAACAAAATCAAATGATAAAAAAGAATTTTTTGACATTTATCTGCATGGTCATGACATGCACTCAACTATGCGCCCAAACACTCGATGGGGCATGGAAAGGCAATTTAAAAGCAGGGGCGATGACTCTGCCGCTCGTTATTAACATTAAAGACGGCAAGTGTACGGTGGACAGTCCCGACCAAGGTGCGTTCGGAATAGAGGCAAACACCAACCATATTTCGACCGACTCGCTCAACATATCTATCCCAGCCATCGGCGGAACATACGCCGGCCGACTGCACGGCAACACCATGCAAGGGGAGTTCTGCCAGATGGGCATGAGGTTTCCGCTCAATCTTGAAAAGACGATAATAGAGCGGAAAAGACCTCAAACACCGCAACCGCCATTCGGCTACGCCACGGAAGAAGTGACGTTTGACAACACGAAAGGCGGAGCCACACTCGCAGGCACGCTCACCTACCCCGCGGGGTACGACGGAAAAAGCAAAATACCTGTGATGATAATGATTACCGGCAGCGGACAGCAGAACAGAGACGAGGAAGTATTCGGACACAAACCTTTCCTCGTAATCGCCGACCACATGGCACTCCACGGCATAGCCACACTCAGATACGACGACAGAGCGACCGGAAAATCGACCGGAGATGCCACAACATTCACCACCGGCGACGCAATGGAAGATGCCGCAGCGGGCATCGAATACCTGCGCTCTACGGGAAAATTCAGCAAAATAGGTGCGCTCGGACACAGTGAGGGCGGCACAGTGGCGTTCATGCTCGCCGCCCGCGGCAAGGCCGACTTTATCGTGAGCATGGCGGGATGCGCCGTAAGAGGAGACAGTCTGTTACTCAAACAGACACAGGCAATATCAGGTATACAAACCATTACGCTCGAACAAGTAAGAACCATGGCAAAAAGTCAGAACAACGCATGGACAAACTACTTCATCGATTTCTCACCAAAGGCGGATATCGCACGCACTAAATGCCCTGTGATGGCAATAAACGGCGACAAAGACTTGCAGGTTGATGCAGACATAAACCTCGAATCCATACGTCGCAACCTGCCTACGGGCAACAATGCGAACATAAAGAAGTATGCGGGACTAAATCATCTGTTCCAGCACTGCACCACCGGCAAGGTTGGTGAATATGCCGAGATAGAAGAAACAATATCGCAGGAAGTTCTCAACGATATTAGCAAATGGATAGTTAAATGAAGAGTGAAGAATGAAGAATAACCATGCGGCATGATATCTTTTCACAGCGGCAGCAAATTCTTCATTCTTCACTCTTCATTCTTCATTTAAATTACCAATATCCCAATTGCTTGAACTTGCCGTTCACAAGTCTTGCTATCTCCTTATATCCCTTTGCCGTGAAATGCACATCGTCCGTCAGCAGCTGCGGCGGCACCTGTCCGTGCCTTATAGAGTCTCGGTCCGTGCTTGTCGGGGTGAGTCCGGCGTGTTGCAGTCCGCTCCTTACGAGCGAGTCACGCAAGTTTATATAGTGGTTGCCGAAAGCCATGTGCAGCGAGTCTTCCATCTCTTTCATCCTTGCTATTGTGGGCATGGTCTCATTCGGTTTGTGGAAGCTGACGACCACGAACCTGCCGCTGCGGCTGTATCTTATCATGTCTTTAAGTTGCCTTGTCAGGTCAGCCGCATCGGCGAAGCCACCGTTCTGTCCGATGAAGAACACGTTGGCATACTTTCCCCGCAGGTGTTCCATGGCGTATGTAGTCACCGTGCTTCCGGCTTTCAACGTATACGACGAGTCCGTCTCTTCCTGCGGACTGATGAAGTAGTTGTATTCAAACACGAACCTGCCGTTCTCTTTCCAATGTTTTGATTCGGAAGATATCGTGAACCGCTTGCCGTCTATCGTGCATGGGTTCATCTGTGCCGGACTGTCCGTGTCGTATCCCAGTTGCAGCAGCGGCGTCACTTTCTTGCCGTTATACGACGATACGAATCCCGCTACGTCTCCGTTGCCTATGAAGTTGTCATATTTCTCCTCGCTGCTCCTGTATACCGTCACGTCGTGGGCCAGCTTCATCGGCCATGCTCCCTGCCTTGCCATTATCGTCAGAGTGTTCTCTCCGCCCACGCCGGCGTTTATTATCTCATATCCGTTGCCGGCCATGTCTTGCAGATAGTCCGGATATGCCTTTCCTTTGATGATGCCTTTTACCATCATCTTGACGCTTTTCCCGCCGTGCGGAGCTGTCAGGCTGTCGCCCCAGCATACTATCTCTTTGTTCTTTTTCTCACTGCATGCAGCCAAGGTGGTGAGCAGGGCTGCCGCCATTACCGTTCCGGTAAGTCTTTGTCTGATACTTTTCATCTTTTTATTGCTTTGTTGGTGTGTGTCCGTAGCCTGCCGGCAGAGCTGCCCGCAACCGTAAAAACGGAAAAAGGCGCAGACTCCGCCATTCTCCAACCGGGCTCACCACAAGCCCTGACACGCCATGGGAAGTCTGCACCCGTAGGGCACGACCTAATGGCATGTCAGTCTGTATTGTCTCGTTCTTCGTTCGAGGTGGTGATTCGGTTGGAGAATGAGCAATAAAAAAATGCGCGTCCGTAATCTTACGGGCACACTGCAAAATTATGAATAAAAATCGTATTATGTGTCATTGCCGATAAAAAACATCGCTTCCTCTCTCAACTTTTTTAATTTGTTTATAATATTTCATGTTCAAACATCTCTATTCTGCTGGCATTTAATCAAAATGCCTTGAATTCATATAGACGGAAATAATCCCTAACCGGAACTTTGCCAGTAGTATTTTCAATTATTTCTGTCAGATAAAACCAAAACAAAGGAAATCAAAAAGACTGATGTCTCGTGAGAAATATCACCATTACTATTATCGCTTGCAAAAATTTAGAAGTTAAGGAGTTAAGCCAAATGCTTTCAAGACTTGTTGGTAATCATAACTCTTCACTCCGTTTCTCCCACTTTGAAGAGATTAAGAGGGACTTCTCCTCACTCTTGAAGATGTAGGGCGGAGCCTCTTTTTAACATTTTCACTTCGTGTTGAACTAAAAATATGTAAACGAAAAGTAAAAAGTCGATACAAAGCATTTTCACGAAGTAGGTTTTGTTAACTTAAAATATTTAACTTAAAAGACAGTTATTTAATATTTATAAACAATCACGTACCGGCTTTCACCCTTTTTGGGGCATTTTTGCCTTGCAATAAGGCCGTAATTGCATTGCGTTTACGGCCTTATTGCATCCCAATTACGGCCTAATTGGAATGCAATTACGGCCTAATTGCAAAACAAGACGATTTTCGAGACAACCCAAAACGGGGCAAATCATTATAAGTATTTTATATACAAGCACTTATGCAAAGTGCTTCAAAACTCGCGTATTTGCGCCAAAAAAATTTTTCTTGGAAAAGAATCGATTCTCAGCGACGTTAACATAATATATCTTGACACTTTATTTATGTATATTTAACGAAAGGGCACATCGGATGTTAAAAGAGTCCCACCCGACCTCCCCAAGGAGAGGAAGAAAGGAGAAAGGAGATGTTAGATGGGAGATGTTAAATGTGTGATGAGCCAAAAAGAAAACGATTACGTAAATATTTTATACCGTAAATGTTTTATATACCGATTTAATTATTACCTTTGCAGCATTAAAAACAAACTTAAAACAAAATCAAATTAAATGACAACGTTAACTCTTTCTATTGTCACCGTTTTCATTATCGGCTATTTCTTCATTGCCATTGAAAGCCTGACAAAAATCAACAAAGCGGCAATAGCCCTGTTGATGTTCGTTTTTTGCTGGACATTGTTCATGCTCGACCCCGGTAGTTACATCGCAAGCGCAATCGGCGACAACATCCCGCTGGCGGTTAGCGAGGTGATTGAGAAGCATCTTGGAAGCACCGGTACCACGCTGTTCTTCCTCATGGGAGCAATGACCATAGTGGAATTGGTTGACCAGAACGGCGGTTTCAATTTTGTGCGCGACATGCTGAAAACACGTACAAAGAAAGCGTTGCTGTGGCGAATTGCCGTGATGACATTCATCCTATCGGCCATTCTCGACAATCTGACAACAAGTATTGTCATGATTATGATACTGCGCAAGCTCGTGGCCGACAAGAAAGACCGTCTTATATATGCCTCGCTCGTGGTCATTTCGGCCAACTCGGGAGGCGCATTCTCGCCCATCGGCGACGTTACCACCATCATGCTCTGGAACAAGGGCGTGATAACGGCACTCGGAGTAATCACCGAAATAATCCTTCCATCCATCGTGTCGATGGTTATCCCGGCATATTTCCTCTCGCTATCTCTCAAAGGTGAGCTTGGCGAAGTGGTGGCCGACACGGAAGACGCAGCCGACGATTATCTGTCGGCAAAACAGCGCAAGACGATATTCTTCCTCGGCGTGGGCGGTCTTATCTTCGTGCCGATATTCAAATCAATAACACACCTGCCTCCATTTGTAGGTATCCTGCTCGTACTCGGCGTGCTGTGGACGGTGACCGAGATATTCTACCGCAGTCTGCCGCACGACAACGAGGAGGAAAGCGGAAGTGGAATGCAGAAGCGCATCACGAAGATGCTCGCTCGCATAGACATGGGAACAATTCTTTTCTTCCTCGGCATACTGATGGCCGTGGCCTGTCTCGAAACGATTGGCGTGCTCGAGAGCCTCGGCGAGGGTCTCAACGTGACATTCGCCGGCAATCACTATCTCGTGACCGGTATCATCGGCATACTGTCGAGCATTGTCGACAACGTGCCTCTCGTGGCCGGTTGCATGGGCATGTATCCTGTGGAAGCAACCGGCGACATGGCCGTTGACGGTGTTTTCTGGCAACTTCTCGCCTATTGTGCCGGTGTGGGAGGCTCAATGCTGATTATCGGTTCGGCCGCAGGCGTCGTTGTTATGGGATTGGAGAAAATCACTTTCGGCTGGTATATGAAGAAAATCACATGGATAGCATTCGTGGGTTATCTTGCCGGTATCGTGGTTTACTGGCTTGAAAAAACATACCTTTTCTAACAGCGTAACCATTATCCGTAACGCTTTTCAGACAAGATAAACGGAAAAGGCATTACGATTGATGAGTCAATACATTCTGCCGACAGACCGCCGGGGATGTATTGGCTCATTTGTTTTGACGACAAATACATGATTTTGGCAGACATCATAACGGATATGAAAATAAAAAAAAGGCAAACGAGCCGTTATGCTTCATTTGCCTTTTCATCGTGTTGGGATACTCGGACTCGAACCAAGAATGACAGGACCAGAATCTGTAGTGTTACCATTACACCATATCCCAATGTTGATTGCGCCGGGATTAATTATCCGTTTGCGTGTGCAAAGGTAGCAATTTTTCATAAACCTACAAAATTTTTCTCCTGTTTTTTGGCCTTAATCATAAATTATTGACTGTTTTTCGCAAATCCATACAGTTATACACAGCGTAAAATTGCTAATAAATGCCAATTTATTTTGCCGTCATTGCGAATTGCATTACCTTTGCACCAAATAACAAGCCGATGGATGCCAGTCTGCTAATGACATCATCTCGGCCTTATATCGGTAATATGCCGGAATTTAAACAAATGACAACCAAATAGTAACACATTATTTATAAATGGAAGAAACAAAGCAATTAGTACAGACTATAACCAAAGGTATTCAGGAAAAGAAAGGAAGCGACATTGTCATTGCCGACCTTAGCAACATCGACGGAGCGATATGCAAGTATTTCGTGATATGTCAAGGCTCGTCGCCGGCACAGGTTGAGGCTATCGCCGACTCCGTAAGTGAAATCACACGGATAGAGAACGGTGAGAAACCCCTGAAGGTGGTTGGGCTCGATAATGCCCAATGGGTGGCAATGGACTACTCGGATGTGCTCGTACATATATTCCTGCCCGATGTCAGAGAATATTACGATTTGGAGCATTTATGGGAAGATGCCGACATGACAAACATCCCTAATATCGACTAAACAACGGAACACCTATATCATCATGGATAAAAACAACAGTAACGACCCTAAGATGAACATGCCGAAATTCAACATGAGTTGGATTTACGCCATAGCTCTGATTATACTCGGAGTGACATTTTTCACTACCGGCGGAAGCGAATCGAGCATAAAGACCGAGACTTCATACCACCAGTTTGAGGTAATGGTAATGAAAGGATATGCCTCTAAAATCGTTGTAAACAAGGAACAGAATATCCTTCACATGCACATCAAGCCGCAATACATACGCGAAGTGTTCAAACAAGGTGTCGACCAAACAGGCAAAGACCCGTCTGTAACGGTACAAATAGGTTCCACCGACCAGATAGAACAGTTCGTGGCAAAGGCCCGCAAAGAAAAGAAGTTTACCGGAGATTTCAGTTATGACAACAAGAAAGACAGCGACTTGTTTACCACAATACTGTTCAATCTGTTGCCGATAGTGTTCTTCGTGTTCCTCTGGGTGTTTGTGATGCGACGTATGAGCGGCGGTTCCGGCGGCGGTCCGGGCGGTGTATTCAATGTTGGAAAGAGCCGCGCGAAGATGTATGAGAAAGGAAACGAGATGCACATAACGTTCAAAGACGTGGCTGGACAAGCCGGAGCGAAGCAAGAGGTGCAGGAGATTGTGGACTTCTTGAAGAGTCCCCAGAAGTATACAGAACTTGGAGGAAAAATCCCCAAGGGAGCCTTGCTCGTGGGTCCTCCCGGTACCGGCAAGACACTTCTTGCCAAGGCTGTGGCTGGAGAGGCCGGTGTGCCGTTCTTCTCGATGAGCGGTTCCGACTTTGTCGAGATGTTTGTGGGTGTCGGTGCGAGTCGTGTAAGAGACCTTTTCAGCAAGGCCAAAGAGAAGTCGCCGTGCATAATCTTCATCGACGAGATTGATGCCGTGGGACGCGCACGCAGCAAAAACCCCGCGATGGGAGGCAACGACGAACGCGAGAACACCCTCAATGCCCTGCTTACGGAGATGGACGGCTTCGGGACAAACAGCGGAGTGATTATCCTTGCGGCCACAAACCGCGCCGACATGCTCGACTCCGCTTTGCTGCGAGCCGGACGTTTCGACCGACAGATACACGTAGACCTGCCCGATTTGAACGAACGTAAAGAGATTTTCAAGGTTCACTTAAAGCCGTTGAAGATAGATGAGACTGTGGATGTGGACTATCTTGCAAGACAAACCCCGGGATTTTCGGGCGCAGATATTGCCAATGTGTGCAATGAGGCAGCACTTATAGCAGCACGACACAACAACAAAACCGTTGGCAAACAAGACTTCCTTGATGCCGTCGACCGCATTATCGGCGGACTGGAAAAGAAAACCAAGATAATGACCGACAAAGAAAAGCGCACCATCGCGATACATGAGGCAGGACATGCCACCATATCTTGGTTTACCGAACACGCAAATCCGCTCGTTAAAGTGAGTATAGTGCCGCGTGGTAGAGCTCTCGGTGCCGCATGGTATATGCCCGAAGAACGTGCCATAACGACAAAAGAAGAGATGCTCGATGAGATGTGTGCCACTCTCGGAGGCCGCGCCGCCGAGGAATTATTCACCGGCCTTATCTCCACCGGAGCCATGAACGACCTTGAAAGAGTCACGAAGAGCGCTTACGGAATGATTGCATACGCCGGAATGAGCGACAAGTTGCCCAACATCTGCTATTATAACAACAACGAATACAGCCTGCAACGTCCGTACTCAGAGACCACAGCGAAGATTATGGACGACGAGGTTCTGAAGATGATCAACGAGCAATATGACAGAGCGAAGAAGATACTCACCGAGCATAGCGAGGGGCATGCAAAGCTTGCCGACCTGCTTATGAGCCGCGAAGTAATCTTTGCGGAAGACGTTGAAAACATTTTCGGAAAGCGCCCGTGGGCAAGTCGCGCAGAAGAACTGCTCGAAGCGCAGCAGAGAGCCGAGGCCGAAGCCATGGCCGAACGCCGCGCCGAGGTACTGGCAAGGGAAGCGGAGGCGAAGAAAGCCGAAACCGCAGGCACAGAAAGTGACGGCAACGGTAATGCCACCGACAATCAAACGGAACAAAACAAATAAAATAACGACGAATGAAAAATTTTATAGTGCGTGCCATCACTGGTGTATTTTTCGTGGCAGCCATTGTGGTTTGTTTCTTAGAGCCGACGGCAATGACATTTCTTTTCGCACTCATCACAGGATTGACCGTATGGGAATTCACCGGACTTGTGAACGAACGTGACGGCGTAGACACCAACAGGTTTATCTGCACCGTTGCCGGTGTCTACCTTTTCTTGGCCATGACTGGTTTTTGCAGCGGCCTTACGCCGTCCACGGTATTCATCCCTTACCTCGTAACGACAATCTATCTGCTTGTGGCCGAGCTTTACACAAAAAATGCCGATCCCATAAACACGTGGGCATATACAATGATGAGTCAGATGTATGCCGCCCTACCGTTCTCTCTTCTCAACGTACTCGCATTCAGGGCGACGACCGACGGCGTGGCATATACATACCTCATGCCGCTCAGTATCTTTGTTTTCCTTTGGCTTAACGACACAGGAGCATACTGTGTGGGCTCACTTTTGGGCCGTCACAAACTGTTTCCACGTGTCAGTCCGGGCAAAAGTTGGGAGGGTTCGATAGGCGGAGCCGTAGTCGTAATGGGCGCGGCTGCCGGCATTTGGTATCTCACCGAAAAATACGGAGTGAACGATTTGCAGCTTAGTATGCCCGAATGGATAGGTCTCGGGCTTACCGTTGTCATATTCGGAACTTGGGGCGACCTTGTGGAAAGCCTTTTCAAGCGTACCCTCGGTGTCAAAGACAGCGGTTCGATACTTCCCGGACACGGTGGCATGCTCGACCGTTTCGACTCCTCTCTGCTCGCCATTCCGGCGGCGGTGGTATATCTTTATACGCTGACAATGTTTTAAATGCTAAAAAAAGAAAGAGTTATCGCAGGCTGCGCCTGCGATAACTCTTTCTAACTCCATCTAATTCCTAAAAAGCATCCTTATTCCGGCTGCAACTCACCGGCCGACGGCAGCTGTTTCCAGCCTTCGCCGAACGTATCATACACGTCGGTGACAACAACAAAGGCGTGCGGGTCAACCTCTTTTATCTTGCTTTTCACCGCTGTCACTTCCTTTTGACTCACTACGAGGAACAGCATTTCCTTGTCGGCACCGGTATATAACCCACTGCTTTTTATCATGGTGGCCGATCGGTCGAGGTCTCTGAGTATAAAACGATGCAGCTCGTGCATCTCCTTCTTGCTTATCACAAACAGCAACTTGTCGTCTTTCGCGCCATTTATCACGTATGCCAATACGCGTGAAGTTATGAATATGGCTATCAACGAATAGAAAGACAGCAGCCACGAGGGCGTTGTACTATCGTCGGTGCTGCCCACTCCGAAACCGATAACCACCAGTCCGAACAGCACAACCATGGCATCCACCATGAGAATGGCCGTGGAGAACCGTATGTGCATATACTTTTGGATAAGCATCGCCACGATGTCACTGCCCCCGGTGGTGCCCTGACTGCGCACAACGATGCCGCAACCAATTCCTATCAGCGTGGCTCCCACAATGGTTGTGAGCATCAGATGCTCCGTCATATCCACGCTTCCGCCAAGCAACTGTGCCGGATCGAGACTTTCGAGAGCTTCCTGTGTAGGATAACTCAGACGCGACAGGATATTCATTATCGACGGGGTTGACAATGCCGCGACAATCGTCCGCGACCCGAGCTTTGAGCCGAGAAACAGCATCGAGATTATAAGCAGCGGAATATCAAACATGTATCCAAACGTTCCCACCTGTATACTCGGAAACAGGTTATGCAGCACTATGCTCGCTCCATAAACACCGCCGGGGACGATATTATACGGATTTATGAAATAAACAAATCCCGCCGCCATTATCGTGCATCCAAAAAAAATACCGGACCACGACAGCCACCAGTCAATCTTAGCGAGCGACTTAAACTGTTTCGTCATTCTTTTCTTTGTATTTCCCATGTGTCACATAATGTTTTTATATCACATGAAGCTTATACCAACATATCCCGCCTACTTGTCCATATTCTTGGCATGCCGAAGCTCCATTATTTGTGTGGGACAAGCCTTCACGCACCTGCCACATTTTATGCAGTCGGGGTGCAGATAACCTTCTTCGGCCCCTCTGCTGTCATACGGCGCAATCTGCATCGGACACACACGGGCGCAACTCTTGCATTTCATTCTGCACGTGTCGGCCACGTGAATATTGGTAAACCCGGCGGGAAGAGGGGCTTTCTTCGGCGACACCCACGATGACAACGTGCCCATCGGACAAAATGAGCACCATGTGCGCGGCGCGTAGATGAAAGACAAGATTACGCCGACAATGGTAGTGATGAGTATTATTGTCCAGAACACGCGCCCCATGGCGTTCCAATCTCCCCACGCAAAATACATCTGCACACCGAACATCGTGAAGATGAACAGCACCATGAACAGGCGGAAAGCGAATGTGCGAACAAAGCGCGGAATGGGGCGATGAGGCGAATATTTGGAAAGAGCCCTGTCATATAAACTGCCGCGCGGACATGCGTTGCCACACCACCAGCGTCCCCGAGTCACCGAAAAGGCAACCGGAGCTATCATACAGATGAGCGCCAAAAATCCGATTACGGGATAGAACCATCCCACTACGAGATATACAATCAGTATCCAATAAAGTGCATACCCTTTGATGGGATAATGCTTATAAAACTTTTTTGCTATCATAAAAAAAATTATTTTATGCAGCAAATATACAAATAATTAACGATATTACGGGATATAACGCGCTTAATTTATATAAATTATATTGTTATCGGTAAACAGGAAAGAGCAGGAATGTAATTCAGGAAGTCTTGTAAATGCGCGTTCACATCAAGATTATCCCAAAAAACATACACCTTTTGAGTGCTTATAAGCTTTTTTGGGGGTGTTACGCGGCCCAAGTAACACTTTTACTACGGCCAAGTAACGATGTTACGCCGACCGCGTATCAATGTTACGTCAGCCGCGTAACATTTCAACCTTTTCAAAAGAAGTCGTAACTTGCATTTTACCGTGTTCATTCTTTTGCCACAATCCGACCCACTATCAATCGCGCCGCATTGTCGGCCGCGTCTCCCGAGCCGAGTCGTTCACGCAGTTTGCGATAGTCTTCTTTCATGCGCGCTGCTCCGGCAGTTCCCGGAAGTATCGCGCCTAACTCACCACGGATATTTTCCACAGAGAAAGAAGAAGCCACAAGTTCGCGCACCACCTCGCTGTCGCAAATAAGATTTACGAGCGATATGTATCTCACTTTCAGTAAATGGCGGCGCAAGAAAGAAACAAGTTTCGGGAGCGGAGTTTTGTAGCACACCACCTGCGGCACGTCGAAAAGTGCCGTTTCGAGCGTTGCCGTGCCACTTGTGACCACCGCTGCCGCCGAAGAAGCCAGCAAGCGATAGGTCTGTCCGTGCAGTATTGTCACTTCATTACACCTTTCGCCAATCACGTCATGATAATAATCGGGCTCTATCCCGGGGGCTCCCGCAACAACAACGGCATATTTGTCGGTATAAACCGAGGCAGCCTCAAGCATCGCCGGCAGGTTGTCTTTAATCTCCTGACGCCGCGAGCCGGGTAGCAACGCTATCACGGGCTTGCACGAAACAGTATCCGACGGATTGCGCGAAGCGAGAAACGAGTCGACCTCCGCCACCGTCGGGTTGCCCACATAGTCTATCGGATAGCCGTGTCTGCCCTCATAAAAATCAATCTCGAAAGGCAATATGCAGAACATCCGGTCTACATCCCGCTTTATACTCTTGATGCGATACTCTTTCCACGCCCATATCTTAGGCGATATATAGTAGAATATGGGTATATCGGTATGCGCTTTCACATATTTCGCCACGGAGAGATTAAACCCCGGATAGTCTGTGAGAATAAGCGCGTCGGGCCTCCACCGTGCTATGTCGCGCTTACACATACGCATGTTTCCGAGTATTGTGGGCAGATGTCGCAACACGGGAATAAATCCCATATAGGCCAACTCACGATAGTGGCGCACGCATGTACCGCCCTCGGCGGCCATCAGGTCACCTCCGATAAACCTGAATTCCGCCTCCGGGTCGTGTCTTTTCAGAGCGTGCATCAGACACGAAGCATGCAAATCGCCACTGGCTTCACCGGCTATCAGATAATATTTCATTGCAAATTCCAGTGTTTTATCTGTTCAAAAAACTCATAAGCCGTGACATCAATACGTGTCGGCGTCACGGCCACATATCCGTGCGTGAGCGCATAATTGTCCGTATCGTCGGCCATCGGCTCGTCGTTGGTATACTCTCCCGTCATCCAATAATAGTCGTAGCCTCTTGGATGGCGGCATTTCACGACCTCGTTATCCCACGTGCCATGCGCCATACGGCACACTTTCACTCCTTTATACGAGTTGCCGAGCGGGAAGTTCACGTTCAGACATACACCTTTCGGCAGTCCGTTGGCAAGCACCTGTTCCGTTATTCGTTTTACGATATCCGTCATGGGAGCGAAATCAGCATCGTCGCTATGGTCGCAGAGCGAGAACGCCACGGAGGGGATATACTTCATGCAACCTTCGAGCGTGACGCCCATCGTACCGGAATAATGCGTGTTCACGGATGCGTTGTCGCCATGATTAATACCGCCAATTATCATATCAGGGCGTCGCCCGCCGCATAACTGACTGAGAGCCATTTTCACGCAATCCACCGGCGTGCCGCTACACGACCATATCTCCACGCCGTCCCATTTGCGGCGCAGTTTCAGTCGCAACGGCTCGGCTGCCGAGAAAGCACACGAGAAGCCGCTACGCCCCGACTCGGGAGCGCACACGAGCAACCGCGCGATGGGACTGAGCATATCTATCAGACAGCGCAATCCCTTGGAGTGATAGCCGTCGTCGTTTGAAATCAATATCAGAGGTCTTTCTTTTTCCATAATTTTTGTCACTTTTTATTGTGCAAAATTACTAAAAATGCGCCATAAATGGCATTTTCTAATATAAAATATGTAACTTTGCAAGCAAATCAAAGAGCCATCACCACGTGGCAACATGTAAAATGGGAAAAATAATCGCATTAGCAAATCAAAAAGGCGGCGTGGGTAAAACCACTACCACCATCAATCTGGCAGCCTCGCTTGCCACATTAGAGAAAAACGTGTTAGTGGTTGATGCCGACCCGCAGGCCAACGCTTCGAGCGGCCTCGGTGTAGACATCAAACAAGTGGACTGCTCGCTCTATGAGTGCATCATAGCCCACGCAGATGTGCGCGATGCCATATACACAACAGATATAGACGGGCTCGACATCATTCCGAGCCACATCGATCTCGTGGGAGCGGAAATTGAGATGCTTAATCTCGAAGACAGGGAAAAGGTAGTGAAACGTCTTCTCGACCCCATCAAGAACGAATATGACTACATACTCATCGACTGCAGCCCCTCGCTCGGCCTCATAACGGTGAACTCTCTCACCGCGGCCGACTCGGTGATAATACCGGTTCAGTGCGAATACTTCGCGCTCGAAGGTATCAGCAAGCTGCTCAACACCATAAAAATAATAAAGAGCAAGTTGAACACAAGACTGGAAATAGAAGGTTTTCTGCTCACGATGTACGACTCGCGACTGAAACTTGCCAATCAGATTTACGACGAGGTGAAACGTCATTTCCAAGAGCTTGTGTTCAAAACAGTGATACAGCGAAACGTGAAACTTAGCGAAAGCCCGAGTCACGGATTGCCAGTCATTCTCTATGACGCCGACTCCACGGGAAGCAAAAACCACCTTGCGCTGGCAAAAGAGATAATAAACAAGAATTGAAATTACGAATGTTGAATTACGAATGTTGAATTACGAGTTGTCAGCCTGCGGCTGATGTAGAGTTAACCAATTACGAATTGTCTGTGCGCAGAATAATTCGTAATTCCATAATTCCACATCAGCCGCAGGCTGACAACTCGTAATTCAACATTCGTAATTCAACATTCAAAATTAAAAGAAATGGCAGTACATAAGAAATACGGTAACAAAAGCGTGCTCGGAAGAGGGCTCGACGACATAGGAAACGGCCGCGGACTCGACGCGCTGATAGACACAGGCGACGTGCGCACACAGGGCTCTTCCAACCTCAGCGAGATATCCGTTGAACTGATAGAGCCTAACCCCAATCAGCCGAGACGAGAATTTGACGAAAACGCGCTTAACGAACTGGCTCACAGCATCAGCGAAATAGGCATCATACAGCCCATAACACTGAGACAGACAGTTGATGGAAAGTATCAGATTATAGCCGGCGAACGACGTTGGAGAGCATCGCAAAGAGCCGGGCTGAAAGCAATACCGGCATATATACGCACCGTTGAGGATGAGAGCGTAATGGAAATGGCTCTTGTGGAAAACATACAACGCGAGGACCTGAATGCCATCGAAATTGCGCTCGCATACGAGCATCTGTCCGAAACAACAGGCATGACACAAGAAAAAATCGCAGAGCGGGTGGGAAAAAGCCGTGCGGCGGTGACCAACTACATGCGACTGCTCAAGCTGCCGGCACAGGTTCAGATGGCTCTCAAAAACAAAGAGATTGACATGGGACACGCAAGAGCATTGTTGGCAATAGACAGTCCGAGCGTACAGATAAAGTTGTTCAAGGAAATACAGAAGAACGGATACTCGGTGCGCAAGGTTGAAGAGATGGTGAACATGCTCAAAAGCGGGCAGGACGTGCAGACGGCAAAGAAAAAAATAACCGCGAAATCACATATGCCGGAAGAGTTTACGACACTGAGAGACCGTCTGGCCGACTTCTTCAAGACCGATGTCCGCATGACATGCTCACCCAAAGGGAAAGGGAAAATAAGCATATCATTCGCCAACGAAGAAGAACTTGAACGAATAATGAACGCGCTCGACAGCGTGAACAACAAATAACACAAACGGCGGTAAGTGAAACGAAACAAAATCATATCCGCGCTTCGGACCTCGACAGTGGCACTGATGCTGGCAACAAGTAGTGCAGAACTGTCGGCACAGGATAATGTTTTGCCCGATACTGCAATCGTTTCCGTTGTCACAACAGACAGCATAGGCCGTCTCTTGGCCGCAACAGATACGGTTACCTTTGATGAGAAAGCCGCAAAAAAAGAACAGAAAAGAATAGAGAAAGAAGCCCGCAGAGCAATAAAAGCGGCAAAAGACCATGACGCATGGCGACCTGATCCGCAGCGGGCGATGTGGCTCGGAATGGTAATTCCCGGAGCGGGACAGATATACAACCGCAAATATTGGAAACTGCCGATATTCTACGGAGGCATAATGGGGTGCTTGTATGCCATGAACTGGAACAACATGATGTATAAAGATTACTCTCAGGCATATCTCGACATAATGGATGATGACCCTACCACACAGAGTTACAACATGTTCTTGCATCTCGGCATGCAAATAAACGAGGCGAACGAAGAGCGCTACAAGAAAATATTTAAAAGCAGAAAAGATAAATACCGCCGTTGGCGCGACCTTAGTTTCTTCTGTCTTCTCGGCGTGTACGCTCTATCGGTAATTGACGCTTACGTGGATGCCGAGCTGTCGGAATTTGACATTTCGAACGATTTGAGCCTCAGAGTGGAACCGGCCGTTCTCAGGGTAGAGACAGGAAGCCACTCGCTCGAAAACGCGGCCATCGGCCTGCAATGCAGTTTTACATTCTGAACGAATGAATATCTGAAAAAACAGACGACAAAACTGCTTGCAAGCAACATGTGAAAAGACATCAAGCTACAACTAATAATATCTTCATAAAACAACAATCATTGATATATAACCAAACGAATATTGCTAAATAATAATGAATAAAAAAACTATTTTAATGACAGCCGCCATCCTGTTTACAGGCAACTATATGACGCATGCCCAAAATTCGATTGGCGACAACAATATAACAACGACTGACAATGAAATAACAGTAACGGATAATGAGGGACGAGACGAGATAATTGAAGTGCCCGAAGCCATGGAACAGGATATTGACAGTCTGATGAATTTGTATATGTCGAAGACTTATCTTGATGAAGATAACGACTGTCGGATGAAAGATATCAATCCCGTTTTCACGAAAGAAGTATACATCGACAGACTCAGCCGCATACCTTCTGTCATAGAGATGCCGCATAACGACGTAGTACAGAAGTTTATCGACAGATACAGCGGACGGTTAAGACACTCCGTCAGCTACATGCTCGGCGCATCGAACTTCTATATGCCCATATTCGAAGAGGCTCTCGAAGCATACAACCTGCCGCTCGAACTACGTTATTTGCCTGTAATCGAGTCTGCACTAAACCCGACAGCAGTGTCAAGAGTGGGCGCGACAGGATTATGGCAATTCATGCTTGTCACCGGAAAGCACTACGGACTGAAAGTAAACTCACTGGTAGACGAACGCCGTGACCCGGTAAAAGCATCGTATGCAGCAGCTCATTACCTCAGCGACTTATACAAAATATTCGGTGACTGGAACCTTGTCATCGCGGCATATAACTGCGGTCCCGACCAAATAAACAAAGCAATACACCGCTCCAACGGCTCGAAAGACTATTGGCAGATATATCCTTATCTTCCGAAAGAGACCAGAGGATATGTTCCGGCATTCATTGCGGCAAACTATATCATGACATATTACTGCGAACATAACATCTGTCCGATGACAACAAGACTGCCGGCAAAGACCGATACGATAATGGTAAACAAGAACATACACCTCGAACAGATTGCGGCCGTATGCGGAACAGACATTGAACAACTGAGAACACTCAACCCGGCATATCGCCGTGACATAGTGCCGGGCGCATCCGAGATGACATATATAAGGCTTCCTCAGACCGAAATAGGCAAATTCATAGACAACGAAGAAGAGATTTGCAACTATAAGGCGGAAGAACTTTTGAACAAACGCACCGAGGTTGCCGTCAATGACGATGCTCCTGCATACGCATCAAGAAGCAAATCCACTTCAAGAAGCAAATCACGCTACTCTTCAAGAAGTAGAAGAAGCCGAGGTTCAAGAAAGAGCATTACAATAAAAAGCGGGCAGACTCTGTCTGAAATAGCACGCAAACACGGCACGACCGTAAGCCGACTAAAACAACTCAACGGCATAAAAGGCACCAACATACGTGCCGGAAAGAAACTCAGAGTGAAATAACAAGCAATCATTCGGGAGGACATAATAATGGAAGACGAACAGATTAAGAGAGAAGCGGCAGACGCAGAACTTATCAACGGAGCGTTCCAGCACCTGTTGGACACTTACATTTCGTCACGTCACCGCAAGAAAGTAGATATCATCACCAAGGCTTTCAACTTTGCGAGACAAGCCCATAAGGGAGTTAGAAGATTGTCGGGAGAGCCTTATATTATGCACCCGATAGCCGTAGCGCAAATAGCTTGTGAGGAGGTCGGGCTCGGCTCGACAAGTATCTGCGCCGCACTGTTGCACGATGTGGTCGAGGATACCGACTATACGACAGAGGATATCGAGAATATTTTTGGTGCAAAAATAGCCCAGATTGTCGACGGCCTGACAAAAATCAGCGGCGGAATATTTGGCGATCAAGCATCGGCACAAGCTGAGAATTTCAAAAAGCTATTGCTTACCATGAGCGATGACATAAGGGTCATACTCATAAAAATATGCGACAGACTGCACAACATGCGCACTCTCGACAGCCAACCGGCCAACAAAAAATACAAAATTGCCGGTGAGACGCTGTATATCTACGCACCGCTTGCCAATCGATTGGGACTGAATAAAATAAAGACGGAGCTTGAAGATTTGAGTTTCCGCTATGAACATCCCGAGCAATACGAGTCTATCCGCAAGAAATTGGCATCGACGCAAGAGTCGCGCCAAACACTGTTCGACCAATTTACAATGCCTATCGAAGCCTCGTTGAAAGAGATGGGCATCGAATATTCCATCAAAGAGCGTATCAAAAGCCCCTACTCCATCTGGCATAAGATGCAGACCAAGCACGTCACATTCGAAGAAATATACGACATCCTCGCCGTCCGCATCATATTCAGGCCCAAGAGTCGCGAGGAAGAAATCAACGAATGTTTCAATATTTACGTGGCAATCAGCAAGATATACCAATCGCATCCCGACAGATTACGCGATTGGCTCAACCATCCGAAAGCCAACGGATATCAGGCATTGCACGTCACCCTCATGTCGAAACAGGGCCGATGGATAGAAGTTCAGATACGTTCCGACCGCATGGACGAGATAGCCGAGCAGGGATTGGCCGCCCATTGGAAATACAAGGAAGACGGACAAGTGGAGTTTACTGAAGACGAAGGCGAGTTGAACGAGTGGCTTCACACCATAAAGGAAATTCTCGACGACCCGCAACCCGACGCCATGGACTTCCTCGATGCCATAAAGATGAACCTTTTTTCATCCGAAATATTCGTTTTCACGCCAAAAGGTGAAATAAAAACGATGCCTGCCGGATGCACGGCACTCGATTTTGCATTCTCCATTCACACTTTTCTCGGCAGCCATTGCATCGGCGCAAAAGTCAATCACAAGCTCGTTCCGCTGAGTCATAAACTGCAAAGCGGCGATCAAGTGGAAATCCTCACATCCAAATCGCAACATGTTCAACAGTCGTGGACCAACTTCGTATCCACGGCAAAGGCCAAAGCCAAAATACAGGCAATACTCAGACGCGACGGAAGAGAAATTCAAAAACAAGGAGAAGAAATTCTCAACGAGTTCCTAAACAAGCACGATTTCAAATACACAAACGCCATAGCAGACCAGCTCGCGGCATATCATGAGGTACAAAAACGCGAAACATTCTTCCAATCGCTTGGAGAAAAGACTATAATACTTGGCGAAAAGGATATCGACGAGCTGCAAGGCAAAAACAAAAAGAACAAAAAGAACGGCAGAGGTTGGCGCAAGTATGTGCCGTTCCTAAGTTCCGGAAAGACAGACAAGAGCGAGTCTAAATCGCTCAAGCTATTCACCGTTCCGGAAAAATTCAACCGCAAAAAACCTATTTTCATTACGGATGACAACATCACACAATACAAGTTTACGCACTGTTGCCATCCTATTCCCGGTGACGACATACTCGGATTTATCGACAACAAGAACCAAGTCGAGATACACAAACGCTCATGTCCTGTGGCAACAAAGTTGAAATCAAGCTTCGGCAACCGCATACTCGACGCGAAATGGGATATGCACAAGCGACTGTATTTCGACGCGACGATACATCTTAAAGGTATTGACCGCATCGGAATGCTCAACGAAGTGACAAAGGTTATATCCGAGCAGATGAACGTAAACATTCATAAGATAACCCTTTCGTCAGACGAGGGTATATTCGACGGAGCCATAGAACTAAAAGTTCACGACCGCGATGACGTAACGGATATCATCAACAGTCTGAAAAAGATAGACAACATGCAGACTGTCAATCAGATTATGTAAAAGATATAAAGTATAAACCATCTTTAAAACCAATTAAAACAAAACCAAAAATGATAAAAAGAATAATACCGGCACTTGTTCTTATCGCAATAACACAGTGCGCGACAGCCGCAAACAAGTATGACAACCCCGACACTCTGACGGTGGCACGCGACGGCACGGGTGAGTTCCGCACCATAGACGAGGCCATAGAAGTGTGTCGCGCATTCATGGAATACCACAAGGTGATATATGTGAAGAAAGGCATATACAAAGAAAAACTTATCATTCCGCAATGGCTTACCAACATTGAGATACTCGGTGAAGACCGCGACAATACCGTCATCACATACGATGACCACGCGAACATCAAGACGACAGAACGCCCGAAAGGCATCGGTACATTCCGCACATACACAGTAAAGGTGGAAGGCTGCGATATAACATTCAAAAACATAACGATAGAAAACAACTCGGCACGACTCGGGCAAGCCGTCGCCATACATACAGAAGGCGACCGACTGATGTTCATAAACTGTCGACTGCTCGGCCATCAGGACACAGTATACACCGGAGTGGCCGGCACCAGACTGCTGTTTAAAGATTGTTATATCGAGGGCACGACCGACTTCATCTTCGGTCCGTCGACCGCATGGTTCGAAAACTGCACCATACACAGCAAGTCCAACTCATACATCACGGCGGCATCAACGCCTAACGGCTGCAAATACGGATATGTATTCAACAACTGCCGACTCACGGCCGATGCTGGTATAACCAAGGTTTATCTCGGCCGGCCGTGGCGCGACTATGGCTACACGCTTTTCATGAACTGCGACCTCGGCGCACACATACGTCCCGAAGGCTGGCACCACTGGCAGAAAGAGCGCGAGAAAACCGCACGCTACATGGAATACAACAACCGCGGCGAGGGCGCAAAAACAGACAAACGCGTGGAATGGAGCAGACAGCTTACAAAGAAAGAGGCTGCAAAAATCACCATGGAAGAGGTTTTCGGATTAAGCAACGAATGGAAACCTAACATTTAAAAACCACGCCGAGAGCAATATCACAACATAAAGTGGGGCGCAGAGATTTGTAACGGTAAATCTCTGCGCCCCACTTTATGTTCTATACAATGCCCCGTTGGAATATGAACATCGGGAAAACACTCATTATACATCATCTAAACTGCGACCGTTATCACTTCGCCTAATCCGGGGAAACATCTTTTTCATGCGCAGAAGATAGCGCGTGATGCCTCCACCCGCCACAACGACAGACACCGACAGAATGATGATGAAAAATCCGAGCCACTCACGAGCGCATAAATCCTGACCGAATACCACCATACCGAAAAACACTGCCGTGGCCGGTTCGAGCGCACCGAGAATGGCCGTCGGCGTAGACCCGATATGCTTTATGGCTGCCGTAGTGCACAAAAACGATATGGCCGTGGGAAAAACGGCCAACGCCAAAAAGTTGCCCCAGAGATACCACTCATTCAACGGCGGCACGCGAAGACCGTCGCCGGCAAACAACCGCACCGCAAACAACCCCATACCGAACACCAACATATAGAATGTGAGTTTCAAAGTGGGCATGCCGCTTATCGAACTGCGGTTTACCACCACGAGATACAAGGCGTATGACAGTGCCGAGCCGAACACAAGCAAAGTGCCGACAGTACTTAGAACCATGCCGCCCTCACCAATACTGAGCAGCGCTATTCCCACCAACGCCCCCGCAATGCTCACCACAGTCTCCGCCGTGAGCCGCTCCTTGTACATCACCCGCATTATCAATGCCACTATCACGGGATAAACAAACAGCAATGTCGAAGCGATGCCCACATCCATGTGGTTGTAACTTTCGAACAGAGTGAGCGACGACACGGCCATCAGCAACCCCAACACTATGAGCGGAGGAAGCTCCGAACGCCGCACGGTAAAGTCACGCCCGCGTACCTTTATCATCAGTCCGACAATCGGAATGGCAAAAAGATACCTGAAAAATAATACCGAATCCGTATCAATCCCGGCCTGATACAGCGGTAAGGCAAAGAGAGGATTTGTGCCATAAGAAATCTCGGCAATCGCGCCGAGCAAATATCCCATAACCTTTGTGTTCATATCCAAATACAGACAATAATTATTTCAATAATCAACACTACCTACTTGTCACTCCAAATAATCCAACTGATGCTTCAGTGCCAGCAACTCTTCCTTGATGCCGGTAAGGCGTTCAAGAACCTCGGCTGTCTTGTCGGCTCCCGAACGGTTGTAGCTGATAATCTTCTTTGCCGCGGCGAGCTTAAATCCGCGCACTTTTACAAGATTATATATCAGTTTTATCTGCTCGATATCCTTGTCCGTATACTGCCGCACATTGCTCGGTCCCGCCGTTTTTGGTCGCAAATACGGAAATTCGCGCTCCCAATAACGCAATGTACTCTCGTTCAGTTCGAACATACGAGCCACCTCGCTAATGGAATAATACAATTTCAAATTCTTATTCGTATTGAGTGCCATAATTCATCGATTTTTATTGAATTCTATTATAAAATAATTGCCGAGGCGCGGCCTATCTTAATGCAAAGATAGTGCAAACCGAGCGCACAAGCAAAACTTTCAATGTTTTTTTGACTTGCAGCGGCATTTTTCCGGAAATGTTACGCGGCTTACGTAACACTGTTACTTGACCGAAGTGGCAATGTAATGCTAACCACATAACACTGTTACTTCGGCCAAGTAACAAAATCCATAAATTTGCGTTGCATGGTTTTGAATTTATAAAACCACCTTAATAAATAAAGAAAAGATTTGCAGATGTTGCAAAAACGGAGTATCTTTGCATCCGGTTTGCGTTGTTATCGCACAACCGCGTAACTGAAAATAAATTTTATAATCACGAAATAATTATGATGACAGCAAACGAAATCCGCGACTCATACAAAAAGTTTTTCGAGTCGAAAGGACACGCCATCGTACCATCGGCACCGATGGTCATAAAAGACGACCCGACGCTGATGTTCACCAACGCCGGCATGAACCAGTGGAAAGACATTATCCTCGGCACACGCGAGCCGGAGCCACGCCGCCGCGCAGACTCTCAGAAGTGCCTCCGCGTGAGCGGAAAGCACAACGACCTCGAAGAGGTGGGACACGACACATACCACCACACGATGTTCGAGATGCTCGGCAACTGGAGCTTCGGCGACTACTTCAAGGAAGGCGCCATAGACATGGCATGGGAATATCTCGTCGACGTGCTCAAACTCGACCCCAAAGACCTCTACGTTACGGTGTTTGAAGGCTCGAAAGAAGAGAACCTCGAGCGCGACGACGAAGCCGCAGCTATATGGGCCAAGCACGTGCCGGCCGACCACATAATAAACGGAAACAAGCACGACAACTTCTGGGAGATGGGCGACACGGGACCATGCGGGCCCTGCTCGGAGATTCATCTCGACTCGCGCACACCCGAAGAGAAGGCCAAGACCCCGGGCCGCGAACTGGTAAACAAGGATGACCCGCAGGTAATCGAGATATGGAACCTCGTCTTCATGCAGTTCAACCGCAAGGCAGACGGCTCTCTCGAGAAGCTCGGCATGAACGTGATAGACACCGGCATGGGCTTCGAGCGCCTCGTACGCGCTCTTCAGGGCAAGCACTCTAACTACGATACAGACGTGTTCCAGCCGATAATAAAGGAGATTTCGCGTCTCTCGGGCATGGAATACGGCAAGGATGAGAATACCGACGTGGCCATGCGCGTCATCGCCGACCACCTGCGCGCCGTGGCATTCTCCATCGCCGACGGCCAGCTGCCCGGCAATGCCAAGGCCGGATACGTCATCCGCCGCATCCTGCGCCGCGCCGTACGCTACGCATACACCTTCCTCGGACAGAAAGAGGCATTCATCCACCGCCTCCTGCCGGTATTCATCGGCGAGATGGGAGATGCCTATCCCGAACTGAAGGCACAGCGCGAGCTCATCGGCAAGGTAATCAAGGAAGAGGAAGACTCGTTCCTGCGCACGCTCGACAAGGGCATCAGCATGCTCAACGAGGCAATGGGGAAGCTGAAAGCTGAAGGCAAGAGCGAGCTCGACGGTGCTCAGGCATTCCGCCTCTTCGACACATACGGATTCCCGCTCGACCTCACCGAGCTCATCTGCCGCGAGAACGGAGTGACCGTAGACGGGCAGCAGTTTGACGAGGAGATGCAGAAGCAGAAGGAGCGCGCACGCAACGCCGCACAGGTGGAGAACTCCGACTGGACCGAACTGATGCCGGGCGAGCAGAAGTTTGTCGGCTACGACTACACCGAACACAACTGCCGCATACTGCGCTACCGCAAGGTGACACAGAAAAAGAATACATACTACGAGCTGGTGCTCGACAACACGCCGTTCTACGGAGAGATGGGCGGACAGGTGGGAGACTGCGGAGTGCTCGTCAGCGAGACCGAGACAGTGGTCATCACCGACACCAAGCGCGAGAACAACCAGAGCGTACACATCGTGAAGGAACTGCCGAAGAACCCCGAGGCAGAGTTCATGGCATGCGTAGACACAGACAAGCGCGACGGCAGCGCCGCCAACCACACAGCTACCCACCTGCTCGACTATGCTCTCAAGCAGGTGCTGGGCGACCACGTGGAGCAGAAAGGCTCATACGTCAGCGCCGACACGCTGCGCTTCGACTTCTCGCACTTCCAGAAAGTAACCGACGAGGAGCTGCGCGCCGTAGAGCGGATGGTTAACGACATGATACGTCAGGACATACACCGCGACGAGCATCGCGACATCCCCATCGAGGAAGCAAAGAAGCTCGGAGCCATCGCCCTCTTCGGAGAGAAGTACGGCGACAAGGTGCGCGTCATCCGGTTCGGACCGAGCTGCGAGTTCTGCGGCGGTATCCACGCATCGTCGACAGGCCGGATAGGTATGTTCAAGATTGTAAGCGAGAGCAGCGTGGCCGCCGGTATACGCCGCATCGAGGCCAAGACGGGCAAGGAATGCGAGGAGATGATGTACGGCCTTGAAGACATGATTAAGGCCATCAAGGGCCTCTTCAACAACGCCAAGGACCTGAAGGGTGTCATCAGCAAGTATATCGACGAGCACGACTCGATGAAGAAAGAGATTGACCAGTTCAAGGCGCAGGCCGTAGAGCGCGCCAAGGACACGCTCGTCAGCAAGGCACGCACGGTCAACGGCACGACGGTGATAACGTCTGTGCTGCCGCTCGGACCGGCCGAGGCCAAGGATCTGGTGTTCAAGATACGTCAGGCAGTGCCTGAAAACCTCGTCTGCGCCATAGGAACGGTGGCCGACGGCAAACCGATGATCAGCGTGATGCTCAGCGACGACATGGTGAGCGGCCACGGCCTGAACGCCGGACAGATGGTCCGCGAGGCCGCCAAGCTGATTCAGGGCGGCGGAGGCGGACAGCCCCACTACGCCACGGCCGGCGGAAAGAACGCCGACGGACTGAGCTCCGCTGTCGATAAGGTCATCGAACTGGCGAAATTATAATAGCGGAACAGTCCGTTTTACAGACTCATTATAATCCATTATAGCGTCGGGATTGCACTGCAACAGTGCAATCCCGACGCTATTTTGCACTGTAAAAGTGCAAATTCTTTCGTTTTTTGCACTTTCATAGTGCATTTTTCACTATCTTTGCAGCATCTATCCGCAATGCCATTGTGATGGCATTACATACGGATTGACAATTAAACAGAGCGTTAAAGATATTATCCCTCTTCGAAATGTGGAAGTTTCAAGCATACAGGGGTGATAGCAATAATGCTCACGCTTATGATTATTATATCCATGTCAATGGTATATTATATCTGATAGCGTGGGCTATTGCTTATTGTTTGTATGCGGGTTCTTCCACAACCTCGAAGAAACAATATCCAATAGTCCCCACGCTTAAAAAATAGTAACAGCCATTTTCGGGGATATTTGGCACATATTAATAAAACGAATGAAAAACTTTTTATTATCATTGACTATACTTGTATCTGCAAGTTTGTCATGTTTTGCACAAAAAGAACAAGTTACTATTAAAGCCGGTACAATCGTTCCTTTAGAAGCTACAAAAGAAGTCAGAGGAGCAAAAGCGCATGTAGGAGAGCCTGTAGACTTTCAAGTTACAAGAGATATTATCGTTGATGGTAGAATTGCCATACCCGCCGGTTCATTAGCTAAAGGCGTTGTATATGAAGCGAAGCGGTCAACATGCTTTGGAACAAGAGGCCGTCTTGGAATAAAAATACGCAATTTAATCACTCCCAATGGGGATATTGTAAACTTTACATCATCTGATGTATATATAAAAGGGAACAATCGGACTCCTGTATCGGTTGTCGTTTTCTGTTTAACTTGCCTTCCTTTCCCCTGTGGTGGCAAGGCAATAATGAAAGTCGGATACGAAGTTGATGCGACAGTAGCATCTAATACTACAATAACCATTTAATTAATGACTACAAAATAATGCAGGCGACATCACTCCGCTTGTATTATTTATTATACCAAAACGAACACTAAACAAGCATTTTTACAACGTCAATCCGGCATAACAACATATCATCCGACAAGTAGGGACAGAGTCTTGTCTTTGTCCGCAGCCCGTAAGGACTAAGTCATTACAACCGCATTAACTTAATCTTTATACGAAAAAAGCATTTTCTATGGCCTTTCTTAGCCCTTACGGGCTGCGGACAAATACAAGAATAGGTCCCTACACAGCGCGTGAATACATACAGACAGGGGCTTGTTTCTATACTGAATCCCACTCCTCAAACTCCAAATAACCCTCCACCCATTCGTCTCTGTGCATGTCGGCTTCGAGCGACGGGTTTGACACGGAGAGGCCGATGAGCCTTATCGGGCGGGCGACCGAGTAGTCGACCTCGCGCAGCAGGCGCTTGGCCACGGGCAGGATGTCGTCTTTCGAGGTGAGGATGCGGCTCTGGGTGATGCTCCGCGTTATCTGCGTGAAATCGGAATACTTCACTTTCAGCGTCAATGTACGCCCTTCAAAGTGCCCTTTCTCAATGCGGCGGACGAGTTCGAGAACCGTGTGGTACAGCTCTATCAGCACCGCCGAGCGCACGGATATGTCCTCGGCAAAGGTCTGCTCGCAGCCCACCGACTTGCGGACATACTCCGTCTCGACGGGCCGCAGGTCTATGCCGCGGGCAAAATCATAATAAGTGCGCCCCATCTTGCCGAACACTTCGGTAAGGTGGCGCAGCGAACAGCGGCGCAGGTCGGCACCGGTGAAGATGCCGATATAGTGCATCCGCTCGGCCGTGCGCGGCCCGACACCCCAGAAATCCTCTATCTTCAGTCCCGAGATGAAGTCGAGCGCACGGTCGGGATGAATGACGGTGAGCCCATCCGGCTTTCTAACCTCCGACGCAATCTTTGCCAGAAACTTGTTGTACGACACTCCCGCCGAAGCCGTCAGATGCAGCTCCGAGCGTATCCGCTGCCTTATCTCCCGCGCAATGTCGACGGCGAGGGGCATGCCGCGCTTGTTTTCGGTGACGTCGAGGAAAGCCTCATCTATCGAGAGCGGCTCGATGATGTCGGTATAGTCGGTGAAGATGGCGTGCACCGCCTCCGACACAGCCTTATACCGGGCATGACTGCCATTCACAACTATCAGCTGTGGGCACAGCCGCTTTGCCTTCGACATGGGCATTGCCGAGCGCACGCCGAACCGCCGGGCCTCGTAGCTTGCCGTAGACACGACACCGCGCGGACCGTCGTGCCCCACGGCCACCGGCAGTCCGCGCAGCTCGGGATGGTCGCGCTGCTCCACGGAGGCGAAGAACGCGTCCATGTCCACATGTATTATCTTCCGCCCGGCAGGGTTTTCCATTATTCAAAATCTTATTTTTCTATGCCCGCGATGTCGTCTTCGGGCTTGGGTATGCGGCGGTTGGGGTTCTCCTTGGCACCGAGGTCTACGAGTTCGCGGCCCTTCTTCACCACGCTCTGCGCACCGGTTATCAGCTTGTTGTTTGCAAAGTCATAGTCTTTCTGCGCCTTCGCGAGCGTGTCTCCCAGCGTGTTGTAGCGCCGGATGAAGTCGCCGAGGCGGTCTATCAGCTGCTCGGCGATGCCAAAGACCTTCTCCTGATTCTCCGCCTGCTGGTTCTGCACCCATGCGATGTGTATCATGTGGAGTATTCCGAGCAGGTTCTGCTCGCCCGTGATGAACACCTTTCGCTCGAAAGCCTCACGCCAGAGCGTCGGGTCATTGGCCAGTGCGAGCTGCAGCGACGACTCGAACGGCACGAACATGATGACGAAGTCGACGGCCTCGCGCGGCGCCTTGACATACCGGCTGTAGTCCTTTCGCGCCAGTTCGGTGACGTGGCTGCGCACGCTCTTTATGTGATCCTGCAGGTGGCGGTCCTTCTCCTCGGGCGTCTCGGCATTCACATAGCGCTGATATGCCGTGAGGGAGACCTTCGAGTCGATGATGGCGTCCTGCCCCTGAGGATAGTGCAGTATGACGTCAGGCTGCATCTCACGTCCCGTGTCGTCGTTCTTCAGCGCCCGCCCGGTCTCGTCGCGCAGCCGCGCCTGCACCTCGTAGTGTATGCCCTCGGTCAGTCCCTGCGAGGCAAGCAGGTCGCCGAGGATTATCTCGCCCATGTTTCCGGCCGCCTTGTTGTCGCGCCGGAGCACGTTGGCCAGCGACTCGGCCTTCTCCCCTATCTCGCGGTTGCTCTCCATCATCAGCCTTATCTGCTCGCGGAACGATGCCGAGTGCTGCGCCGAGTCCTTCATGTTGTCGGTGATGGCCTTGCGCATGTCGCTGATGGCGTCCTTGAGGGGTTGGGTGATGTGGCCTATATTCTCGCTGTTCTGCTCTTTCAGCTTGCGCGCGTTCTGCTCCATGATGGCCGTGGCGGCGTTGGCCAGCTGCTCGCGTGCCGTGCGCAGCTGCTCGGCAAACTGCTCCTCGCGGCGTTTCGCCTCGCCGGCAGCCTGCTCGCGCAGCATCTCTATCTCGCGGGCAAGGGCCTCCGCCCTCGAAGCGAGTGTCTTGTTCTCGGTCTCCAAAGCCTCAGCACGCTCCGAAAGTTGCTTCAACTGGCCGTTCCTTATTGTCAGTTCGGTGGCCGTGCGCTCCTGCTCTATCGTGCGGCCGGTAATCTCCCGCTCTTTCGCCGACACCCTTCCGCGCATCATCACGTATGTGGCGGCGATGCCTGCGGCCATTGCCACCAATGCTGTAAATATTGTTATCATTACCTTTAATTTAGTTATCTGTCTTTACACACGGTGCAGACGTATCCGGCATCCGCATTTATGGTTGTCTCGAAGCATGAGCGGCCAAGGTCTACCGTCTTCAGGTCGCACCTTATCCCATCACCCGTCATCTTGAGATAGCTCTCTTTCATCGTCCAGAAACGCGTGAAAGCTATGTCCGGCCGTGCCGAAGCCATCACCACGTCAAGCTCCTCTCCGCTGAGGACGCGCCTTGCAAGACTCTCATTGAATGGGCGTATCGTCTCTACGTCGACACCTATCCGCTCCTTGCTTACCGCACAAGCCACCGCCGTGCGGCAATGACTGAGATTGAAAAAAATCTCCTCGTGTCCGATGATGAACGGCTTGCCGCCCGCGGCTATGCCCAGTTCCACGGCCTCGCCGATACCGTATTCGAGGCTCAGGGCCTGCCTGAGAAGCATGTATGCCGCCGTTCCTGCGCGGCGTGCACTCTCGTTCTTATGCTCCATCACCATTGCACGGCGCGACGGCGGCATGGCAGCAAGAGCCTCTTCGAGATTGAATCTACCGATATTTTGAGTTATATATAGCATTATCAATATATTTTTCAGCTTTCCGATACAGTCTGCGCTTTCGGCCAGTTGACGAGAAAGAGCTTCTCCGTGGCACGTGTGAAAGCGGTGTAGAGCCAGTGTATATAGTCGGGAGTGAGCATGTCATCGGTCATATATCCCTGATCCACATATATATGCGCCCACTGTCCGCCCTGCGCCTTGTGGCACGTCACGGCGTATGCATATTTTATCTGCATTGCACCATAATATTTATCCTCCTTCATTCGTTTCAACCTGTCGGCCTTACGGGGTATGTCAGCATAATCGGCCATGACAGAATTAAACAGTCGTTCGTTTTGTTCGCGCGTGAGTGCCGGCCCTTCCGATGCGAGCGAGTCGAGAACAACAGTTGTCGATAACTCGGCATTATCATAATCCGGAAATTCCAACGTCACGTCGGCAAAACGAAACCCGTGCTGCTCATGCACATTCCGCACGCGGCGCACAACAGCCCTGTCGCCGTTGGCAATGAAATCTTCTTTGAATGATGAATGATGAATGAAGAATGAAGAATTGGGCTGCGCAGTGACATTTTCTTTCACCGCACCGGCAAATTCTTCACTCTTCACTCTTCGTTCTTCACTTAAATTGAGGTATTTGTTTTTCACAATCATCACCATGTCGCCGGTCGACAGTTCCTCTTCGCAACCGAGAACCATGTTTCGTATGCCGTTGTTGTATATGTTGGCGCGCTTGTTGCTGCGCGTGACAACCATCGTTTCATCTATACCCACAGCACTATAACTGCCTGCCAGCGTCTCAATAAGTTCGCTGCCGGGCACGGAAACGATGTCGGCAAAACCGGCAAAGCGCACCAGTGGCAATACCATGCCATCTCCGGCGAAAAGCATCTGCCTCACTATCGTGGCATTATACAATATGCCCGACTCGGCACTCTGACGGAGAACCTCACTCAGGTCGGCCTCGAACACACGCAGACCATACGCCGACAATACATCTGACGACAACGCCGGACTCTCCGTCTCGCCCACGGGCGGCAACTGTGCGCGGTCGCCGATGAGCATCATACGGCAGTTTCGCCCGCCATACACATACTCTATAAGGTCGTCGAGCAACCGTCCCGAGCCGAACTCCCCGCCACTGTCGGATATCATCGATGCCTCGTCTATGATAAACAATGTGTCGGAATGCAGATTGTCGCTCAACCGAAAGCCCGACATGTCGGCCGCCAACGCTTTCTGACGGTATATGCACCTGTGTATCGTATGCGCCTTGCAACCGGAATATATCGAGAAAACTTTGGCCGCGCGTCCCGTCGGGGCGAGCAGAACAATCTTCCACCGCAACGCCACAAGTGCCTTGACCACGGCCGCCGCCAGCGTTGTCTTACCCGTACCGGCCGCTCCCCGCATCACCATCACAGCCCTGTCGCCGGTATCTGTCATGAAGCGGGCAAATGCTTCCGTTGCCACTGTCTGTTCTCCGGTTGGCTCCAAGCCCATCGACTGCCGCACTCTGTATGTCAATTCTTCGCTTATCACAAACGCAAAGGTAAGAAGAAAAGGCGGATTTTTTAGTAAGCAGAGACAAAAACCGCCCTTTTTAACATTATACAAGGCTCTTGTAGTCCCGTTACAAGACTTTTGTACTCACATTACAAAGTATTTGTAATCACATTACAAAATATTTGTAATCACATTACAAAATATTTGTAATCATGTCACAAAGTATTTGTAATCATGTCACATTGTAATCATGTCAAAGGTTTTTATCTGTTAATCATTATTATCTAACAGTAAAAAACATATCAAAAACAAGGTACACCGATTATTATTTTATAACTTTGAAAAGCAAAAAACAAAAAATCCCTTTACAAACGGGTTCACAGATACATACGATAATAAAAGCGAACACGATATGCCAAACATCCTACATAAATATGCAGCAGCGGCCGCAATGACGCTTTACTGCGCCGGAGCACCGGCACAACAAAGCTATGTTGTGGCCGACATGGAGACAGGCACTCCGATAAAGGATGTCACAATCGTATTCGACAATATCGACTCGTGCCGCACAAAAACCGAATATACCGGCGTGTTTGTCTGTCCCGACTCGGTGAAGACTCTCACTTTCAAACATTCGCGCTATGAAACCCGGACCATGAACCGCCCCGAACTGACCGACACGATAGAGCTTCTGCCCGGCATGAACAGGCTCAACGAGGTTGTGGTTAAGGGCAAGGCACGCAAAATTTCGCCTGTCGTGATGAACTCGATAAAGGAAGCCGCGCTGACAGCTCCGAGACAAACGGCCACTGTTACATTCGACTTCGTTGACCTTCTGACATGGAAAAAACGCAAGAAAACAAAGAAGAGAATAAAGGCTATTGAGAATTATTGATTATCTTTGCAGTCGGTAACAATGAGATTAACGGCAGATGGAGATAAGAGGAAATGCCATAAACATATTTTTGGCAGGGATTGTGGTGCTGCTCGCATACCTGTGCGTGGCCGGCATCTCAGCCCCGTTGGCATTTGACGAAGAACGGACGGCAAGAGAAAAAGACGTGAAAAGACGGCTGATAAAAATAAGACATGCCGAAGAAGCGTTCAAAAAAGCCAACGGAAAATATTGCCCGACGCTCGAGACACTCGTCAAAGGCGGGTGGATAGCCGACTCGCTGAGATACATTCCACACAGCGACAAAAAAGAATTCAGCCTCACCACCGGCACAACAATGTCGAGAGCGGGCGAGACAATACAACTGATGGAGTGCGGAGCAGAATATGCCGACTATCTCGAGGGGCTCGACCGAAACTCCGTGAACGCCATAACAGAAGAAGCGAACAGCTCCGGATTGTTTCCCGGGCTGCGCATCGGCAGCCTGACAGAAGACAACGGCAACGCCGGAAATTGGGAAAAGAAAAAATAAACATGTCATCATCATATTGCAATACTCTACAATGAACACTATCGGCACAGCCTCAACGACAAACAACAGAAGACTGACAATAAGGATTGGAAGCCACTCTCTTTCATTCTCGACAGTGATAAATGCAGACGGGAGAAACTCGGTCGCGTATGAGCCTTACACTGTAAAAAGCGGAATATCGATGGCGGCTAACCTCAGAGAAGCTCTTAAAACGGCCGACATGCCGGCAGAAGGTTTTCAAAGAGCTACGGTAATTATTGTATCTCCCACCATGCTGATGCCCACAGACATGTTTAACGAAAGTGAGAAGGATATGCTCTACCGGCACACTTTCACGACAAGCAACAGTGATATGGTGATGCACAACGTGCTGCCCGACCTTAACACGGTGGCTGTTTTCTCGATAAACAAAGACTTAAAACTCGTTATCGAGGACAATTTCAAATACCCCACATTCGTATGCGCAATGACTCCCGTGTGGCGTTACATGCACCAACGCAGCTTCACCGGCAACAGAAACAAGCTCTACGGATACTTCCACGACGGGCAACTGGAACTCTTTTCGTTCACACAACACCGTTTCAAATACTGCAACACATTTGAAACGACAAACGCACAAGACTCTCTTTATTTCCTGCTATACGTGTGGAAACAGCTCATGCTCGACCAAGAACGCGACGAAATTCACCTCGTGGGTAACATTCCGGACAAGGAATGGATTACGGAAGAACTGAGAAAATTCATAAAACGAACATACATCATCAACCCGGCGGGCGACTTCAACCGTGCACAGGTGACGCAAATAAAGGATATCCCATACGACCTGATGACGATGTATGTGAAAGGCAGATAGACAATTCGGATTACGACAGACCATAAAATGAGAATAATAACCGGAATATACAAAGGCCGGCGGTTCGACGTTCCGCGCTCGTTCAAGGCAAGACCGACCACCGACTTCGCGAAAGAGAACATATTTAACGTGCTGAACGCATACACAGACTTCGACGGAGCTACGGCTCTCGACCTCTTTGCCGGTACTGGAAGCATATCGCTCGAACTCGTATCGCGAGGCTGCGACAGGGTGGTGAGTGTGGAACAGGACAGAGACCACCACGCATTCATATCACAATGTCTGAACAAACTCGGCACGGATGCCTGCATCCCCATACGCGGCGATGTGTTCAGATTTATCAAATCATGCAAGCAACAGTTTGATTTTATCTTCGCAGACCCGCCATACGCCCTCAAAAACCTTGCGGAAATACCCGATATAATATTCGAAAAAGACCTGCTGACAGACGGTGGTGTGTTCGTGCTCGAACATGGGAAAGACTATGAATTCAGCACACATACACACTTTAAAGAACACCGCGCATACGGAAGCGTCAACTTCTCGCTTTTCACAAAAGCGGCGAAAGAAGTCGAGTAAGACTCTCCCAAAGACGCGTGAAAAAGCCCGGCCGCACACGGTCTGCTTTTGCCGACAACGAAACGGAACGTGACAAATCTTCCATGAATATCGCTTTGAAACGCAGAGCCACTTCCTTGTCATAGAAGAAAGCGTTTGACTCGAAGTTGTTTTCAAAACTGCGCGCATCGACATTTGTAGAGCCGCAGGTGACAAGTGAGTCGTCGCAGACAAGGATTTTGCTGTGTAAAAATCCACCTTCATACAGATACACCTTTACTCCCGAGTCAGCCATTTCACGCAAATACGATCTTCCGGCCCACTCGACAAAGCGCGCGTCGCAACGCTCCGGCACTATAATACGCACGTCTATCCCTCCGAGTACGGCCGTTTTCAATGCAAAGAGTATAGCCTCCGTGGGTATGAAATAAGGCGTTTCGATGTATATGTAACTGCGCGCGGCAAGGATTATGCGCATATACCCCTGCATAATCTCCGGGAACGGAGTAGCGGGACCGCCCGTGACAATCTGTATCAGACAATCGTAGTGACGCGACAAGACAACGGGAGGATAGTATTTACGGTCGGAAAGGCGCGTACGGTCGACGAAATACCAATCTACAAGAAATTCCCTTTGCAGCGAATAAACCGCACTTCCCGTGATTTTCGTCATGGTATCACGCCACGGACGGCCGTCGACACCTTTCACATAACGCAACGCTATGTTCATTCCTCCTATAAAACCGACGCTCCCGTCAATGACAATGATCTTGCGGTGATTGCGGTAATTAACCTTACTCGTGAACGATGGAAAACGCACCGGCAGAAAAGGACACACCTCGATGCCTTCCTCACGCATGCGTTCGAAGAAACGACGGTCGACATTCCAGCATCCCACGTCATCATAAATAATACGCACTTCAACTCCTTGCCGGGCCTTATCTATAAGCGCATCGGACACGATACGCCCGAGAGGGTCATCGGCAAAGATGTAAATATCAATGTGTATATGGGATTTTGCATTGCCGATTGCCGCCAGCAACGCCGGGAAAAAGCCGTAACCATCGGTATAAATGTCTACGGAATTATCTTTGAAAGGCAATGCCATGCTTTGATTTACAAACAAATCAATTGTCTGTTTGTGGTTTTCAGGCAGCCGAAGGTCCTGTTGCCCGACAAAGCCGAGCATCGAACGCCTCGTAATCTCGTTCATGCTGCGCTCGCTCACGAGCCTTTTCTTTCGCGTGTTTACCCCAAAGAAAAAATAAAGCACTATTCCCGCCACCGGAACGAAGTATATAACAAGTGCCCACGCCATCGTCTTTGCCGGCAAACGATTGTCCATCAACACGTGGAGAATGGCAAGAATGACGATTATGTCATTGAGTATTACGAGCGTAAGATATAATTCGTGCATGGCGAAATGCTTTTTATTTTGTTACTATACTGTTATCTTTTTCTTACAGACAAGCTACCTAAAACCGACCATTTTGTGTGTTTGCAGCGACAGACGCCACTTGGGATTTGCCTTGATATACTCCACGCACGCGGCCGTTATCTCCGCGTTACGCTTCTCATCACCGGTATCACAAGGTTGCAGATAGTAGTAATCGGACTCTATTCCATAATCGGAAACATCGCAATCGCCGTCAAACACGCATTTCAACTCGCTGCATCGTGTTATGACCGGACGGCCTGCATCACCCACGAATGTCTGTTTTGGCGACACCGTGAGCCAGTCTATAGCCTCCGGGACGGGGCGTGTGCCGTTTGTTTCCATTGCTACCTCGAAACCGGCAGAGTGCAACAACGCCACAAAAGCATCGTCAACCTGCAACAAAGGCTCACCGCCCGTAAGAACAACGAAACGCGACGGATAACAAACAATGGCCGAAAGAATTTCTTCATCACTCATCTCGCGCCCCGAAAAATGGTCGGTATCGCAGAAAGGACACTTCAAATTACATCCAGAAAAGCGCACGAAAACCGCCGGGCGACCGGTATTATGCCCCTCACCTTGCAGAGAATAGAATATCTCGTTGACTCTCTTTGTTCCGTTCATAACAACTATATCATATCAAATACCAAACAGACGCATACGATATGGAATATCTCATAACGTCACAATCGGTTTCTATCAGTCCACTTCATATGTGGCAATATTGCCCTCACTCTCCTTTACCGTAGCCTTATAGCACTGCGGTATCTGCTCGGTACACCACCGCGCGATGTTCTCCGCCGTGGGATTGAAAGGCAATATCTCGTTTAAATCGCCATGGTCGAGCACGTCTTTAATCTTATGCTTTACCTCGGTAAAGTCACAAACCATCCCGTTTTGGTTCAGTTCCCGCGCCTTGCAAAACACCGTTATTATCCAGTTGTGCCCGTGCCGGCGCGTACACTTACTCTCATAGTCAAGCATCAGCCGGTGACAGGCGGATATTTCCATCGTCTTTTGAATGTAATACATCTTTTATTATGATTATCCTTGTTATCTTGTTTCACTTTTTAATATTTTCATTTCCTCTTCCGATGCAACACATGCGCACATTACCAAACATCAATTCACCATCACATCGCTACCGAGTTGCTTGGCAAGAGTGTCCCGGAGCTGTTGTGTTTCCTTGTGTTCGTGCATCAGTTGCATCACGCGCTCCATGTCGTTGCCCGCCTGCCGCAGCTGTCTCTGAATATCGGCAAGGTGGCGTTTCACTATATCCATGCGGAAATCGAGTATCAGATGAATTACCCTTTGGCGCAAATTCTCTGTCTTATGAGGCATTTCAAGGCTGCGGCTGAGTCGGTATCTGTTCATGGCAAGTTCACCGGCGAGCCTGCTTATCTCCACATCGGGGTGGTGCATGAAGTATGTCTCGGCACAAAAGCCCTCGTCACCGCTATGCTCAGCCGCCTCGGCAAGTATGCGGTTGTAAAGTTCATTGCCGAAAGCGAGCCCGTCTTGCGACATGTCGTAGTCCACGTATTGCGCCACGGAGAGACTCACTGTCTGCCCGTCTTCCGTCTCAAGTCCGTCGAAAATAATCTCCTCGCCATGCCGTATGATGTTCTGTATGAGCATTTTCTCCACTTCGGATACCTGTTCCGCCACGCTGTGAAGCCCTATTCTTGGCGATATCGCCGTTGCGGTTGTACTCTCCGGCTGCCCGTCTTCGGCTTCCTGTTGCAGTTTTCTCTTCTCGCGTTCGGCCTCTTTGGCCTTGTTTTCCACATCGCCGCGAATAAAATTGTTCATCGTATTGACGAGCGTTCGCTCGCTCATACCGAGACGATGTGCACATTCGTGGATATATGTATCGCGTGTTATCTGGTTCGGAATTACCGAAACGCTGCGCACAATGCTGCCGATAGCCTCCGAACGTTTCACCGGATCGGTGACACCTTTAAGCAGCAAGTCGGTCTTGAATTGTATAAAATCCGTCTTGTTCTTTTCTATATAAGTCACCAATTCCTCGGCGCTGTGCTTCCGGGAATAACTATCGGGGTCGTCACCATCGGGCAAAAGCAAAACCTTTATGTTCATTCCCTCGGCGAGCAACATGTCCGTTCCTCTCATGGCGGCGTGAATGCCGGCCTCATCACCGTCGTAAAGAAGCACCACATTGGCCGTAAACCGGTGTAGCATACGTATCTGATACACGCTGAGAGCCGTTCCCGAGTTGGCCACCACGTTCTCTATTCCGCACTGATGCATGGCTATCACGTCGGTATATCCCTCCACCATATACACGCAGTCTTCCTTTACTATCGCGCGTTTGGCCTGATACAGGCCATAAAGTTCATGGTCCTTGTGATATATTTCCGACTCAGGCGAGTTGACATACTTCTGCTGCACGCCCTTGGTGCGCGAGTCGAGAAGCCGCCCGCCGAACGCGTTTACCTTTCCGCTGATGTTGAACCACGGGAAAATAACCCGCCCCGAATATCTGTCTACGAGTTCTCCGTTATCCTTTTTATAGCATAGTCCGGTTTTGACAAGGAAATCCTCTTTATATCCTTTGGCCATTGCCGCTTTCGACAAGGCGTCGCGCCGTGCCGGGGCATAGCCGAGTTGAAACTTCTGCATGATATCGTCACGAATGCCCCGGCTGCGGAAATACTGCATGCCGATGGCCTTACCGTCGACATCATTGTGCATTATGTCAATGAAATAGTCTTTCGCCCACTCGTTGACAATGAACATACTCTCGCGCTCGTTGGCCTCGCGCCGTTCGTCATCGGTAAGTTCCCGTTCCTTTATCTCGATGCTGTATTTCTTCGCGAGCCACCGCAAAGCGTCGGGGTAAGACAGTTGTTCATGCTCCATGATGAAGTGAACGGCCGTTCCTCCCTTGCCACATGCAAAGCATTTGCACACCCCTTTCGCCGGCGAGACATAGAACGACGGGGTTGTGTCGTCGTGAAAAGGACACAATCCGACATAGTTTACCCCGCGCTTTCGCAAGGTGACAAAATCCGAAACCACGTCTACTATCTCCGCGGCATCCAATATTCGCTCTACTGTTGCTCTGTCAATCATTTTTTATTATTATAGGGAGTTAATGGAGTTATTGCGGACTGCGTCCGCAATAACTCCTTTAACTCCATTAACTCCAAATAAAAACCAATAATCCTACCTCAAATACTTCGCCAGCGGGCTCTTGTTCGCCTTCAAGCCCTTGGCGATGCTCTTGGCATTGGTCTTGGCACCGAGGAGAGAGGTGTGTGTATGGTCACGATTGTAGTACTTCATGGCTTTCGCTTTGCTGCCGCATTTCTTGTCGAGATAGTCGGCGGTGATGTTGTGAAGGTCTACAAGTTCCACTCCAGTAGCCTCTGCCACCTCGCGATACCATTTGCCATAGCTGTCGTTGCGGCGCTCTATCTTGCCTTTCGGCCACTCGTTGCGCGGAGTGAGCGACACGAGGATGGGCGTGGCACCTTTCTCGCGCACGTCCTGAATGAACTTTTTGAGATACCACCCGAACGTGTACACGAGCTCGTATGTGCCGTCTTTCTCCATCTTAAACACCTTTGTAGAGTCGGATGTGCCGGGTATGGTGCCGCGCGCACGGTCTTTATTGATGGGACCTATGTCGTTGTGGCCGAATTGTATGAGCACGAAATCGCCCGGTTTAAGGCTGTTGTAAACCCTCTCCCACCGTCCTTCGTTGAGATATGTGCGTGTCGAGCGGCCGGCCTTGGCACAGTTCACGCATGTGATTTTCTTAGCGTCGAACACCGTATATGCCTGCGAGCCCCAGCCCCACATGCCGTTTTCGTCCTTATCCTCGTTTTTCACGGTAGAGTCTCCCGTGATAAACACCACGGGCTTGCCTTTCTCGCGTTTCACGTCTATTGTGTCGGGAGCCACATTTTTCATCATCGCTTTAAGCGGATTGAGTGCAGGATTGGCATTGGCCGCAATGCCTTCGGCGGCCGAGCGTGCGTTCATCTCCGCTCCGAACTTGCTCGTGTGTATGTTGTCTTTATAGAAGTGGTAGCTCTCTTTCCACTTTCCGTAGCGGTCGAGCTTGGCTCCCGAAATCTCGTTGAGGTCGATATAGGGCACTCCCTGCTCGCGACTTATCTCCTCGAGCCATGCTCCGTGGGGCTTGCGCACTATCTTTCCGTCTTCGCCGTAGGCATTGCGCGGTGTGAGCGACATCAGTATCGGGTGTGCTCCGGCGGCGCGGCAGTCGGCAATATACTTGCGCATGTATCCGCCGTAGGTGTATACTGTTTCTTTCTCGCCGGTTTCCTTTATCGTCACTTCCATCGAGTCGCTTCCCGTGCCCTTTATCACGGCACGCGCGCGGCCCTCGTCAAACGGTCCGTTGTCGTTGTGTCCTATCGAGATTATCACCCAGTCGCCCGGTTTCAGTGCCGCGCGCACAGCGGGCCACAGTTTGTTATAGAATGTGCGTGTGCTCATTCCGCCGAGTGCTTGGTTCTCGACGCTGATTTTATCGGCGTCGAAATATTTATGGGCAAAGTATCCCCATCCCCATTGACCGTTGTTTCCGTTACCCAAAGTGCCGTTGCGCATAGTCGAGTTACCGATGAGGAAAAGCACCGGTTTGTCTCCTTTTCGGGTTGTTCCCGGAGCGGGTCGTGCCATGAGTGCCTTGTTTATACTGTCGGGGGTATTGTCGATAACCTTGTTGACATCTTCCACCGGCTTAAGGTTTTGTGCCGTCACAGGCACGGCCAACGCGCCCAATACGAAGACAGCGGATAATAGTTTTTTCATATCTGAGTATTATTTTAATTATATGTAAATAGATATGCAAAGATACTAAATAAGTAATGAAAAAACAGTAACGGCAACTGTTTTTATTTCATGGCGGTAAAAAAACAAGTGTCCATCGTCTTTATATAGAGACGAAACGTGCCGTGCATGACATAAAGTCGGCACGGCACGTCTTATCGTTATCTTCACAAAATTCACTTCTTGTCGTAGGCGTGCAGCGGATAGTCGGTGGTGTAGTGCAGTCCGCGGCACTCTTTGCGCTCTATTGCCCACCGGGTGATGAGATATGCCACGTTTATCATGTTGCGAAGTTCGCAGATGTCGCGGCTCGCTTTCACACGCTTGAACAGGTTTTCAGTCTCTTCATAGAGCATGTCGAGACGGTCCCACGCGCGATGCAGACGCAGGTCGCTGCGCACGATGCCCACATAGTTGCTCATTATCTGCGTCACCTCTTTCACGCTTTGAGTTATCAGCACTTTCTCTTCATTGGTGAGCGTGCCCTCGTCGTTCCATTCGGGCACTTTGTCATTGAAGTCATACTCGTCGACATGTGCCAGAGAGTGTTTTGCCGCCGCATCGGCATATACCACGGCCTCTATCAGCGAGTTACTCGCGAGGCGGTTTCCGCCATGCAATCCGGTACACGCGCACTCGCCGATGGCATAAAGCCGCTCGATAGACGACTGGCCGTTGAGGTCGACCTTTATGCCACCGCACATGTAGTGGGCCGCCGGACGCACGGGGATATAGTCGGTGGTGATGTCGATACCCATCGTCTTGCATTTCTGATATATGTTGGGGAAATGACGTTTGGTCTCCTCGGCATTTTTGTGAGTGACATCGAGACACACATGGTCGAGCCCGTGGATTTTCATTTCCTTGTCTATCGCGCGGGCAACGATGTCGCGCGGGGCGAGCGAAAGACGCTTGTCGTATTTCTCCATGAACGAATCGCCGTTCGGCAGGCGCAGTATCCCTCCGTATCCTCGCATGGCCTCGGTGATTAGAAAGGCGGGATGTGTCTCGCCGGGATGGTAAAGCGCGGTGGGATGAAACTGCACGAACTCCATGTCGGCCACCGTTCCCTTGGCTCTGTACACCATTGCCTCGCCGTCGCCGGTGGCAATCACCGGATTGGTAGTGGCCTGATACACCGCTCCGCATCCGCCGGTGCACATCAGCGTGACCTTGCTCAGGTAGGTGTCCACCTTTTCCGTGTCGGGATTTAGCACGTATGCGCCATAGCAATGAATATACGGAGTGCGGCGTGTCACCCTCGCGCCGAGGTGATGCTGGGTGATAATCTCCACGGCAAAGTGATTTTCCTTTATGTCGATGTCGGGGCAGGCACGCACGGCGGCCATCAGTCCGCGCTGAATTTCGGCGCCCGTGTCGTCGGCATGGTGGAGTATTCTGAATTCCGAATGTCCGCCCTCGCGATGCAAATCAAACTCGCCATCGTTGCGACGGTCGAAGTTCACGCCCCACTCCACGAGCTCGCGGATTTGCGCGGGGGCGTTTCTCACAACCTGCTCAACGGCCTTGCGGTCGCTGATATAGTCGCCGGCTATCATCGTATCCTCGATATGCTTCTCGAAATTATCTGTCGCAAGATTTGTCACCGATGCCACTCCGCCTTGGGCAAACGAAGTGTTTGCCTCGTCGAGCGACGTTTTGCAAATGATACATACCTTGCCCTTGTGCGCTCTTGCCACTTTCAAGGCGTAACTCATACCGGCCACTCCTGAGCCGATTACGAGAAAATCGTATTTAAAAACCATAAATGCTGTTTTAATTACGGTGCAAAAGTAACTATTTTTATTTACAATGAATAACCACCGGCGGTATTTTTTCGTTTTTTAGCGCACTTAACATGTAGCATCTGACATCTGACATCCAAAACCTCCTATTTAACATCTTCTACGTGTTTTTGTTAAACAATCACAAATAAAGTGTCATAAATTATTATGTTAACATCGCTGAGAATCGATTCTTTTTCAAGAAAAAATTTTTTGGCGCAAATACGCGAGTTTTGAACAATTTTACATAAATGCCTGTATATTAAATATTTGCAACGATTTATACCGTTTTTCATCACCTCAAAAACCGCCTTGTTTTCCAATTAGGCCGTAAATGCATTCCAATTACGGCCTTATTGCACTCCCGTTAGGCCGTAAATGCAATGCAATTACGGCCTTATTGCAAGGCAAAAATGTACGAAAAGGAGAAAAAACCGACATGCGATTGTTTACAAATATTAAATAATCGCCTTTTAAGTTAAATATTTTAAGTTAACAAAACCTACTTTGCGAAAACATTTTGTATCGAGTTTTTACTTTTCGTTTGCATATTTTTAGTTAAACGCAAAGTTGAAATGTTAATACACACCATTCACGACATCCCCGCCGCGAGTGACAGCCAGCAGCACGGCAGGCAAAAAAGCATAGTAACAACCAGATAAAACAAACGACAAAACACTTGGCTTTTTCAACAAAATAGAGTAATTTTGCATAACTATTTTAAAAGTTAATGAACAGATTTTATATTTATTTTATCATCGCTTTCCTGTCGCTGAATACTTGGACACAGACAGCAACCGCGCAAGACGAACGGGAAAGAGACAACGAGACGGAAGCGGAACAGGACAGCACCGTGGCCGATACCGTAGACACCGCATGCCCCGCACTGCCGTGGCCGGCAGGAGCACAGGCCGCGATAAGCGAACTGCTCGATAACAAAATGTTCAAGACATCGCAAGTGGGGCTGCTCGTATACGACCTGACGGCCGACAGCATCATCTACCGGCACAACGACAAACAAATGCTGAGGCCGGCATCTACAATGAAAGTTGTCACCGCCGTGGCGGCTCTCGACAGGCTCGGCGGGTCGTATCAGTTTCGCACATCGCTATATTATACCGGCAAGATAAACGACAACACGCTCACGGGCGACATCTATTGCGTGGGCGGGTTCGACCCGTTGTTCAACAGCGACGACATGAAAGCGTTTGTGGAGAGCATCAAACAGATGAGCGTAGACACGATAAGGGGACGGATAGTGGCCGACAAAACAATGAAAGACGGCGACCGACTGGGCGAAGGATGGTGCTGGGACGATAAAAATCCCACACTGTCGCCACTGCTGATATCTCGAAAAGATATTTTTACCGAACGCTTCGTCGAGGAACTAAGAGAGGCGGGAGTGACGGTGGAGGCTTTCAACACCGAGGGGGAAGTGCCCGCCGGAGCGTTTGCCGTGTGCACCCGTTTTCATACAATGGACCAGATACTGGTGCGGATGATGAAAGACAGCGATAATCTTTTCGCCGAATCAATGTTCTACCAGATTGCGGCCGCAAGCGGAAACAAACCCGCAAAGGCCGTGCACGCAAGGACGGCGATACGCAACCTGATAAGAAAAAGCGGACTGCAGCCTGCAAACTATAAAATTGCCGACGGCAGCGGACTGTCGCTCTATAATTACGTATCGGCCGAACTCGAAGTGGCACTGCTGCGATATGCCTACAAAAACAGTGAGATATTCAACCATCTATACCACTCATTGCCGGTGGCGGGAGAAGACGGCACGCTGAAAAGCCGAATGCGGGGCAGCGCGGCGGATGGCAACGTACACGCAAAAACAGGAACACTGACGGGAATAAGGTCGCTCGCCGGATACTGTACGGCGGCAAACGGCCACCTGCTTTGTTTCGCAATAATAAATCAGGGACTGATGAACGGCAGCAAAGGCAAGGCTTTTCAAGACAAGGTGTGCACGGCATTATGCCGGCCGTAACACTCAAAGACACACAAAAGCCGAAAAAAACGGCAGGCATGGCACTGCATCCTAAATTAAACCATTAAACAATAAAAACAACAAAAAAATGCTACGAATCGAATATTACGTTGAACAATTCATCCAAATGTGCGGTATTACCGGCTCAGCCGTTACCGTGGTACGGTTTATTCTGCTCGTGATCATTGCCATCATACTGGCATCCGCGGCAGGAATACTGTTCAGGAAAATTGTAACTCCGATTGTGAGGAACATCACCTCACGCACAAAAACCACTTGGGACGATGTTCTCTTGAGCGACGACATACTGAAAGCGGCAAGCCGCATCGTACCGGCCGTGGTGATATGGATATTGCTTCCGATGATATTCACCAAATTTGACACCGTGCATGAAATACTCGAAAGGGGCACGGCGGTATATATTACAGTGATGTCGACAAATCTGGCAATAGTGTTCATCAACTCGCTAAAACTGCTCGGCAACAACATCAACTCGTCGACGCAACAGTACTTCCACTCGTTCTGCGGAGTGTTGAAAATCGTAATGATATTCATAGCCGTAATAACGGTAATGGCAATAATAATAGACAAAAGCCCGACAAAATTATTTGCCGGACTCGGTGCCACATCGGCCATAATGATGCTGGTTTTCAAAGACACCATATCGGGACTCGTGGCAGGAATAAGACTGACGAGCAACAACATGATGAGAAAAGGCGATTGGATAACAGTTCCCAAGGCAGGAGCCGACGGAACGGTGGAAGACATAACACTGACGACAGTCAAAGTGCGCAACTTCGACAACACAATAGTCACCGTCACGCCGCAGACTCTCGTCGACGACTCGTTCAAAAACTGGATAGGAATGCAGGAAAGCGACGGTCGCAGGGTATCGCGCAAGATACACTACGACTTCAATTCCATTCATCCGATGGGAGAATTGCTCTGCGACAAGCTCGTGGAGAAAGGATATTTCAAGGCCGGAGATATTACACCCGACACGGTAAACCTCACCGCTTTCCGACGATATGTGGAAAGATATCTTGCCAAGCACGCGGAAGTGAACGGCTCGATGACCTGCATGGTGCATCAACTCGAGCCGGCAGCGACAGGACTTCCCGTTGAGTTTTACTTTTTCCTGAAAGACAAGGTGTGGGAAAACTACGAGCATAACCGCGATGATATCTTCGAATATATATACGCCATAACCCCCGATTTCGGCCTGAAAATATATCAGCAGTATATTAACTGAACGAACAAAGCATAAAAAAACGAGCGCGTTCTCTTTTGGGGAACGCGCTCGTTTTTCATATATCTGTACCGATGCTGTTATGCTTCAGTCGATGCTTGCTGTTGAGCTACATAGAATTCGATGTCCTCCGGACGGAAGTTACGTATGAAACCGCAGTGTCCCTCAACCTCGGCCTCGGCATGACGCACGTACACGTTGGCACTCTTGGTGAAGAGTTCGGGAGCGCGTGTGGCATCGTCGAGGATGAGAAGCGACATTATTATGTCGGCTGTCATCTCGTAAAGACGGCGTGCGAGGAAGTCGAGAACGGTCTGATTGTCGGCCGCCTTAACCTTGTCAATGGCCTCTTCGAGTTTGGCCACCATAGGAACTACACGGTCTTTGAGCGCTTGCAGCTCGGGAGCAACAGCGTTTTCAAGCATTTCCTTGATGATAGAAAGGCATGTTCCGTTGGTGATATAGCGTATGGCCGCAACCACTTGGAGCTGCGTCGTACCCTCATAGATGGAGAATATGCGCGCATCACGGAACAAACGCTGACTCTTGTACTCCATGATGAAGCCCGAACCGCCATGAACAGAAATTGCATCGTAGGCGTTCTGGTTGGCGTATTCAGAGTTCATACCCTTTGCAAGCGGAGTGAACGCATCAGCCAAACGGGTGTATTTCTTCAACTCGGCACGCTCCTCTGGAGTGAGTTTGCGGTCGCGGGCGATGTCTTCGAGTGCTTTATATATATCAACATAGCGCGCAGTCTGATACAATAACGAGCGTCCTGCGTCGAGTTTCGCCTTCATGCGGCTGAGCATATCGTACACTGCGGGGAATTCTATTATCTTCTGTCCGAACTGGGCACGCTCTTTCGCGTATGCCAAAGCCTCGTTGTAAGCCTCTTGTTCCACGCCAACGCTCTGCGCAGCAATACCCAAACGGGCACCGTTCATCAATGCCATGACATATTTTATGAGTCCCATGCGGGTGCTTCCGCACAACTCGGCCTTGGCATTCTTGTATGTAAGTTCGCATGTAGGAGAGCCGTGTATACCGAGTTTGTGCTCGATATGGCGTACGTCTACCCCACCCTGACGCTTGTCATAGATGAACATTGAGAGTCCGCGGCCGTCGTGTGTACCCTCTTCCGAGCGTGCGAGAACAAGGTGAATGTCGCTATCGCCGTTGGTGATAAAACGCTTCACGCCGTTAAGCAGCCAGCAACCGTCTTTCTCTGAATATGTGGCTTTGAGCATAACGCGCTGCAAATCGGAACCGGCATCAGGTTCGGTGAGGTCCATACTCATGGTCTCTCCGGCACATATACGCGGAATATACTTCTCGCGTTGCTCCTCGCTACCGAACTCATATAGAGTATCGATGCACGATTGCAGGCTCCATATATTTTGAAATCCGGCATCGGCTGCCGCTATAACCTCACTAAGCATTGAGAAAGTGGTGTTCGGCAGGTTCAGTCCGCCATACCGACGGGGCATGCTTATACCCCAAAGTCCGGCCTTGCGGGTTGCCTCCATGTTCTCAACTGTCTTGGAGGCATAAATCATTCTGCCGTTTTCCAGATGCGGACCTTCAAGGTCTACGCTCTCGGAATTAGGCTCGATGACATTTGCTGCCACGTCTCCTGTAATATCGAGAATACGTTTATAATTCTCAATCGCATCCTCATAGTCTACCGGTGCATCCTCAAATTTGTCCTTATCTTCATATCCGCGCTCTTTAAGTTCAACTATACGCTTCATCAACGGATGATGAAGATGGAACTCCAATTCGGGATGATCGCTATAATAATTTGCCATGATAATCCTTTATTATTTGTTGTTTGCTTTATAATACTTTATCAATTTCGGTACAACTTCTTCCACTGTACCGGTTATCACGTAGTCGGCTATTTTGTTGATTGGTGCCTCCGGGTCGCTGTTTACGGATATAATGATGCCCGAATCCTGCATTCCGGCGATATGTTGTATCTGTCCGCTGATGCCGCAGGCGATGTAAACCTTCGGGTGAACGGTGACTCCCGTCTGTCCAATCTGGCGGTCGTGGTCTACCCATCCGGCATCAACAGCTGCGCGACTCGCACCCACTTCACCGTGCAATTCCTTTGCAAGTTTGAAGAGAAGATCGAACCCTTCCTTGCTGCCCACGCCATACCCGCCGGCTACTACGATGGGAGCGCCTTTGAGATTGTGCTTCGCAGCCTCTACATGACGGTCGAGAACTTTCACCACGAAAGCCTCCGGCAACACATATTTGCCTACTTCCGGATATACTACCTCATTGCGTGCGGAGCCTTCGTAAACGGCTTTCTGCATCACGCCGCTGCGCACTGTGGCCATCTGCGGGCGGTGTTCGGGATTTACGATGGTTGCAACGATGTTTCCTCCGAACGCCGGACGTATCTGATAAAGCAGTTTTTCGAATGTCTTGCCGCTCTTCTTGTCTTCATACGAGCCTATTTCAAGCTCCGTGCAGTCGGCTGTAAGTCCGCTGGTGAGCGAAGATGACACGCGCGGACCGAGGTCGCGACCTATCACCGTGGCACCCATGAGGCATATCTGCGGCTCTTCTTCCTTGAAAAGGTTTACGAGAATATCTGTATGAGGGGCCGATGTGTAAGGGAACAAACCCTCGGCATCGAACACGAACAGTTTGTCTACACCGTATGGCAATATCTGTTCCTCCACAGCTCCCTTTATTCCTGTTCCGGCAACAACGGCATGCAACTCAACTCCCAGTTCGTTAGCCAACTTGCGTCCCTTGGTGAGCAGTTCTTGAGATACTTCCTGCACCTGTGTGTTTTCTATCTCTATATAAACAAAAACATTATTCATAATTTCGTATGTCATTATTCGTGATTATCCGATAATCTTCTCGTTGAGAAGTTCTTTTATCATGCATTCGATGTCGGCATCGCCTCCCGTGAGTGTCTTGCATTCCTTTGCTTGGAACACAATGTTCTTCACAGCTTTCACCTTTGTGGGCGAACCGCTCAAACCACACTGCTGTGGGTCGCCATCCACATCGGCCACCGACCATTGGTTAAGTGTGAGATACGGGCGTTCGGCATACAGTTCCTTGTACGGCATGTCGTCCGTGCGCTCCATCGGAGCCGTGGCGCGTTTATACTTCATCACGAGCTTGGCGTTGCACGGGCGACAGGGAGCCGCGCTTCCGTTTACAGTCACAACAACAGGCATGGGAGCTTCCACTGTCTCCACGCCTCCGTCTATTTGCCGGCGGATAGTAAGTTTACCTCCTTCGCACTTCAATATGTCTTCGGCATACGTCACTTGGTTAAGCCCGAGCTTCTGAGCCACCTGCGGTCCCACCTGAGCGGTGTCTCCGTCGATGGCCTGACGACCACCGATCACAACGTCTACATCACCTATTTTCTTTATTGCCGTGGCAAGCGCATACGATGTTGCCAACGTGTCGGCTCCGGCAAACAGACGGTCGGTAAGCAACCATCCGGTGTCGGCTCCGCGATAAAGCCCCTGTCGTATGATTTCGGCAGCACGGGGAGGTCCCATCGTCAATATGCCGACCGTAGAACCGGGGTTTTGCTCTTTCAGACGCAATGCCTGTTCGAGAGCGTTCAGATCTTCAGGATTAAAGATTGCGGGCAACGCAGCGCGATTGACTGTGCCCTCGGCTGTCATAGCATCTTTGCCCACATTTCTTGTGTCAGGAACTTGCTTTGCAAGTACTACGATTTTCAAACTCATAAAATTTATATTGTATTGTTAATCAGTCGGAATGCGCCCCTATACCACATACTGGCGGAGCACACCACGGTAATGTATGCAAAAGTAATCTTTTTCTCGCTTATGACAAAGAAAAAAACATTAAAATTGCGCATTTTAATATTAAATGTGCATACCGACATTTGCTTTTAACGCCTTTTTGTATATTTGCATAAGCATAATCAATGACATAAAAAATATGCAAAGCGAAAAAGAAAAATGCCAAAAAGACGAACTCTACTATGCCAACAACGACCCGGAACTGATTGCCGAGAGAGAAAAATGCAAAGTGATTTGTCATGAATACAATTGTCTGACACCACATAAGCAGACAGCAAGGAACAATATCATAAAACGCCTTTTCGGCAAAACAGGAAAGAATTTTCTCATCGAGCAGCCGTTCTACTGCGACTACGGATACAATATTGAGATTGGCGAAAATTTCTATTCAAACGTAAACATGGTTATTCTCGACGGGGCGAAAGTATCTTTCGGCGACAATGTTTTCATCGCGCCAAACTGCGGATTTTACACCGCGGGGCATCCGCTCGACGTGAAACAACGCAACAAAGGATTGGAATATGCACGTCCCATCACCGTAGGCGACAACGTATGGATAGGTGCAGGAGTCAGCGTGCTGCCGGGCGTGACGATTGGCAACAACTCGGTTATCGGTGCGGGAAGCGTGGTCAACAGGGATATTCCGGCCAATTCGCTTGCCGTGGGAAATCCATGCAAAGTGATACGGCGTATCGACAACGAATAACGATACGAGACAGAAAGCCGCAGACAGTCTGCCACAGGGCAAACAAGATGTCAGAATTCGAATATCTTCTCCACAACGATAAGCGTCATAAAACCAATGAGCAAGGCATACGTGCCCTGTTTATGACGGCCGTTGGCATGCACCTCGGGTATCATCTCGTCAGAAGTGACATACAGCATGGCACCGCCCGCAAAGCCGAGCATGACAGGGAGGAATGTCATCGACACGCTGCCGAGGGCATAGCCAATCCACACGCCGGCCACTTCGAGCAAACCGATGCCGGCAGAGATGATAAAAGTACGTATACGCGACACGCCGGCCATGAGCAGCGGGGCTATTATCACCATACCCTCAGGCACGTTCTGCAACGCTATTCCGAACGACACCGTCCACGAAGTGCCTGACGAGACATCGCTCATGCTCACTCCTGCCGCTATCCCCTCGGGGAGTTTGTGGATGGCAATGGCCATGACAAACAGCAGAATGTTTTTAAGATGCTTGTTGCTTGTATGTTCCTCGGCAGAAAGACCGGTGATATGATGAAGATGCGGAGTGACAAGGTCGAGAACATTGAGGAACAACGCTCCGCCGAGCACGCCGCCGACAACCATCCACCAACCGCCGGCACCGCACAGTTCAAACGCCGGAACGATGAGTCCCAACGTCGACGCGGCAAGCATCACACCGGCACAATAGCCCAGCACTGTATCGTTCCACGCACGAGACAATTCCTTGAACAAGAAGCCCAGTACAGCTCCCAATATCGTCGCCCCGCAAAGTCCGACGGCACTTATCCATACTTGCATCATACATCACTACTTGCCACCGATATAGTCGAGTATCTGCTCGGCATGTATCTTTGTCTTTATCTCTTTCGGAGTAAATATTTTCTCGATAACACCATCCTCGTCCACAAGATAGGTTGTGCGCAACGTGCCTATTGTGCGTCGGCCGCAAGCCACTTTCTCGCCCCAGCAGCCGAGTGCTTGCTGCAATGTGGTATCGGTATCGGCTATAAGCGGAAATTCAAGCCCGTGGGCATCGGCAAACTTTTTCTGTGCCGCCTGCTTGTCTTTACTGACGCCTATGACGGCATAACCTGCCGCCTCAAGCTCCGTTTTGTGCGCCTGCAAAGAGCATGCTTCGGCCGTACAGCCGGAAGTATTGGCCCGCGGATAACTGTAAAGCACCAACTTGCGACCGCGATAGTCGCTACTTTTTATCTCATTACCGTTCTGGTCTGTGCCGAGAACATCCGGAATTCTGTCTCCTACTGTCATAATCGTATTTTTTATATATTCTTATTTGTGTGGTAAATACGACACTCCGAAAGGCGCAAGTCCACAATGACAAAGTTAAGGAATAATCGGCTATCGCCAAATATTTTTTACTATTATTATTCGCTTTTACGAAAAAATAGCGAAAAACGTCATCTTTTCAGGCATAAAACCATGCACTCATTTCGCCATCCCAAATTAACAATTCACTCGTTTTTGGTTAAATATACATAAACAAAGTGTCAAGATATATTATGTTAACGTCGCTGAGAATGCGTTTTTCTGAAAAAAAAGTTTCGAGCTCGCAAATAAGCGAATTATGGAACACTTTATGTAAATACCTGTATAATAAATACTTACACGGATTTACACCGTTTTTCACCGCCTTGAAAATCATATTGTTTTCCAATTAGGCCGTAATTGCATTCCAATTACGGCCTAATTGCACTCCCGTTAGGCCGTAAACGCAATGCAATTACGGCCTTATTGCAAGGCAAAAAGAGGCAAAAAGTGGTGAAAGTGGGTGCTCGATTGTTTACAAATATTAAATAAACGTCTTTTGAGTTAAATATTTTAAGTTAACAAAACCTACTTCGCGAAAATATTTTGTGTCGATTTTTTACTTCCCGTTTGCTTTTTTTTAGTTAAACGCAAGGTCGAATTGTTAAGGCCCACCCGAGAGGGTGTTGCAGAGTCTTTTTAGGAGTTAATCGCAAACTCGCTTGGAATTAAAGACATTTCCACTTGCCGGCATCCACTTCATTCTCCACTTTCTCCGGCCGTAACAAAAAAAAAAAAGAGGACCCAAAAGGATTCTCTTTTTACGTCGGGGCGACAGGATTCGAACCTGCGGCCGCCTGGTCCCAAACCAGGAGCGCTACCGGGCTGCGCTACACCCCGCTGCAAGATGCCCGATGACAGTGTTCATCTTTGCGGCTGCAAAAGTAACAACTTTTATCGAGCAATGCAAGTTTTTAAACAATTATTTTATTATTTCCTGTTCTACAAATATCTTTTTAAGTATCTGTATACCGCGCTCAACCTGCTCTTCGGTATGTGTTGCCATCAGTGCGAAGCGCACGAGAGTGTCTTGCGGAGCACATGCCGGCGGGATAACCGGGTTGATGAACACACCGGCATCATAAGCGAGCTTGGTTATCAAGAATGTTTTTTCAACATCGTGCACGTACAACGGAATGATAGGACTCTCCGTCTCACCAATCTCAAATCCCTCTTCGCGGAAACGGCGCAGCGCATATTTCGTGACTTTCCACAGCGCTTCGATGCGTTCCGGCTCGCTTTTGAGAATGTGCAACGCCTCCATTGCCGCTGCCGTGGCGGCCGGAGCATTCGATGCACTGAATATATATGTGCGGCAAGTGTGACGCAGGAAATTGATGGTATCGCTGTCGCCGGCGATAAATCCTCCGATACTCGCGAGCGATTTTGAGAATGTTCCCATTATAAGGTCCACTTCGTCCGTGAGCCCGAAATGGTCGCAAACACCACGGCCGTTGCGGCCGAAGACTCCGAGTCCATGCGCCTCGTCCACCATGATGGAACAGTTGTACTTATGTTTAAGCTCCACAAGTTCGGGAAGTTTGCACAAATCTCCTTCCATCGAGAACACACCGTCTACCACAATGAGCTTTACGGCTTCGTGAGGCAATGATTTGAGTATAGACTCCAAATCGTCCATGTCGTTGTGCTTATAGTGCAACTGCTTTGCAAACGACAGACGCCGACCGTCTATAATGCTGGCGTGGTCGCGATCATCGCAGATGATATAATCGCCACGCCCCACGACCATGGCTATCACTCCGGCGTTAACGGAAAATCCGGTGGAGAAACAGAGGGCATCATCCTTGCCTTCGAACTCGGCCAACTCTTTCTCCAACTGAACGTGAAGATCGAGCGTTCCGTTTAAGAAACGGCTTCCGGCACATCCGGAACCATATTTATCAAGAGCATCCTTGGCTGCTTGTATTACACGATTGTCGCCGGTAAGACCGGTGTAAGCGTTTGAACCGAACATCAAAACATTATGTCCGCCCATTTCGACTTCTGTGCCTTGCTTGCTTGTAATAGCACGAAAATAAGGATATACGTCGGCCGCCATATACTTCTGAGGCTCGCGATAGCTCTTGTATCTTTCTTGTAATTGTCCCATTTTTTAAATTAACAAGTAATGGTTTTGTATTTTACAGGCTGCAAAGATAGCAAAATTTTATCAATCTGTGTAATTTTTTCGTAATAAATGCACGTTTTATCCATTTTTGGTTGTCAAGTGGTTATAATTATAAACGTTTTTCGTATATTTGCATTTGTATGACAGGCAAAAAAAGTATTGTATTCATATTAAACCCGATATCCGGTTCTCACGGCAAAGAAGACGTGGCGAAGATTATCGATGAGACACTCGACAAAAGCATTTTCGACAGTCGTATATGTCTCACCGAATATGCCGGTCATGCCGCAGAGATAGCAAACAGATGCGTCGCGGAAGGAATAGACACGGTTGTTGCCGTGGGAGGCGACGGAACAGTGAACGAAGTGGCACGCTCACTCGTGCACACGGATACTGCACTCGGCATCATACCGCGTGGCTCGGGCAACGGACTGGCGCGCCATTTATGCATACCGATGGACATACGCAAGGCCATCGGCATAATAAACAGCTACAAAATAGAGGCCCTCGACTATGGGGTTATCAACGAGTTGCCGTTTTTCTGCACATGCGGAATGGGCTTCGACGCTTTCATAAGCCTCAAATTTGCAGAAGCAGGCAAGCGTGGGCCTATCACGTATATAGAGAATGTGCTCAAAGAAGGATTGAAATACGAACCGGAGACATACGAAGTGGAAGACGAGACCGGCGCAAAGAAGTATAAAGCATTCCTAATAGCATGCGCAAACGCGTCGCAATACGGCAACAATGCGTACATAGCCCCAAAAGCGACAATGACAGACGGTCTGATGGATGTGATAATCATGGAACCGTTTGATGTGTTTGACGCTCCGCAAATAAGTATCGACCTGCTCAACAAAACGCTCAATAAGAACTCCAAAATTAAGACTTTCAGGGCAAAAAGCATACGAATTCACCGCAGCAGTCCGGGGGCAATACATTATGACGGCGACCCGATAATGACAGGAGAAGATATCAACGTGCACATTGAAGAGAAAGGAATAAAAATCGTTATCAATCCCGATATAACGGAAGATACCTGTCAACCTAACTTCTTCCTTAACGCTTTCTCCGGATTCTATAATAATATTAATAATGTAAGGGAAGACATCGAGAAGCAGGGACGACGCATACAGGCAATAAACAAAAATCTGCTTCGCAAACTGACGCAAATATAATATCACACAAAAGCATGCAAACCATCATCGCGCTGACTGTCACCGGCATCGCCGTGATATACTCGGCTATACGGATTTACAAGGCTTTCACACATGCGGGAGACCCTTGTCGCGGATGCAAAGGATGTGTCTTAAAAGAACAGATGCAGAAAGTGAGACATGAAAAAGGCTCTTTGAAAAGCAAGAAACCTGCATGTTACAATAAAAAAGCATAAGAAAAATTTGGTAGGATAAAATTAAAGCATTACCTTTGCAACCGCAAATGAGAAATCAATGGTACCTTGGCCGATCGGTTAGGTAACGGTCTGCAAAACCGTGTAGAGCAGTTCGACTCTGCTAGGTACCTCCACAAAAAGCGGCTGACAGATGTATCAGCCGCTTTTTTGTATCCTCATCATTGACTTAATCAATCCTTGAAGAGATCGTTTATCTCAGCCATTTCATCTTCGTCAAACCATTTCGACAGTTTACTCTTGGCCTTATCCTTTATCTCCGGCTCAACGTTTGTCCACACTTTCTTCAACACATATATAAGAACGGTGAGGTCGTCGGTAAGTCCGACGATAGGTATCGCATCGGGAATTACATCGAGCGGACTTATCATATACCCCAAAGCGCCTATTATCATGGCCTTGTCTGTCTTCGAGACTCTATCGCTCTGCAAGGTATAATACAATATCAAGGCAGCATAAACCAGTTTCGCTCCGGCCCGTTTTGCTATTCGCGATATCTTATCCACAAAATCATTTGCCGAGAATTTGCCGGCATAACTCATAAAATCAGGTAGTTCCATCGTTTTATCGTTTAATTGTTTTTATTGTTTATTCTTATTATTCTTATCCCCGTATGACTCGGATGCCTGCCCAAATACTCGCGAAGCGTCATCGGTTCTTCCACAACTTTTCCGTGAATCATCGACGCATTGAGCAGATGCAGCCCGTCTTTGCGCCACACCGCATACCCGAGATGTGCTATATCCAGCCCTTTTTTGTTGCAGGTTATGGCTATAATGTCGCCATCTTTGACCGTAGCACGCATAAGTCTGGTGTTTCTCACCGCCGCCTTGGGTATATATCTATATGTCTTTCCGGTCAATCTGCGTTCCTGTTTCTTTATTATCGGCACGAGTCCGGCATCGGCGGCCAAAGCTTTATAAGCCTTTGGGTGAGTGCTCATATAATATATGTTCAACCGTTGCAGTGCCGTGAACGGAGGATTGGGAGTCTGTATCTCGCCGACAAGCCCCATCCCTGTCTTATCTTCTATCCAATCGCTGAAATAATGAAGCCTCGACGTGTATCCGTTCTGCGCCCCTCCCCTATATCTCAGTGCCCGTAAAGCAGCCTTATAATCGGCAAACGCGAACTTACCGGCATTGGCACAAATCGTGAGAGCGGCCACATTCTCCACGAGTGTGGTGCAATCAAGCTGCCGTGTGTTTATCACCAAACGCTCATCATCGAATATTTCAAGCGTATGAGCCACGTAAGGGCGGCCGAGAAACTTGCGGGCGAAAAACAATTCAAGGCATTCCGAGTGTTTCAAATCGCGTGCACTATTGAGCGTTTTAACGATAAAAACACTATCCTCCGGCAGATAATGGCACTTACAGGCAAAAGCAGCATGACTTATCATCATCGCCAATACGACCAAAAGACTTCTCATTTCCTTTTCTTCTCCTTTCTTTTGTAATGTGATTTTTTACCGAAGTTATATCCTACATATATGTTTAAATTGCCGAAAACTTCATTCGATGAGAATCTGGATTTATGATAATTGTTGGTGCGTATGATAAGACTTGAACCGGCATAAAACCTTGTATTGTTGTAAACAAGACCGAAACGACCAATTCCGTCGATATTTATATTGTTGAAATCAAAGCCGTTGTTCACTCCGTCTTTGGTGTCACCGTCAGAATGTTTGTAGGCAATGGCCATTGCCCCACCGGCACAGAGCAGCCAGTTTTTTGCAAATACGTAGTTATAGGCATACCCGACCGAGACATTTACATTGTAGTATTTCACGCTGTTGAACATCAACCCGCTGTCAATTTTCACGTCGTTCGGCTCGCAACGGCTGCTCACCACATCCTGCAATTTGTCGTAATCGAGCTTCATATCGTTATGTGTAAATCCCACTCCGGCCATCCATGAGCCGCAACTCAGCTTCTGACAAGTGCTCTGCGAGAACGCCGCCGGATAAGAAAAACGCCGATGATTGAATATATAATACAGGTTTGCGCCGGTAATTCCGACGCTGATGCCATCGAATGGCACGTCTTCAAGCCTGCTCGCATCCACGTTCTCACCCAAGTTTACTTTCCTTATTTTATAGTCACTGCCCGTTCGCCGATAGAATAGATCGATACCGAGTTTCGAGCTGTATATGCTGAAATCGAGCTCACGCTTCTGCTTGTCGCCACTGAATGAGATGTTTTTCAAGTCAAAAGTATACCCGAGAAAGAACCATCTCCAGCCCAAATATGGTCCGATTCTCATTTTCACATCAGGCGAGAAAGTCATTTCATGACCGTTGTTACTGCGTATCTGGTATAAATCATAATTATAGGTAGCTTGCAACATTACCGTAAAATTATAATGCTGAGGCTCTATATAGTTTGTGTCGATGGAACTGAGCCCCCTTATTGTCTTGCGAAATTTGTTTATTTCACCCTTGCCACCGGCAAAAACGGAAGCCGTCCCGACAAGCAGGAGAAACAAACAGATAATGAAACACGACTCAACCCTCATCACAAACAACTATATCTTACCAAGTATTCTATCCATAACCCAATTCACAGGAGTGGCAGATACAGCCGTACATGTACACACACTCGTGCCTTGAAGATGCTCCACAACGTTCTTTATCAGCGGAAACTGCACGTATGGAGGATTTGAAACATTTATCGTTTGCAATCCCGCTGAGGTGTAAAGCGATATCGGATCGTAATTGAATACAGAGAAACTCACCTGCCCTACGTCGCCAACCACCTCTATCCTATCCTCGCGTGCCGACTCATGAGCCACGAAACACCACGAACCGCTGCCGGGAAGTCCGGTTTCAAAACGGAAGCATGCACTGACGGAATCTTCCGCTTCATACAATCCTCCGCGATTTGCACAGAAGCCGGAAGCCTCTGTTATCACTCCAAAAAAATACTGAAGCATGTCAAGTTGATGCGAAGCCAAATCATAAAAATATCCCCCGCCGGCTATATCGGGCTGCAAGCGCCACGGCAGATTGTTGCCGCCCGTATAGTCTAAATCGCGTGGCGGCACGGCAAAGCGCACCTGAACGCTCATCACCTTGCCTATCGTTCCGCTATCAATGATTTCCTTTACTTTCTTGAAATAAGGCAGATAACGCCTGTAATAAGCCACAAAACACGGCACACCGGTCTGTGCACTCACCCTGTTCACCCTCGCGCAATCATCATAACAGGCGGCAAGCGGTTTCTCCACGTACACCGGTTTCCCCGCTCTCATGGCCATGATGGCAAATGTAGCATGGCTCGACGGGGGCGTGGCTATGTATACCGCATTCACATCCGGGTCTTCTATGAGTGCCAACGGGTCGGTATACCAGTTCTTTATTCCGTGACGCTCGGCATAACTGCGCGCTTTTTCCTTGCCGCGACTCATCACCGCGACAACTTCCGAACCTTCAATCTCGGAAAATGCAGGCCCGCTTTTCTTCTCAGTAACCTCTCCGCAGCCTATAAAACCCCACTTTATTATTTTCATAATAAGTATTAATTATGTGGCAAAGATACGAAAAAATAAGTACCTTTGCAATATAGGAAAAGAATAAATAGTAAAAAATAATGGAAAATAACACAGCCAAAAACGGCTTGACGAGGCGTCATGGAGCGGGGACGTGCATACGAATGGGATACAGCCTGTATGCCGATAACTTCAAAACAATATTGAAATCATCATGGATACCCGCACTTATTTATTCACTTGTCTGCGCCGCAATGGGTGCATTATGCGTAATACACATTCCCGACATTGCGGTGACAATGATGAGAGGAACTGCTCCAGATGCCGAGACTTCGCGGCTTCCCGAAACTATTTTCGCGATACTGTTCGCAGCAGGAGGCCTCACCGAGATAGTGTTTTACTCGTGCGGAATGTCGCTATTGCGCTCGCATAAAGCGGATGGAATGATAGACAAATCGCGCGGATGGTTATCTTTCGACACGCGCACGGCTCTACGCACATTGAAAATAACTCTTACAACCATTCTTGTATGCTCCTTGACAGCCGTTGTTCTGTGGGTGACATACATCTATCTGCTCAATGCTGCCGGACTGAAAACAGTATCATTATTGAAATCCGTCGTGATAACGGGCGTTTTCACCACCGTCATAGGCATTATGTTCCTGCCGCTTATATTCCCCATCATGAAGTATATACTCAACGACAACGGCAAATTGTTCGCCACGCTGACATCGGGATATGTCGCCGGACTGCGCCGACTGCCGTTCATCCTCGCCGTATCGTTTGTCGCAATGTGCGTCACCGTGGCGGTGAGCATCGTTACACAACTGCCCACGATTATACTCACGGCGGCAAACGCACAGTCTATATACGGCACAGTATACGGCGACCCGCTCGGCATGCCCTCTTATATGCCGGCACTCACAGCTGCGACATTCTTTGCCGCCGGCTTGTTACAAGCATACATCCGAATGTCGGTTCTGTTCCCATTGTATTATGCCTACGGTTCGGTAGAGACATTCTTCAAGGAGAAAAAAGAAAGTAAAACAAAGCAAAACACCACCAACCAATGAAAAGAATACTATTCATCGACCGCGACGGCACGCTTATCGAAGAGCCTGCCGACGAGCAGATAGACTCGTTCGACAAGTTAAAGTTTACCGAAGGAATGTTTCGCAACCTCGGTTTCATCGCCTCAAAACTGGATTTCGAACTTGTCATGGTGAGCAATCAAGACGGATTGGGGACAAAATCATTCCCGGAAGAGACCTTTTGGCCCGTGCACAACTTCATTATTCAAACGCTCAAAGGCGAAGGAATAGTGTTCGACGACATTCTTATTGACAGACATTTCCCCGCCGACAATGCCGATACACGCAAACCGGCCACCGGTCTTGTACGCAAATACATCGACAACCCGGAGTATGACATGAGCGAAAGCTATGTAATCGGCGACCGTGATACCGACCGGCAATTCGCAGAAAACATCGGATGCAAGGCACTGATTATAGGCCGCGACGGCATGACATGGGACAGAATTGCCGAAATTCTGTTTGCGGGCGAGCGCACAGCTGAGGTAAGACGCACGACAAAAGAAACCGACATCACCATCAAACTGAATATCGACGGCAGCGGGAAATGTGACATTGACACGGGACTGGGATTTTTCAATCACATGCTCGAACAGATAGCACACCACGGGATGATGGACGTTACAATCAAGACAAAAGGCGATCTGCACGTAGACGAACACCACACCATCGAAGACACGGCAATATCACTGGGAGAATGCATCCTGAAAGCACTGGGCAGCAAGCGCGGAACGGAACGCTACGGATACTGCCTGCCCATGGACGACTGCCTGTGCTCGGTGGCATTAGACTTCGGCGGACGGCCGTGGCTCGTATGGGATGCCGAATTTAAACGCGAACACATCGGCGACATGCCAACAGAAATGTTCTTCCACTTTTTCAAAAGTCTCAGCGACAGTGCCCGCATGAACCTTAACATCAAGGCTCGCGGCGAGAACGAGCACCACAAGATCGAAGGCATTTTCAAAGCTCTCGCAAGGAGTTTGCGCATGGCTGTGCGCCGCGACATTTATCATTATGAGTTGCCAAGCTCGAAAGGAGTATTGTAAATACTATCTCCGAAAACAAGAACGTTAACGAATAAACAAATATGAAATCAATCAGATTATTATTTAACGCCCTATTACTACTTCCGCTGGCAGCTTGCGAAAAGGAAGACGATACCGACCTATCCTCCGATACCAACATCACCGCCGAGTTTGCCCCGACTTCGCCCAGCTCTTGAAGAAAAAAGGAATCATCGCCGATACCGGACACATCATCTACGCCGATGTAGCTGGCATTACCGAGCTATATGTCGGAGGAAAGTACGAAGAATGGATTGCAAGAAAAGGACTAACATCGCTGAAAGGCATCGAATACTTCACCGCACTGACAGAGCTGAGATGCAATAATAACCAACTGACAACATTAGACGTTAGCAAGAATACCGCACTGACAGTGCTATGGTGCGAAACAAATCCCGGCAAGGACGGCATCTTCAAGATTACTCTTTGGCCAGAAAGCGAGTTGAAGGCAGAGAAGGAATCATGGGAATACAACGGGCAGCCTATCGCCGTAAAATACTTGGGAAAATCCGCTGACCCATAATTTTCGTCCATTCTGCGTCCACACTTTTTTTACAAAGTTAAAGGGTAACTCGTTGTTTCCAACTCGTTACCCTTTGTTTAAGCGGAGAGAGAGGCTCTCGAACCTACATATTCAAGAAATATCATAAAATTGCAAATCATTAATAATCAAGCACTATTTGGAGTACATAGTAAATCTAAATCTTTCTGAATATCTTTTGCTATTCCAAATATTGGGTGTAT
>JAGAPR010000067.1 GCA_017623155.1 Prevotella sp. | reverse complement strand
TATTATGTAGTGGTTGTATTATCTTAAATAAAACAAAAACACCCGACTTTACATTCTTGGGTGCAAAACTGGGTGTTTGTTTTGCAATCTGCTGATTTTCAGCGTTTGTTGCGGAGAGAGAGGGATTCGAACCCCCGGTACCTCTCGGTACGGTAGTTTTCAAGACTACTGTAATCGACCACTCTACCATCTCTCCTTGCTCGAGAGACATGCGACGATGTCTTAAAAGCGAGTGCAAAGGTAATGCTTTTTATCGAAACACGCAAATTTTTTATTATGTTTTTTATTTCACAGAACTGTTTTTTGCCTTTTAATCTCTATATCCCCTGTTTCTTTTTCATGGATTATTCATCATTCAACAATACTGTTCCAACATTTTACATAAGTATGCCATATCGGATGAGTGCATAAAAACAGAAATTGCAATTACAACAAATTGCATATTTATACACTTTAAGTGAATATTTATGCAGAGAACAAATAACAAAAGCTTTATTTTACTTTGTTTTTTGATATTTTTCTAATCGACGTACAGTAAAACATCGATTGTTTTATAACGCAATATCCGTTTGTTTACAGTTAATATTTCGTTACTGTTCGGTTAATATTTAATTGCAACGCAGTTAATACTTAATTACGACACAGTTAATATTTAATTGCGATACAGTTAATATTTAATTGCGATACAGTTAATATTTAATTGCGATACAGTTAATATTTAATTGCGATACAGTTAATATTTAATTGCATGGTTATTAATATCGGATTGCTAAGTGAAAAGCGGCATTTACAAACGCAACGAGGCTCCCGACAATATATATCGGGAGCCTCGCAAACAGCCATGAAAGCGGCATCAAAGCACGGATTTTGCTGCCGTGCTGTCATATAATAAATGCAACGTCATCATAATCTGAGACGCGGAGCGATACAAATATCAAAAATTAAAGGTCGGCAAATTGCATAAATATACATTTTAATATGTCGAAAATCGTAAATACGTTGCATGTTGTGAAATTTATTCATGATGAAAGTCAGATTATTTGGTTTGCTTTTTCATTGTAAGTCGAGTACAAAGATACAAAATTTTAAAGCGAAATGCAAGTATTTTTCAAAGATTATTATCGGTATGACATGTGTCATGTATCCAGACTTATTTTCAAAAAAAGAGCGGTTGCATTATTATTGCAACCGCTCTTTCTCAATAATATTACTGTGTTACACAGATAATAACTCACACATGGCACTTGCTTTTCGCGCCAAGCTGTTATCTTTTTCTATTCTTCATCTTCTCCCCAGATACTGAAATTATGGTTCTTTGAGTTGAAACTTTCTCCCGGCAATGTCGTGCCGGGGTCCAGTCCCAGTTCTTGATCCTGTCCTTCAGTCGATCCGGCCAGTATCCCGCACTCTGCCTCAATCTCTATAATTGTCATTTCGGGATGTATATATATCTTTTTCGTTGTCATAATTCCATAATATTATTTGATGATGATTTTCTTTCCATTCACGATATTGATGCCTTTGCGCAGAGTCGAGACGCGACGGCCGTTCATGTCGTAGACGCTGTCGTTTCCGGACATGCCGGTCTCTCTTATGCTGTCTATGCCTGTCGTTTCACCGCCGATGACCACTCTTATCGATTTAGCTTCGCTGTCTGTAAGCCTCAGGTATGCGGTATGCTTGGCGAGGCTTGTGCCAGCTTCCACTTTCGCGAATACGCTTGCATCTTTTCTCAATCCGTAGATTTTGCCGTCAGACACATATCCGGCCGGAGCGGCTGTCAAGGCTGTCTGTATGGCTGAGCCTTCTTCAGTGGCCACGGAGAATCCGACTTCACCCGAGCCTCCGATTATCACACCGGTATTTGCCGGTATTATCTTGACGTCAATGGGGCGGATGATGATCTTGTCTTCCGAGATCTCCGAAGTGTAGACCGTAACACCCTGCGGAACGTTTACGGCACGGTCGGAACTGAATGTGGCAAAGCCCGACTCGGCAAACACGGTCTTGGCATATCCCGGGCAGAGGTTGTACACCTCGCCACCAGCCGGCATCCGGAAGTATCCGGTAAACGCTTCTGTCGGGTTCTCGTCAGCCTCGTTCAAGGCATTGTCCGCTATGTAGTATTCGCCTTCTTGCAGTGTCACAGGCGAATAAGTGCCGACAAACTCCACATCCTGTCTGCTGTCCACCATTTCAGCCTGAACGGGCAATACCTCGCCGGCAGTCAGGGTATAGCTGTCCTTGATATCCGAAACTCTTATCAGATAAGGCTTGTTGGCTGCCATCGCCTTTGTTTCCACGTCAAAGAACAGAGTGTTTCCAGAAAGAGCGTCAAGAGAGGCGACAAGTGTCTTCTCTCCGAAGACAGACTTTATCTCTTCCTCATTCATGCTGAAGGGCAATGTTATGCCGTTCCACTTGTCGGAAGCACCGAAATCACGTTCCAGTATCACCTTGTTGCCGTCCATCGCAAACTTGTTGGGAGTGGAGAAAGCGTATCTTGCGTTCATGCGCACATCGGCCGTAGCCACATATCCGACCTCTCCGCCTTTGTTGGCGATGATATTCTCACCTGCGGCCACACCGTCCATCACAAATACGAGGCAGTTGGGATTAGCTCCGGTGAATGAGCCGGTGTTTATTCCGGGCACGGTCGGTGCATTGGCACGGCCAGCCGCTCTTCTTGCCGTGACATCCTGTCCCTGCGTGTTTATGATGATGCTGGTCAGATTGTCGCATCCGGAGAATGCTCCGTTGCCGATTTCCGATACGTTTGACAGTGTGATTGTCTCAAGGTTGGAACATCCGGCGAAAGCGTTCTCTCCGATGGTTGTCACCGTCTCGGGTATGTCGACATTCACAAGGTTGGTCAGTCCGGTCAGCGCGTTGTCCGGAATGGTGGTGTTTTCGATTCCGCTGAGATCTATGTTTTCCAGTCCTTCAAAGTTGTCGCGTATGGTGGCAAATGTCTCGTCGGATATTTCGCCGTCAAGTTTCACGTCCGTTATGTCCGCCACCTCGTCGGTCGCGATGGTCTTCAGGTCTTCGTTGGTGAGCGTGGCGCCATTTACGGGCACGACAGCCACATCGACAGCCACATTGGCCTGAATGTTCTCCACCGTATATATACCGCTTTCGTCAGCAGGCATCTCGTCTCCGTTTACTCTCACCTTGACGGTCAGTCTCTCGTTTTCGGGCTTGGTGACGGTAAACTTCAGCAGGTCACCCTCCTTTATGTCATTGAGCCGATAGCCGTCAACAGCTGCCACGGTGATGTTTTCAGGTGCAGTCACTTCCGCGTCATAGAAGTATGCCACGTCAAAGCGAACGTCACTGTTGACCGTAACACTCCACATATTATAGTCTTTAGCCCAGCTGCCTCCGTCTGTCTGCGTGCCGTTCAGGTAAACCTTATATTTCTGGTTGGGCTTGATCGGATTGTTGTTATTATATATGGGGTGCACTTTGACCTTCATGGATATTGCTTTTCCCTCTTCAACCTTATCCGTATTTGTCTTTATACTGTACGGCTCCGCGCGCTCGGGGTCATAAGTGACCGTATGTGTGGGAGCAATCTCATTTATGGTCTTGAACAAATTCCAGTACGACAGTGCCTGATACTTATCCTTGCTTCCTTTCGGTATTTCCAATGTCATGTTCTTGGTCATTCCTGAACCGCCGGGGAACGGGTCGCCGTTTGTGAGAGGTATCGGATTGGCAGACAAGGATATGACTTTATTCAGTTTGGTACAGTATGTGAAAGCTGACATTCCTATGTACTCGACATTCTCCGGTATGGTTATTTCCGTCAAATTGGATACGCGGTAGAAAGCACTGTTCTCTATTCGTTTGAGCGATTTCGGCAGTATGATTTTTGTTATTTTCGATATCTTTGTAACAGTGGCAAAAGCTTGTGTAGGCAAAGAGTTAGCTTTGTCTCCGTCGCCGACGATCTCAACATCCGACAGGTCGAGCGCGGTGATATTGTCCGTGTAAGTCTTGATGACCTCAAAGTCTTTGGCGTTCATCTTGCCGACGAGCCGTATGTTCGAGTTCATCGGAGCCTCGGTGATCTTCTCGGCCAGCTGTCCGGCATATATATTGTACGTCTTGTATGGCTTCTCATTCTGGTCGTAGGCAGATATTGTCACATCAAGGTCTTCCTTGACATTGTCTATCTTCACCGTGGCCGACTGCTTTCCTACGATATAATCCTTGTCGTTCACTGACACTGACACAAGGTCCGTAGACAATTTGGCATTTACGGAGAATGTAATGTCACCGCCATGCACGACTTGGGTCACGGCGTCGGTGATTATCACTTTTTCCAAATTGGACGGCATTTTTACCGTATGATAGATCACCTCGTTGCCTATTGCCGGTACGGCAGTTTTCACACTGGCGTCGGTACCTTCGACAAGGCTCCACGCCTTCATGTTCGACGATGTGGCGATACGTATCATGTTGCCCTCGTTGACGTTTGATTCCTTGATGCAGCAATTGAACGTTGCCGGCATGACACCGGTGTTGGTGTATGGGTTTGTGACAACGGGCGAAATCACTTCCTTTATCCTTCCGTCTTTGTCCGTCAGTACGGCCGCATAGGCGATGCCGCTCTTGAACGAGTCTCCGGAGGGAATGTCCAGTGCGTTTACACGTATGGTGAAAGCCTTTCCGGGCATGACGTTGATGACATCCGTCACCATGCCGACTCCTCCTTTTGACGAAGTGATCTTCCAAGGAGACACTCCGGCGTTGGCTGCCGGCTCGGTGAAGTCAATATGTATCAGCGTATTTGCGTTAATCGTAGCCTCATACACTCCGTTCACGGCCGTAAGTTGACCGGTGTTGGCATATACCGTCATGCGGTCGTCGCCATGACTGCCGTCGGTCTCTACCGTGAAACGATATTTTCCGCCGGGTGCCATCTCGGAAGAAGAGCCGTCCAGTGTGGTGATCTTCACGCCGTTGGCATCCTGCATTATCACCTTGTAGGATGTTGCCGGGGCAGCATCTTCCTCAATCACATTCTTAAAGTCTTTCCAGTTTTCTTTTGCCTGATATAAAGCCGCACTTCCGGTAGGCACTATGAGTTGCGTACGCGGAGTGCCGGTAAACACGCACCAGTTGATGAAAGCCGGACTGCGGCGTCGTGAGATGACTTTCGACAGATTTGCACAGTTCAGGAACACATTATAGTCCCATGTCGACACTGAAGCCGGAATCTCCACCTCCCTCAATCCTGTGAGTTCAAAAGCGCGGTTGCCCAGACGTGTCACACCGGCCGGCAGCTTTATGGCTTTCAGTGTTCCGCATGCACGGAATGCACGTGCCGGAATGGCGTTTGCGGCATTCGTTCCGTTGGCAGTGATGCTCACACCCGACAGGTCGAGTGAGTCTACACGCATTTTCTCACGTATGAAATCAATGTCGCGTGCATCCATTGTTCCGAACAGTGTGAGACTCTTCACCGTTCCACATTCCTCTTCGGTCAGAGCCTTCTCCAGCATACCGCTCGACACCCATACCGTCTTGCTCCGCTTCACGTCTGCGACATTCTGTACATATATGTCGAGTGTCACATTCTCAATCACGTTGGGAAGCGTATAGGTGAAGTCGCTTCCCTGAGTGAGGATATATCCGTTGGCTTTTACCGTCACCACGTCGTCCGTATTGTCGGGAACGACACGGAAAGCATATTTCCGTCCTTTTATCACCCGGTCTGCCGCGCCTTCAAGTGTCGCGCCGTTGACAGAAGCCGGCTTGGTCACCGTGAAATAATCAATATGGTTTCCGATTGCTTCTATCGCGTTCGTGGTGAGCGAACCGCCTGTGATGGGTTTCCACTCGTTCTCTCCAGCGGCTTTTGTCACCATGCGGAAGACGTCACCTGCCGCAACCGTTGTTCCGGCAGGAACAGTGCAGCTGAAATCGCGATAGAGCGTTCTGTCTATCTGGAACGCAGCGAGGCCGTAATTGTACTCGGGAGAAACCAAAGCCTTGAAAGCCCCGTCGGAAGCGAACATGGCCACGGCGATTTTTCCGGAGAAGTTGTCGTAAGACACATTCTTGAATGCACCGGCGCGCACAGTGAAGCTCTCTCCTGCTCCGACCGTCTCCTTGTCCGAGCTCATACCGATCTGTTTCTCGTCGCTTGTCAGCTGAACCGTAGACCAGGCGATGCTGTTCTCTGCCGGCTTGATGTTATATATTATGGTAGCTTGCTCGGAGAAGTTCCACTTGTTGCCCGACTGAGTGGTCGGTGTAAGGCTCGAGACAATAAATACGTCATTGCCGATACCGCCCCATCCCCAGTTCATTCTGAAATAAGGTTGGCTGCCGCGCATCTCATAACCGTCACAGACAAAAGCGTGGCCGACAGATATATCCTGTCCGCTGTACAGTACAGGACGGCCGGCGTCTATCTCGCTAATGATGAGTTCTTCCCATGCTTTTTGAGACATTTCCGACTTTTTCTTGTATGATACGCCCGCGTCATATCCGAAGTAATTGACGAGAGCGGCCGGAACCCTCACCTCGCTGGCACTGCTTCCCGACATGCTGAAATTGGTCTGGATGCTCAATGCCGCATCGGCCACGAGTCTGGCGACAGCGTCTCCCTGTGTCGTGGTATAGCCGCTGCGGTAGTTGTCCGTGCGCATGTTCGTCCAGTCGTATGTATGATTGAAGTCATTGCCGTCAAGACTGCCTTTTCCTGCCGCCGGATAGTTATAGTATTGCATTATCGTTGCCATTGCGACACCCACACATCCGACAAGTTTGCGTCCGGGAATGAGATAGTTGAAAGGTTCTTCCTGACTCCATTCTGCTGTATTGCGGGACAGTACTCTGCGTCTTACGGATGCATATCCGGCAGCATCGGCTGAGTTTGTTCCTGTATTGGAGTAGTTTGCCTTGATCTGCTTCTCATAAGAACTCAGCATCCATTTCATGGCATCCGGCATGTTGTCATAATCGAAATTGCCGCTATCGGAAAATCCTATCACGGGCACGGTCGCGTCATCGGCCGACACGATGATGTATCCATCGTTCTCACCTTTATTAAATACATAATAATAAGGTGTTGCCGTTGTCGCACAATAGGATAATTCTTTTGTTGCAACAGCTCCCGGGGCACGTCTTATGCCGCCATTTTCCATAAATCTCAATGCCGTTTCTTTCGCTTGAGAAATACTTATTTTCTTTGCGCTCACAGGCTGCGAAGAAAACAGTGCCAAAAAGGCAAAGCCAGCAAAAACTTTTCTAAACATTTTCGTCCTTATTTAATTCATTTCTTAAATTTTGGGCGCAAAATTATACAAAAAGAATATTCCGCAAAAAAAATAGACCGATATATTAAAATATTTTGAACATTTCGTTGAAAAATCTCTGAAAATGAAATATTCATCAACTAAAATTTAAATTCTTTTTTTTAAATCATCTTAAACAGGCCTTTATTTGTATGCCCAAAGTCACGCCAAACAATTTTTATTCCGATACTATACATAGTATATAAACAGGTATTTCGACAATGGTTCAGGCTTAAGAGGAGAGTACTTATCACGCTACTGAAATGTTACTTGGTCTGGGTAACGTCGTTACTTAGCCGTAGTAACGATGTGATTGGATGCACGTAACGATGTTACTTCGGCCAAGTAACACCACACGCTGGCGGAAAATCATGAATAATGCGGGTTATAAAATAATTATATTGTAACTTTGCAGCATGATTTATCCGAATAATTTTGAAATCAAGATTGGATTTGATGAGATAAGAAACCTGCTCAGACACCAATGCCTCAGTACGCTCGGCAAAGAGTTGGCTGACAATATGTCGGTATCGTCTGATGCCAAAACAATAAACGAATGGTTGTGCCAGATAAGGGAATTTCGCCGCATACAGGCCGAGAAAGACAATTTCCCGCTGCAATACTTTTTCGATGTCAGAGAGTCGGTGGCCCGCTTGCGCCTCGAAGGCACACACATGGAAGAGAATGAACTGTTCGACCTCAAACGCTCGTTGGATACGATTTGTAATATCGTGCGCTTTCTTTCATCGGAAGATGGGGAGGATAGCGACAAGAACAGCGACGACGATGATAGTCGTGACAACAGTGTATCATACGCCTACCCGGCCCTGCAACGGCTCACACAAGGCGTAACTACATTTCCGGAACTTGTGCGCCGCATCGATGCCATACTCGACAAGTTCGGCCATATAAAAGACACGGCATCGCCGGCACTGGCCGATATTCGCAGCAATCTGGCCCGGACTGAGGGTAGCATTTCGCGAACACTGCACAGTATACTGCGAACGGCACAGAGCGACGGACTCGTAGATAAGGATGTGGCACCCACATTGCGCGACGGTCGGCTCGTAATCCCCGTAGCTCCGGGCCTGAAACGAAAGATAAAAGGCATCGTGCACGACGAGTCGGCCACCGGAAAGACAGTGTTCATAGAGCCCGCCGAGGTTGTGGAAGCCAACAACAGGATAAGGGAACTCGAGGCCGAAGAGCGGCGTGAGATTGTCAGGATACTCACCGAGTTCGCGCAAACGGTGCGTCCGCACGTGGCCGACATTCTAAATTCATACCGCTTTCTCGCCCGCATCGACCTCATCCGGGCGAAAGCAGAGCTTGCAAACATCACAAAAGGTTTTGAGCCCGAAATCGGCTCGAGGCCGCATATCGACTGGATAAGAGCCGTACACCCGCTGCTGAGACTGTCGCTCGACAAGCAGGGAAAGGATGTCGTGCCGCTCGATATCACACTGACACACGACAAACGCATACTCATCATCTCCGGACCGAACGCCGGCGGCAAATCGGTATGCCTGAAAACAGTGGGTCTTTTGCAATACATGCTGCAATGCGGACTGTCCGTTCCCATCGGCGAACGCTCGCAAGCAGGAGTCTTCGAGAACATCATGATCGACATAGGAGACGAGCAAAGCATCGAGAACGACCTCAGTACATATTCCAGCCACCTGACAAACATGAAGAACATGATGCGGCAGGCCAACCCGCGCACGCTGCTGCTGATAGACGAATTCGGTGGCGGCACCGAACCGCAGATTGGCGGCGCAATGGCCGAAGCGGTGCTGAAACAGTTCTGCAACAAAGAGGCTTACGGAATAATCACCACCCACTATCAAAATCTCAAGCATTTCGCGGAAGACCATAAAGGCGTGGTGAACGGAGCGATGCTCTACGACCGGCATGAAATGAAAGCACTGTTCCAACTCGCCATCGGGCAACCGGGCAGCTCGTTTGCCATAGAGATAGCCCGGAAAACGGGCATTCCGGAAGAAGTGATACGCGATGCCGCCGACATCGTTGGCTCAGACTACATCCAAAGCGACAAGTATCTGCAAGACATCGTGCGCGACAAACGCTACTGGGAAAACAAGCGCCAGACGATACACCAGCACGAAAAATCTCTCGAACAGCGCATCGCCAAATACGAGAACGACATAAAAGAACTTGAACAAAGCCGCAAAGACATTCTGCGACGAGCCAAAGAACAAGCCGAAGAATTGCTCAGAGAGAGCAACAGGAAGATAGAAAACACCATACGCGAGATAAAAGAGAAACAGGCCGAGAAAGAAGAGACAAAGCGAATACGCGAAGAACTGAACGCGTTTAAAGACGAAGTGAGCGAAATCGACACCAAGGCCAACGACGAAATAATTGCCCGCAAGATACGCCAAATACAGGAACGCAAAAAGCGAAGAGAGGAAAAGAAGAAAAAGAACGCCGACAAGAGCTACACTCCGGGAACCGCAAATGCGGCGAACACGTCTCACCCCGGCAACGAGAATGCAAACGCCGACAACTCCGGCAAACCGAAATTCGCCGCGGGAGACACCGTGAGAATAAAGGGACTGTCGTCTGTGGGAAACATTGAATCCATTGACGGCAACATGGCAACCGTGATTTTCGGCGGCATGCGCACAAAAATGCGGGCGGAAAGACTCGAACGCGCCGATGCCCCGATAAAAGAGACTCCCAAAACATACGCCTCTGTGGGCCGGCAGACACGCGAAACGATAGACAACCGCAAACTGAATTTCAAGCAAGACCTCGACATCAGAGGCCTCAGGGGCAACGAAGCTGTCAACGCCGTAATGTATTTCATCGATGATGCCATACTCGTGGGCATGAGCAGAGTGCGCATCCTACACGGCACCGGCACGGGGGCACTACGCCAACTCACACGTCAATATCTCGCGACAATACCCAACGTGAAAGATTTCAGAGACGAGCATGTACAGTTTGGCGGGGCGGGAATAACTGTCGTCGACATAGAATAAAACAAAAATTCAGGATATGAAAGAATGTCATATCCTGAATTTTTTCTTTGAGTGAACGGCCTTTCTCGGCGTTATCACGTTACCGGAACCCGATGCCGGCGTGCGCACACCGCGATAAGACATCCACCGCTGGCGTATACGGGCCACATAATCCACCGTCTCCGAGCCGCGCATATAACCGTATTTCACAATCGGGTCGCGATAATAACGCGGCTCACTCAACCGAAGCACATACCCGGCCACATCATTCCAACGATACTTGTTCTTGCCGTCGCGCTCCGCGAGAGCCATCGCGTCGCGTATATGATGATAGCCGCCGTTATAGCTTGCGAGCACAAAATTGGTGCGTTCATATCTGTCTTGTATATCGGCAAACTTCGTTTCAAGCTGTCCGAGATATTTCGCCGCGGCGGCAATATTGCTCTCCGGGTCGTATAAATCGGACTTGGGAAGTCCGAGCTGCTCGGCCGTGGCGGGCATTATCTGCATCAGTCCGCATGCTCCCGCCCAAGAACGGGCACGCGGATCGAACGTAGATTCCTGATAACACTGTGCCGCCATGAGCCTCCAATCCCAACGAATGGGTTGACAATGGGCCATGAAAAGATGGTCGTAGCGCGATATGACGCCACCTTTGCGGTTAAGCATCGGGGCATATACACGTCGGCGCACGCTCCGCGAACTGAGCAAACGAGCTTCCTCGCGCTTCACGGAAGCGATGAAATTCGGCTCATACCACTCTTTTACAGCCTCGGCAAGTTGTTCCTTTCCGCTTCCTACCACCCAGTTTACGGCCTTGGAAGCATCTTTCGCATCACAAAAAATAAAGTCGGCAGTATCTGCCACCGTTCCTTTGAGAGCTTTTTTCGTCAGCGGACAGGCTATAATATCCGCATCGCCATCGGCAAGACGCCGCAACATGTCGGCCGTGTCGCGACATACATCGACACGAAGCCGTACCCCGAGCTTGTCGGCAAAGTTCTGGCAAAGCATATATTGCAATCCGAGCTTGCGCCCGCGATAATCATAATATGTGTCGGGACCGCTCAACGTGAGCATAATCAACTCGCCGTTGTTCATTATTTCGTCAAGATCGAAATCACAGTCAGAGCCGATGGTGTCGGTCGTTTCGCCCCACGGTGCCACTGTCCGCTCTTCCTGCCCGGCCGAACATGCTCCCCACAATAATACCGCCGCAATGGCCCGAAGAGCATATTTATATGCAATTAATATTCTCTTTACAGTCAAAATAGTTACAATTTGTCTGCAAAATTAAGCATTTTCTTGCATAATCATGGCTTTTTGCGTATTTTTGCAAATATTTTAACAGCAAAAGAGAATATATAATGTTACGTATCGCAGTTCAATCAAAAGGTCGTCTGTACGACGACACTATCAATCTGCTCGCTGAGGCAGATATCAAAATAAGTCCGAGCAAACGCACTTTATTAGTACAATCGCCGTCTTTCCCGCTCGAAGTGCTTTATCTGCGAGACGACGACATACCGCAGAGCGTGGCGGCGGGCGTTGCCGATATCGGAATAGTGGGCGAAAACGAGTTGAAAGAAAGCGGCGAAGACGTGGAGGTCATATCCAAACTCGGCTTCAGCGGGTGCCGACTGTCGCTCGCCGTGCCCAAAGATGCCGGCTACAACGGTCTTCAATGGTTTGAGGGAAAGAAAATAGCCACTTCATATCCCAATATATTAAGACGCTTTCTTGCCGACAAGGGCATCCACTCCGAGATACACGTGATAACGGGAAGCGTGGAAATAGCTCCCGGCATAGGTCTTGCCGACGGTATTTTCGATATCGTGAGCAGCGGCTCCACGCTCGTAAGCAACAACCTTTGCGAGGTGGAAGTGGTGATGAAGAGCGAGGCCGTGCTCATCGGCCACAGGCAAATGAGCGACGACAAGAAAGAAATTCTCCGCCAAATGCTTTTCAGATTTGAAGCCGTAAGGAACGCAGAAGACAAGAAGTACGTGAGTATGAACGCCCCGAAAGACAAGGTCAAAGACATCGTCGACGTGCTGCCGGGACTTAAAAGCCCTACCGTTATCCCGCTTGCCGACAATGATTGGTGTTCCATCCATACCGTACTCGACCAGAAACGCTTTTGGGAGATTATCGGAAAGCTGAAAGAACTCGGCGCGCAAGGCATACTCGTGACTCCAATAGAGAAGATGATCTATTGACGTGAAAGAGTCGGAGACAAGAATATTTTGTGCAAGTAAAAAAGGATAGAGAATGAAAATAATAAGATATCCGGCCGCAGACGCATGGGCAGAGATTGTGAAACGCCCCACGATAGACACGTCGCGACTGAACGAGACGGTGACAAGCGTGCTTGCAGACATCAGGCAACGGGGCGACACGGCCGTGAAAGAGTATGAAGAGAAGTTCGACCATGTGAGCCTCGAAAGCCTCGCCGTAACTCCGGAAGAGATAGAAGCGGCCTGCGACATAGTGCCGCAGGTGTTGAAAGATGCCATTGTTCTTGCTTACAACAACATCAAGACGTTTCACGAGAGCCAACGCTTCGAGGGACAAGAGGTGGAAACAACAAGCGGGGTCACATGCCGGCAGAAAAGTGTTGCGATAGAGCGCGTGGGACTATACATACCGGGAGGCACGGCACCGCTGTTCAGTACTGTGCTCATGCTTGCCACTCCCGCAAAGATAGCGGGATGCAAAGATATCGTGCTATGCACTCCGCCCGACAGACACGGAGCTGTAAATCCGGCCATTCTCGTGGCTGCCCGCACGGCCGGAGTGAGCAGAATATTCAAAATCGGGGGCGTGCAGGCAATCGGAGCCATGGCATACGGCACAGAGACCGTGCCCAAAGTATACAAGATTTTCGGCCCGGGCAACCAATATGTCATGGCCGCCAAACAGCAGGTGAGCATCCACGACGCGGCTATTGACATGCCGGCGGGTCCGTCGGAGGTATGCGTCATCGCCGACCAATCGGCCGACAAGGCATTCATAGCCGCCGATTTGCTGTCGCAGGCCGAGCACGGCATCGACTCGCAAGTGCTTCTCATCACCACATCGGAAGACATACTGACCGGCGTTCAGACCGAAATTGAGGCACAGCTCGCACTTCTTCCACGCAAGGAAATAGCATCGGAGGCCCTGAAAAACAGCACTCTCGTACTCGTGAAAGACGTCGACGAGGCCTTGGCTCTGAGCAATGCATACGCTCCCGAGCATCTCATCATACAGACAGAAAACTACAATGAGATGGCCGAACGGGTGACAAACGCAGGCAGCGTGTTCCTCGGCAAGTACGCATGCGAGAGTGCCGGCGACTATGCAAGCGGCACAAACCACACTCTCCCCACACATGGATATGCCACGGCATACAGCGGAGTGAACCTTGACAGCTACTGCCGGAAGATTACTTTCCAGCACATCACCAAGGAGGGAGTGCGCAACATAGGGCCGGCTGTGGAGATAATGGCGGCGGCAGAAAATCTCGACGCGCACCGGAACGCCATGACCATACGCCTGAAAAGCATCGAATGACAACATATTATAATATGTGACGCACATCCGGAAACATACGCACAACGAAAGAAAAGACACCAAAAACAGGACAAATGAAGAACTTGGAACAACTCATACGGCCAAACATAAAGAGTCTCGCACCATACAGCAGCGCGAGAAACGAATACAGCGGGCACGAAGCACGGGTTTTTCTTGATGCCAACGAGAGCCCCTACAACGCGCCGTTCAACAGATATCCCGACCCGCTGCAAACGGAAGTGAAAAAGGAACTGGCAAAAATCAAAAACGTACCGGCCGACTGCATATTCCTCGGCAACGGCAGCGACGAGGCCATCGACCTCGCTTACAGGTGCTTCACACGCCCCGGAACAGACAATGTGGTGGCCATAGAACCTACCTACGGCATGTATAAAGTGTGTGCCGACATCAATGACGTGGAATATCGCGCGGTGGAATTAGACGATGATTTCCGTCTCGATGCCGACAAGTTGCTTGCCGCGTGCAACGACAATACAAAGCTGATATGGATTTGCAGCCCCAACAATCCGACGGGAAACAGCCTCGATTACAATGAGATATGCAAGGTGCTCGATGCTTTTCAGGGACTCGTTGTCGTCGACGAGGCTTACAGCGACTTCTCGCGCGGAAAGAAATTTCTCAACGAGCTGGCCGCACACCCCAACCTTATCGTGCTCAACACTATGAGCAAAGCATGGGGCTGCGCAGCGATAAGATTGGGTATGGCATTTGCATCGAGAGAGATTATAAGCATTTTCAACAAGGTAAAGTACCCTTATAACATCAATCTGCTGACACAGGAAAAGGCGCTTGAAGTGTTGAAAGACCCGTTCGAGACCGACCGCCTGATACGGATCATACTCGCCGAGCGCACCCGAATGATAGATGCGGTGGGCGTATTACCAATCTGCGAAAAGGTTTTTCCCACGGACGCCAATTTCTTTCTCGCACGGATGAGCGACGCACAGGCCATATACGACTATCTCGTCGACAAGGGAATTATCGTGCGCAACCGCACACGCGTGGCCCTATGCCGGAACTGTCTGCGGATAACCATCGGCACAAAAACCGAAAACAACGAACTTTTATCGGCACTGAGACAATACAAATAACGCATGCCGGCACTCTGCCGCATGCGTTACGCCACTCGGCCCGCCCCGCTGTTTACATGCGGAGCGGGCCGAATTATTTTTGCAAGCGGCCGACTGTCCAAACTCTTAATTTATCTAAAAACTTCTTAACGATTTGATTAAATAATTACAAAAACATGCTCTGAGAATCGATTTTTATTCACGAAAAAATATTTTTCCCGGAATAAGCGAATTATGAGCGACTTTACATAAATCATTGTCTGTCAGCCTATTACCTGCAAAACCAGCCTTTCCTGCCTCATCTGCAACCCCTTCTCATTTCCAATTAGGCCGTAATTGCATTGCAATTAGGCCGTAATTGGAACGCAATAAGGCCGTAAATGCAATGCAATTACGGCCTTATTACAGAGCAAAAACACCCGAAAATCATGCTCAACCCCGAATAATTGCATCTCAACCCGCAAATAATGATACGGAAATGTCAATTTAAATTCTCGGCTTTTTCTAAACGGTGACTTCAAGTCGCACTTTTTGTTTTTAACATTCGCCTTTCTTTTTTACGCTTTTTAACCTTTTAAAATCGCTCGTTATTTCACTTTTTCGGATGCTCTTCTTAACCACGCACATCCCCATTCAAGTCATAAAAAAGTATTATTGTCATAATAATTCAAAATAATTTCGTTTGTTACGTTTATTATTCGTATCTTTGCATAAGATAGGCTGCGTCTCGGCAACTTGAAACAAGCTTCATTGCACTCGACTTGCACTATCTTTGCATAAGATAGGCTGCGTCTCGGCAAATTGATAATGTCGTGCGGCGACACAAAAGAGAATTAACAAAAAACATATCTTTATGAAAGATTTTATCAAGTACACACTGGCCACAGTCACTGGCATAGCCCTGTCGATAGGACTGTTGTTTTCCATCGGCATCTTCTCACTGATAGGCATGGCACTGTCGGGAGACAACGCAACGAAAGTGAAAAGCAACTCGGTATTCGCATTGTCACTGTCGGGAATACTCGAAGAGAGGGCCGCAAACGACCCGATGAACATGCTTATGGGCAACGGCGATGAAAGCCTCGGACTCGAAAACATACTCAACGCGATAGACAAGGCGAAAAACAACAAAGACATAAAAGGCATATACATCGAAGCCGGCATGTTCGCTCCTGACGCTCCCGCATCGGCACAAGCAATAAGAAACAAGCTCAGCGACTTCCGTAAAAGCGGCAAGTGGATTGTGGCATACGGCGACAGCTACACGCAGAGCACATACTACATCTGCTCGGTGGCCGACAAGATATTCCTCAACCCGCAAGGAATGATCGACTGGCACGGACTGGCCGCACAGCCGTATTTCCTTAAAGACATGCTCGCCAAATTCGGCGTGAGAGTGCAACTGACAAAGGTGGGCAAATACAAAAGTGCCCCCGAGATGCTCACCGCCGACGGCATGAGCGACCCAAACAGGGAACAGGTGACGGCTTATCTCACCGGGACATGGAACGCAATGGTGAGCGACGTGAGCAAAAGCCGCAACATTCCGGCTCAAAAGCTCAACGAATATGCCGACAACCTCATAATGACAGCCGATGCCAAGAGCTATGTCACTATGAAACTCGTAGACAAACTGATGTATACAGACGAGGTCAAAGGCGAGATTAAGAAACTGCTCGACATTGACAGCGACGACACCATAAACCAACTGTCGCTCAACGACATGACAAACATCGAGAGCGACGACGATGGCGACGAGGTGGCCGTATACTATGCCTACGGCGACATTGTAGACTCCGCCCCGGGAGGATTTTCAAGTGCCCCATGCATCAACGCGCAGGTAGTGTGCAAAGACCTTGAAAAGCTTGCCGACGATGACGACGTGAAAGCCGTGGTGATAAGAGTAAACTCCGGCGGCGGAAGCGCATACGCATCGGAGCAGATATGGCACTCGGTAATGAATCTGAAAAAGCAAAAGCCCGTAGTGGTGTCAATGGGCGGATATGCGGCATCGGGCGGATACTACATGAGCTGCGCCGCAAACCGCATCTTTGCCGAGCCGACAACACTGACCGGAAGCATCGGCATCTTTGGTATGTTCCCCGATTTCAGCGAACTGCTGACCGACAAGCTCGGAGTGAAATTCGATGAGGTGAAAACCAATAAGCACAGTGCTTTCGGCACACCGGCACGGCCGTTTAACGAAGAAGAGATAGCCTATCTCGACAAATACATCGACCGCGGATACAAACTGTTCCGCAAACGCGTGGCCGACGGTCGCAAGATGTCTGTCGACAACGTGGAGAAAATTGCCCAAGGACGTGTATGGATAGGCAGCGACGCACTGAAAATAAAACTCGTCGACGAATTGGGCGGCATAGACAAAGCGGTGGCAAAGGCAGCCGAACTGGCCAAGCTCGACGAATATCACACGGCAAGCTACCCCGCCCCACCAAGCTTCATGGACAGGTTCATGGCAGGAATGTCAGGCAACAACTATCTCGACGAGCAGATGAAGAGCACACTCGGAGACTTTTATGCCCCGTTCATGTTTATCAAAAACCTGAACAAGCACAACGCCATTCAGGCACGAATGACACACAAGGTGGTAATGAAATAATCCGGGAAAGAGCATCGACACAATGGAAGGAGACCTCATAAAGATAAGCCATCGGCTGCTGCCGCTGAGTTGGATTTACGGTGCGGCTGTGCGGCTGCGCAACACCCTGTTCGATATCGGCATATTGAAAAGCCGGGCTTTCGACATACCCATGATTTCGGTGGGCAACATCACCATCGGGGGGACAGGCAAAACGCCGCACGTGGAGTATCTCGTAAAATTGTTGAAAGACAATTTCAAAGTAGCCGTTCTCAGTCGGGGGTACAAGCGGAAAAGCCGCGGCTTCGTGCTTGCCGACAGCAATTCCACGGTGAGAGACATAGGCGACGAGCCTTATCAGATGAAAACAAAGTTCCCCGACATATCCGTCGCGGTGGACAAGAACAGGTGTCACGGCGTAGACATGCTCACAAACGACAGCACGGTGAAAGACATCGACGTGATATTACTCGACGACGCCTTTCAGCACAGATACGTAAAACCGGGAATAAACATACTGCTCGTAGACTATCACAGGCTGATAATATACGACAAGCTACTGCCTGCAGGCAGGTTGCGCGAGCCTCTGTCGGGAAAGAACCGGGCCGACATCGTAATCGTAACGAAATGTCCCAAAGGCTTGAAACCGATGGATTTCAGAGTGATAACCAAGGCCATGGACTTATATCCGTACCAACATCTGTACTTCACCACACTCGATTACGACGCGCTGCACCCCATATTCGGCGGCAACGACAGAAAGCTTGACACACTGAAAGGCGAAAACATCCTCCTGCTCACAGGCATAGCGTCGCCCGGACAAATGATGCTCGACCTCGAACAGTATTCGGAAAACATCACGCCACTGACATTCGGAGACCACCACGCGTTCACGAAAAAAGACGTAGAGAAAATAAATCGGGCATTCGAACAACTGCAATCGCCGAAAATCATCGTCACCACCGAGAAAGACGCGACGCGACTTCAACATCTCGACGGCCTCGACGAAGAAGTGCGAACAAGCATTTACGCACTGCCGGTGAAAATACGTTTCATGCTCGAACAGGAAAAACGGTTTAACGAAAATATTACAGGTTATGTACGAAAAAATTCAAGAAACAGCATCCTGGTTAAAGCAAAGGATGACAACAAGTCCAAAGACAGCCATCATTCTGGGAACAGGCCTCGGACAATTAGCTTCAGAAATAACTGACACATACGAGTTTCCATACGAGGAAATACCGAATTTCCCCGTGTCAACGGTAGAAGGCCACAGCGGCAAACTAATCTTCGGAAAACTCGGCAACAAGGACATCATGGCCATGCAGGGCCGCTTCCATTACTACGAGGGCTACTCGATGAAAGAAGTTACATTCCCCATCAGGGTGATGTATGAGCTTGGCATAGAGACACTTTTCGTGTCAAACGCATCCGGCGGCATGAATCCCGAATTTAAGATAGGCGACCTCATGATCATAACAGACCATATCAACTTCTTCCCCGAGCATCCGCTGCGCGGCAAGAACTTCCCCACCGGTCCGCGTTTCCCCGACATGCACGAGACATACGACAACAAGCTGATAGCCGAGGCCGACTCAATCGCAGCCGAAAAAGGCATCCGCGTGGTTCACGGAGTATACGTAGGAGTGCAAGGACCGACGTTCGAGACTCCGGCCGAATATAAAATGTATCACCGACTTGGCGGCGATGCCGTCGGCATGAGCACCGTCCCCGAAGTAATCGTGGCACACCATTGCGGAATAAAGACATTCGGAATAAGCATCATCACAGACCTCGGACTCGAAGACACACCAGTGGAAGTGAGCCACGAAGAAGTGCAGATGGCAGCCAACAAGGCACAACCGCTCATGACGGAAATCATGAGAGAGATGATAAACAGAGCGTAATTTATTTAATGAAGAATAAAGAATGAAGAATGAAGAATTTGCTACCGCGGTTCAACAATAACCCGTAATGGTGCCAAATGGTTCATCGCCATAACACCGGCAGCAAAGTCTTCATTCTTCATTCTTCATTCTTCATTTAAACAATGGATATATCGAAATTAGGTGAGTTCGGACTCATAAGCAGACTCACAAAAGACATCAAAAACAAAAATAAATCAACCGTATACGGCGTGGGAGACGACTGCGCCGTGCTCCATTATCCGGACAAAGAAGTGCTCGTTTCCACCGACATGCTCATGGAAGGAGTGCACTTCGACTTCACTTACACCGACCTGCGACACCTCGGTTACAAGTCGGCAATGGTGAACATAAGCGATATTTTCGCCATGAACGGTACACCGCGACAACTGACTGTGAGCCTTGCACTCAGCAAACGGTTTACAGTGGAAGACGTGGAAATGTTCTACGAGGGATTGCGCATGGCATGCGAGAAGTGGAATGTGGACATCATCGGAGGCGACACGACATCTTCATACACAGGCCTTGCCATCAGCATAACCTGCATAGGAGAGGCAGATAAAGACGATATCGTATACAGAAACGGAGCAAAAGAAACCGATCTTATATGCGTATCGGGCGATCTCGGGGCCGCATACATGGGTCTGCAACTGCTCGAACGCGAGAAAAGCGTGTACTACCAGCAAGTGGACGAGGCCAAAAAGAGGGGCGACCAAAATGCGCTGAAAGAACTGGCACAGTTCCAACCCGAGTTCGCCGGCAAGGAATATCTGCTGCAACGACAACTGCAAACCGAAGCAAGAGGCGATATCATTAAAAACCTTCGCGAAGCCGGCATACGCCCAACGGCCATGATCGACATCAGTGACGGGCTGTCGAGCGAGCTGCTCCACATCTGCAAACAAAGCCACACCGGATGCCGCATTTTCGAAAAGAACATTCCCATCGATTACCAGACAGCCGTTATGGCCGAAGAACTGAACATGAACGTGACGACATGCGCGCTCAACGGAGGTGAAGACTACGAGTTGCTCTTCACCGTTCCTATCGGCGACTACGACAAAATAGAATCCATGGATAATGTGAGACTCATCGGACACATCACCAAAGAAAGTCTCGGCACAGTACTCGTCACCCGCGACGACAACGAGTTTGAACTGAAAGCACAAGGCTGGAATCCGCTGAGCAAAGAATAAACAAAAAATAAATAAATTGATAAAACGGCATAACCGATATGCAATTCAACACACAGAAGATTGTTAAAATGCCTTAAACACATCCTTTTTAGCTTTCGTTTATGCCGTTTTATTAATTTTAATGCGTATCTTTGCACCCGCAAAACAAAACAAGGAGGTGCCATAGCTCAGTTGGTAGAGCAAAGGACTGAAAATCCTTGTGTCCCCGGTTCGATTCCTGGTGGCACCACTCCTCCTTTCATTAGCCCTGTTCGCGCAAGCGGCAGGGTTTTCTTTTTTAGAGCCGGCATGTCTTTATCAGCCTACCCTTGCCGGCTCATCCAAACATCCAACTTATATAAATAATGTTATATCAAATAGCGAAAACAAAACTGTTTCGCCACATTTTATTATATTTGCAACACATATCAGACGCATCTTAATGATATAACAACTATTTCATAACATCAAAATGAGAAGTCTCATAGTTTTTTTCGTGCTCTTTGCACTCGGTGCCGGACTGGCAGATACCATCATGCCGCGATTGAAATACATTGATTTCGCCGACATTATGGAAGAAGATATAAACAAAAGCAAGCTCGCTATATACACCAATCCTGACATCGGTTTCACGGCAAAATATCCCGACTGCTTCAAAATCAGCAACACCGAAGAAGACACTCTCGGCTCGGTCACGTTCAGATACGATACCGATACGAGCATAGTCATGGAGTGTTTCACTTGCAGAATAGCCGACACAGCCAATCCGGACAGGGCGATAGCAAAGATTGCCGACAGCATGCATGCCCTTATTACAAAGACGGACGACGGATACATTCTGCACGGACGCATTTACGAAAACGACGTTCCGATAGACGGTTACCGGCATTACACCAAATATTCGGCAAAAGACAAACTGTGGATAGCCTACTCACTGATATACCCTGAAGAATATTCCGGCAGACTCGGGCGGCTGTTTCAGATAATAAAAGAATGGAAACCTTGGCACAACGAGCAGCTTTCCGCAGCATAAACAAATCATCGCCTTGCAAACATTAACAAAAAGCCATATATGAAAAAGAAAATAAAAGCATTATTATTAGGACTTGCATGCTCTATACTCGGCGCGTGCGCCCAACGCGAAAACATCAAAAGCGTGAGTGCGGAAGAGTTTGAGCAAGGTATAAAGGCCGACAGCGTGACAGTGCTCGACACTCGCACCGCCGAAGAGTATGCCGCCGGGCACATCAACGGTGCGGTAAACATAGACGTTCTAAAAAACGACTTCAAAAGCATTGCCACGAGCACACTGCCTGCAAACCGCCCGGTATGGGTGTACTGCCGCTCGGGAAGACGCTCGCTTACAGCCGCCGGAATACTGCAAAAAGAGGGTTACAAGGTTGTAAACCTGAAAGGCGGCATCATCGAATGGGAACAAAAAGGAAAGCCCGTCGAGAAGTGATTGCACCGACCTTCATATCCGACTTTCATAAAACGAGCCGCAAATAGCCTGTCATAAGGATTATTTTTATTACCTTTGTATCGTCTTATGTTTTAAGAGATGAGCAACAATCCAATATCCGACAACAGGCAATCTTCCACAAAACGCACGAAGACCGCCGAGCCGAAAGAACGGCTTTGGAACAGTGAATACTGCAAGGCCATGTGCGGAAACTTCATGATGTTTTTCTCTTTCTACCTGCTCACACCGCTTCTTCCTATATATCTCAACGAGCAATTCCGTGCCGACAAGGACATGATAGGACTCGTGCTGTCGGGCTACGTGGTAGCCGCCCTCGTGGTAAGACCGTTCAGCGGATTTATCGTAGACTGCTTCGACCGCAAGAAAGTGCTCATGCTGTGTTTCTTCTTTTTCTTCATCTGCTTCGCCGGATACATCGGAGCCGGCACGCTTCTCATGTTCGCCATTGTGCGCACAGTGCACGGACTGCCGTTCGGTGCCACCACCGTGGCCAACAGTACGGTAGCCATCGATGTGCTGCCATCGTCAAGACGCAACGAAGGAATTGGCTTTTACGGACTTAGCAACAATATAGCGATGGCCATCGCGCCGTCTGCCGGAATATGGATATACAGTGCCACGGGCAATTTTGCCGTGCTGTTCTGGCTTGCTTTGGCTGTGGCTTTCGTCGGTTTCCTTTGCGCCTACTCGATAAAACTCCACAAACGGAAGCCGGTGGAGGGGAAACCGCGCATCGGCATGGATCACTTTTTCCTCACACGGGCATGGCTCATGGCGGTGAACATACTGCTGTTCGGACTGTGCTGGGGCGTGATGAGCAACTATGTGGCCATATACGGCAAAGAAAAACTCGGCATCACCGACGGCACGGGAATGTTTTTCGCCGTGCTGTCGATAGGGCTTGCCGCCTCACGACTGTACGGAGCGAAGTCGCTGAGGGCCGGGAAACTGACAGAAAACGCTCTTCAAGGAGCTGCCGTAAGCTCTGTCGGATTTTCGCTTTTCGCTCTCATGCCCGGTTTATGGGCATACTATCTGTCTGCAGCACTCATCGGATTGGGCAACGGCAGAATGTTTCCCGCATTCCTGAACATGTTCATCGCCGTGGCAAGAAAAGACCAACGGGGCACGGCCAACTCCTCCATCCTCACATCATGGGACCTCGGCATGGGACTCGGAATACTGGCGGGAGGACTTATCACGGAGTATATCGGCTACTCTGCCGCATTCCGGTTCACCGCCGCATCACAGATATCCGGCACTCTCATGCTCCTTTTCTTCACAAGAAAGTTCTTTATCGAACGCCGGATTACCACCTGAACATATTATAATAAGACTATATCTACTGACAAAAAACAACCGATTATGAAACAAACATTATCTATCCTTGTCATGATTATCGCCTCGCTGAATATCATGGCACAGCAGAAAAGCGGCTACGACTTCATCGTGGCACAAGACGGAACAGGCGATTTCCGCACCGTACAAGAGGCTTTCGATGCCGTTCCCGACTATCGCAAGGCCGGCGAGACACGCATATTCATCCGCAACGGAGTGTATAAAGAGAAACTTATACTGGCCGAGAGCAAACAAAACGTCACAATCGTTGGCGAGAGTGCCGAGGGAACGATACTCACTTACGACGATTACGCGTCGAAACCGAACAGGTTTGGCGAGAACAAAGGCACGTCGGGCTCTTCGTCGTGCTATATATACGGCCCCGACTTCCACGCATTCAACATCACGTTCAGCAACACATCAGGCCCGGTAGGGCAAGCCGTGGCACTCTTTGTAAGCGGCGACAGGGCCGTGTTTGTCAACTGCCGTTTCAAAGGTTTTCAAGATACGCTGTATACATACGGCAAGCGGTCGAAACAATTATACAAGGATTGCTACATCGAAGGCACGGTGGATTTCATTTTCGGAGCATCGACCTGTTTCTTTGAAAACTGCGAAATACGCAGCATCGGGCGCGGATATCTCACGGCGGCATCCACACTTCAAGACGTGAAATACGGATACGTGCTGCACAATTGCCGACTAACTGCCGAGCCGGGAGTGGAACGAGTGATGCTCGGCAGACCGTGGCGGCCATACGCAAAAACCGTGTTCATCGACTGCACGATGGGTAATCACATAGCACCGGAGGGCTGGCACAACTGGGGAGTGGAGAAAGAGAAAACCGCTTTCTATGCCGAATACGGCTCGGTTGATGCCAACGGCAAGCCCGTAGACACGAGCAAACGGGTAAAATGGGCACATAACGTCGACAAAAACGACTATACGATAGACAAGGTTCTCGCCGATACAGACAAGCCCGAATGGTATACGATAAAGCAATAACAACATAAAAAAACAGAGAACATGCACAAAATCATAACAATAGCACTACTGCTAATCACCGCAGACACATACGCCGACACGTTCAGAAGCGACTCCGTAATGGCAAACGCCGAGAAAGTGGCCGGATATATCATGACAAACTATCCCGACGTGGGAGCCGACAGTTATGTGGGCGGAAAACGGCGAAACAGCAAGATATGGACCCGAAGCGTATTTTACGAGGGACTTCTCAACATGTACCGCGAGCAACCGAGAGCCGACTGGCTCAAATATACCACCGACTGGGGCGAATATCACAAGTGGATAAGCAGCTCGGACAACGAGGCAAGAAACGCCAACGCCGACTATCAGTGCTGCGGACAGTCGTATCTGCAACTGTATCTCATGGATCCGACGCAAGAACAGCGCATGGAACACATCAAAATGCGGATAGACCAAATGATCAGCGCCGGAAAGAAAGACTATTGGCACTGGATAGATGCCATACAAATGAGCATGCCCGTATTCGCATTGCTCGGCGGAATAACGGGCGACGACATTTACTGGAACCGGATGTACGAGCTTTACACATTCACAAGAAATAAGCACGGAGGCAGCAAGAAAGGCGGAGGACAACCGTTGTTCAACACCACGACGGGCCTGTGGTATCGCGACTATCAGTTCGACCCACCCTATCGCGACCTCACCGAGCCTGACAAAGACTGTTATTGGAGCCGCGGCAACGGATGGGTTTACATGGCTCTGGCACGCGTTCTGCAATTCACGCCCGACACCGAAGCCCACAGAAAGGAATATATCGCCGACTTCATGCTGATGAGCAAGGCACTGAAAGATTGCCAACGCGAGGACGGTTCGTGGAGCGTGAGCCTCGCCGCACCATCCAATTATGGACAAAAAGGCAGCAAAGGCCCCGAAATGACCGGCACCTCGCTCTTCGTCGGCGGCATGGCCTACGGCGTGCGCACTGGACTACTCGACAGCGCCACATACATGCCGGCAATAAAAAAAGGATGGGAAGCGATGAGAAGAGCCGTTCACGACGATACCGGAGCCGTGGGATATCTGCAAGGCACAGGTTCTAAACCGGAAGACGGAGGTGTGATAACATACAACTCGATACCCGATTTCGAGGATTTCGGATACGGATGTTGGCTGTGGGGAGCGGCAGAAGTACACGCACTCACGACATCGATAGAAGCAAGCACCGACGGAATTAATGAAATAAAAGACACCGGAAACACCGACAACAAATACTACGACCTCAGCGGACGGCACATCTCTTCGCCTGTCGAAGGACACGTTTATATACACCGTGGCCGCCTGATTATATACAAAAATACCGCATTTTTATGAATTCTAAATTTTAAATATAAAGGTAATCATAACTCTGCACTCGTTTCTCCCCACCCTTGGGGAGATTAAGAGGGGCTCCTTTTCCTCCCCCTTTGGGGAGATGGGGGCTCCTTTTTCTTTTAATAAATGTAAAAATCGAGAGACAATTGTTAAAAGCAAAAAGTGCGACTTGAAGTCACCGTTTAGAAAAAGCCGAGAATTTAAATTGACATTTTCATATCATTATTTCGGGATTGAGATGCAATTATTCGGGGCTGAGCATGATTTTCGGGTGTTTTTGCTCTGCAATAAGGCCGTAATTGCATTGCATTTACGGCCTTATTGCGTTCCAATTACGGCCTAATTGGAATGCAATTACGGCCTAATTGGAAAACAAGATGGGTTGCAGGGGAGGTAGATTTTGTAGAAATTGAAGATAAGAGTCTGACAATCAATATTTTGCACCAAATGCTCTGAGAATGCGTTTTTTTCGCCGTGGAAACTTTTTTTTGAAAAGAACGCAATTACGAGGCCTTATTTTGTAAATATAATATCAGAGATGTTAACGGCGTTAATATAAATTAATAAAAGACAGCGACCGGAAACGAAATCGCTTCCGGCCGCTGTCTTTTTGAGCCTCTTGTCGGATTCGAACCAACGACCCCGAGATTACAAATCACGTGCTCTGGCCAACTGAGCTAAAGAGGCGGGTGGGCAAGCTACTTGCATCGCGCCGCTACAACCAACTACCTTTGCTACGTTCCCGTCCTGGAGGATTCGAAGGGAGCTGGCCGTGCAAGACTTGCCCGTATTTAGCGGGTGCAAAGTTAATATTTTAATCTATATTACAAAGACAAACGATACCGATTTTACAAGTTTTTAACAAATAATACGTTTCAAACGACAAAAGAGCACCGTCAAAACACTATTTAGCATTGTCTACGGATATATTGTGAATTTAATTTAGTACTTTTGCAAACGAATATTTCACATTAATATATAGACATGACTCCACAGGAATATACACAGTTGAAAGCCTTTGCGCGGATAGACGGGGCATTGCTGTCGGCAATATGGATAGCCTCGTTTGCCGCATATATCACAGGATTGGGCAATTCTCTGCTCATGATGATTGGCATGGCAATGGCTGTCGGCTCACTGATTTTCGCCGCCGGCCGCACACGCAGATTTCGCGATAAAGCACTAAACGGCACAATATCTTTCGGCCGGGCATATGTATATGTGATACTGATGTTCTTTTATGCAGCCATTCTTTTCGCCGTGGCCCAGTTTGTTTATTTCCAGTTTATCGACAACGGATACCTCATCGGCAAGATTATCGAGATGATGAACATGGAGCCAAACAAACAGATGATAGAAGCATACGGAATGACAGAAGCCGTGAACGAGAGTATAGAGCTGATGGCCAAGACGCGCCCGATAGACTACGCGCTAAACTATCTCACTACAAACATCATCATCGGAATGATATCCGGACTGCCGATAGCCGCGCTCACGCAGAGAAAACAGCAGAAAAGAGAAGAACAAAAAGAATATAAACAACCATAAGAATAAACTTAAAAAACAAAGATAATGGACATTTCGGTCGTAATACCACTATATAACGAAGAAGAATCGTTACCGGAACTTTACGCTTGGATAGAGCGAGTGATGACAGAACACGGATTTACATTCGAGGTAATATTCGTAAACGACGGGTCGACAGACAACTCATGGAAAGTGATAACCGAACTGAGCAAGAAGTCGGAGTGTGTGCACGGCATAAGATTTCGCCGCAACTACGGCAAGAGCCCGGCACTGTATTGCGGATTTGAACAGGCTCAGGGCGACGTGGTAATCACTATGGACGCCGACCTGCAAGACTCACCCGACGAAATACCGGAGCTGTATCGCATGATTACCGAAGACGGATATGACCTCGTTTCGGGCTACAAGCAAAAACGATATGACCCGCTGTCGAAGACGATACCCACCAAACTTTTCAATGCCACGGCACGCAAGATAAGCGGAATAAAAAACCTGCACGACTTCAACTGCGGCTTGAAAGCATACAGAAAGGAAGTGGTGAAGAACATCGAAGTATACGGCGAGATGCACAGATACATCCCCTACTTGGCGAAAAATGCCGGATTTAACCGCATCGGAGAGAAAGTAGTGCAGCATCAGGCACGCAAATACGGCACGTCGAAGTTCGGGCTCAACAGGTTTTTCAACGGCTATCTCGACCTTATCACACTGTGGTTTCTCAGCGGTTTCGGCCGCAAGCCGATGCACGTGTTCGGATTTCTCGGCTCGATAATGTTCTTTATCGGCTTCATATCGGCTTTCATCATCGGAGCCGACAAGGTGTATGCCCTTGCCAACGGTATCCCGCAACGCCTCGTAACCAGTTCGCCCTACTTCTATATCTCGCTTACAATGATGATTATCGGCACGCAACTGTTTCTCACGGGCTTCCTCGGCGACCTCATAAGTCGCACGGCAAACACGAGAAACGACTATCAGATATCAGAGAAAGTATAAGTTCAAAGGTAAAAAAGTAAAATGGTAAAAAGGTAAAAAAGGCTGCGCGAAGCGATTTTTAAAAGAAAGCATGCTGTGCAAAAAAAGAACACATAACCAATAAGGAGATGATACATAACAACGATACGAAGAAGGTAAAAGAAACGGCAACAGCCCCATATATGCGGAGTGCGATGAAACGCTTCGCCGCATTTCCGTCACTCAATACTTCTACCTTTTTACTTTTTTGTCTTTTCGCCATTATCGGTTGTACTTCGATAGACTGCCCCGTGCAGAACTCCGTATACACAAAATACAAGGCATTAAAAAGCGACGGCACTCCGGACACGCTGCAAAGCATGCTCACCGTGTCTACAACGATGAGAAACGGGACAGACAGCGTGCTGCTCAACCGCCTTACACAAGCATCGGAATTCGAGCTTCCCATAAGCTATACCGATGCTGAAGACACACTGTTCTTTGAGATAACAGACAACAACATCCCTGTTTTTGACACGGTATATGTGGCAAAGAACAACACACCGCACTTCGAATCGGTAGACTGCAACATATCTTTCTTTCACGACATAACATCAGTCAGATGTACAAACCACCGCATCGACTCCATCGTGATAAACAAATCATCCGTAACTTATGACGCTTCGACAGAACATTTCCACATATATTTTAAGGCTCTTCCTTAGCATTGCCTTGCTCTTCGGCACACAAACGTCGCAGGCACAGAACAAGATGTTTGCCATCGAGAAAGATTCCGTGCCCCTGTTCAACGGTCTGGCCGTATCGTTCGACCTCGTAGGACCGGCCATGAAAGCACTCGGCGATTACGGAGAGTATGAGGCAGCACTGCGAATAAACCTGCACGACCAGTATTTCCCTATATTCGAGATAGGCTACGGAATGGCCGAACGCGACGATGAAGTGACGGGAATATACTACAAGACAAACGCTCCTTATTTCAGAATAGGCTGCGATCTCAACCTTTTGAAGAACAAACACGCGCCCAACCGCATTTATGGCGGACTGCGATATGCGTTCACTTCATATAAGGTAGACATCGCCAGACAAGACATCACAGACCCCGTGTGGCAGCAGCCGACAGGTTTCAGCGTCACGGGCGAGAGCTGCAACCAACATTGGATAGAGGCTGTTTTCGGCATAGACGCCAAAGTGTGGGGACCGCTGCACATGGGATGGACTTTCAGATACAAGCGCCGTGTCAGCCATAAAGACAGCAGCATCGGCAACACATGGTACATACCGGGCTACGGAATATACGGCGACACGAGACTCGGAGCCAACTTCAACGTAATCATCGACATTTAACAACAATCTATACACCGCAATGAAAAACAATAACAGGAAACTCGTCTGGCAACTGCCGTTCCTCACTTTTCTGGTAATCGGCTCCATTCTGATTGTCAGACAACAGCACAACATGCCGTTTCAACACGACAACGGATTTATATTCGGCACGGTATATGACATAAAATATCAGTGCGACTCAAATCTGCAACAGTCTGTCAAAGCCGAGCTTGACAAGGTAGACAAGGCCATGTCGATGTTTAACAAAGAATCGACCGTATCGAAAATAAACCGCGGCGAACGCCCGGACATAAGCGGAACAATGTTTGAGGAACTGTACAACACAGCCTCACTCATATCGAAAGACACGCAAGGTGCATTCGACATCACCGTGTCGCCGCTCGTAAACGCATGGGGATTTGGATTTAAGAATGCCATGATGCCCACCAAAGGGCAAGTAGACAGCATGCTGCAATTCGTGGGATACGAGAAAATAAGTCTGATAAAGGAACACAATGGCACATTCGTCGACAAGAAAGACAGTCGCGTGACACTCGACCTCAGTTCGATAGCCAAAGGATACGGATGCGACATCGTGGCAAGACTGCTGCGCGAACGCGGCGTGAGAAACTTCATGATAAACATCGGAGGCGAGATAGTGGCAAGCGGCACAAACGAGAACGCGAAACCATGGCAAATCGGTGTGAACAAGCCGACAGACGACTCGCTGAACACCAACGGCGATATACAAACGATACTGAGCATCCGCGACAAAGCAATGGCCACGAGCGGAAACTACCGTAACTTCTATTATAAAGACGGAAAGAAGTATGCCCACACGATAGACCCGCACTCGGGATACCCCGTGCAGCACAACATCCTATCGTCGACAGTTATCGCCGACAACTGCGCCACGGCCGACGCATACGCCACGGCATTCATGGTATTGGGGCTTGAAGGTGCAAAGGCCGTGCTTAACCGCCGACCCGAGCTTATGGCATACTTCATTTACGCCGATAAAGACGGTAAAAACGCCATCTGGTACTCGCCCTCAATGAAAAGCTTGATAAATAAATAGGCTATGCCCGGCATACAACTATATGACAAACTGCTGCAATTTCCACTCTTTCAAGGCGTGGGGCGAGGCGAACTCATGCAGATTATATCGCGTACAAAGTTTAATTTCATGAAATTTCCGGCAGGCAAGCGCATCGCCAGAGAGGGCGACCTGTGCAAGAACATGTACCTGCTGATGAACGGAACAATAAAAATCACAACATCAGCGGACAATCACAGCTACACCATCGAAGAGCATCTCGGCGCGCCTTACATGATACAACCGGAATGTATTTTCGGCGTTTCACCGTTTTTCAGAAGTTACGTACATGCACAAACGGATGTCAGCATAATCGCGATAAGCAGGAAAGAAATGATGAACTTATCGGAAACATTCATCGCGTTCCGCATGAACATAGTGAGTTTTTTTGCCACGCGGACACAGAAACACCTCAACCGGATATGGAAACACAGCCCTACGACCACACGAGAACGCATCGCACTGTTCATCATATCTCACTGCTCGCACCCCGCCGGACACAAAACCATAAAGATAAAGATGACACAGATGGCCGAAGAACTTAACGACAACCGCCTCAACGTGTCGACAGCTCTCAACGCCATGCAGGCCGATGGACTGATAACACTCAGCCGCGGAGTGATAACCGTGCCAAAACTCGAAAAGATAATACAGTTTACCGAGTAAACCGACGCACAACAATAATAACCGATTTACTTTTTCTCATAGTCTGAGAAAACATATTCAAAGGCGTGCTTATCGTCTTTGCCATGCTCCTCGCGGCTCGTCTCGCGCCATTCTCCGTATTCGGGAAAGAACGCGTCGGCATGCTCGGGAGTATCGTTTACCTCGGTAAGGCAAAGCCTGTCGGCATATTTCATCGCCTGACTGTATACACTCGCGCCACCAATTATATATACATCCTCATCGGCAGAGCATGAAGCGAGAGCATCGTCGAGCGACGAAAAAACATCACAACCGGGAAAATCCGTCTGTGTGCGACTGAGCACCACATTGCGGCGATTGGGCAGTGCGCCTTTAGGAAGCGACAAAAAAGTATTCCGCCCCATGATAATCGTGTGGCCGGTGGTGAGCGCCTTAAATCGTTTCAAGTCGTTCGGGAGCCAGTATATCAGTTTGTTCTCGTTGCCAATGGCTCTGTTTTTTGCAACGGCAGCAATAATAGTAATCATATTTTAAAGAATTGAAATGAAACACTATACCGACACCTCGGCCTTGATATGCGGCCACGGGTCGTAGTTTTCCAATGAAAAATCGTCGTATTTAAAATCAAATATGCTTTTCACATCGGGGTTGATGCGCATCACGGGCAGTGGTCGCGGAGTGCGTGTGAGCTGCAACCGGGCCTGTTCGAGGTGGTTAAGATACAGGTGAGTGTCGCCCGTCGTGTGGATAAAATCGCCCGGGCGGAAGCCGGTTACCTGTGCCATCATCTGCAACAGCAGCGCATACGACGCTATATTGAACGGCACTCCGAGAAACGTATCGGCCGAACGTTGGTATAATTGCAGACTGAGTCGACCGTCTGCCGCATAAAACTGAAACATGGTATGGCAAGGCGGGAGCGCCATACGGTCAACCTCAGCCACATTCCATGCGCTTACAATCATGCGGCGCGAGTCGGGATTGGTTTTCAACTGGTTCACCACGCCGGCTATCTGGTCTATCGTTCCACCGTGATAATCGGGCCACGAGCGCCATTGATGGCCGTATACCGGACCGAGTTCGCCGTTTTCATCGGCCCACTCGTTCCATATCCGCACTCCGTTGTCTTGAAGATATTTCACGTTTGTGTCGCCGCTGAGAAACCAGAGCAACTCGTGTATTATCGATTTGAGATGCAGTTTTTTTGTGGTGAGCAGCGGAAATCCGTCTTCAAGGTTGAACCTCATCTGATGTCCGAACACGCTCTTCGTTCCAGTTCCCGTGCGGTCGGCCTTTGTCGTTCCCTCCGACAATATTCTGTCGAGCAGGTCTAAATACTGTTTCATATATTAATCTTTTTCTTTTTAAATCGTTTTTCGTTTATTCCGTCATGTTCGCAATAAGCATTCAACTGTTTTCCGGCTCTTTTTCTCGCCGATTACGAGCTTCATTTCTCTATCACTTGCGGCTTGCCGGGTACATGACTGCTCTTTATTCTCCACTCCTGCGGATACAGGTTGTTGGCTCTGTTACCTATGTTTTTCATGAATCCGAGCGCCACTCCGCAATATGTGACGAGCACATAACCGCGCGGCGTATCGTCGGGAAGCGACACGGCATCGCGGCGCAGAAAAGATATCGCGGCGGGATAATCAAGTTCCACTGTGGGAAAAGCGTTGCGGTTGAGCGCCGTCGACAGCGCAAGCTCTGCTCCGGGCACTATATCGCGCCCCTTTATCCGGCCCACGGTAACCCCGGCCGAAAGTATCTTCAATTCCGATAGGGTCGACTTGTATATGTCAACCATGCCGCAAGGCACGGCATCTATGACATCGCCACGCTTGAAAAACATGTAATCACTACTGCCGCCGGCAATCCATTCGACTGGCATTCTGATGCTTTCCGCCCTGCCGTTTGTCTGCCGTTGCTCCGCCTTTTTCTTTTTCTTGGGCAACGACACCGAGTGGCCGTCGGCCGAACTGCATGACGACAGGCATGATTTATGCGAACCGCCGTCATCGGGTTTACGCAAAGCGGCCATGAACAAGCCCTCTCCTCGCGTGACACCGGGTATGAAACGACATACCTGACGGTTAAAGCCGGGAAGCAGTGAAGCTGTTATCCCCCACTCTTTCTCGACATTCACAGGCAACACATCGGCGCATAATTCATCGCAAATCCATGAGATGTTCTCCTCGTTCTCGGCCGTGTTGAACGTACATGTGGAGTATATCAGCAATCCGCCGGGGCGCAAACAGCGCCACGCACACTCCACAATCTCTCGCTGAAGACGTGCACATAACTCCACATTCTGCGCGCTCCACTCACCCACCGCACCGTCATCCTTGCGAAACATTCCCTCTCCGGAGCACGGCACATCGCACAAAATGACATCGAAAACGATGCCGGAAGAAACAAAATCAGCGGGATAATTGTTTGTTACAATGACATTCGGACTGCCCCATTTACCGACGTTCTCGGCCAAAATATTGGCACGCTGACGCACAGGCTCGTTACTCACAAGCACGCTTCCGGCGGGCAACACCGACAAAGCGGCCGTTGTCTTGCCTCCCGGAGCGGCGCAAAGGTCGAGCATCGACACCGGAGCGGCGACATATTGCGACAACACACGAGATACAAACATAGATGATGCTTCCTGCACATAATAACAACCGGCATGCAGAAATGGGTCGAACGTGAACGCCGGACGCGAATTAAGATAATATCCCGAAGCACACCACGGCACTTGTTCGCCATTGCCCGGACGGCCGACACCTTTCTTTTCGTTGACACGAATACTCACGGGCGGCTCCTCATCCAACGCTCTCACGAACCTGCCAAACAGGTCTTTGCCCATAATCTGTTCCGTATTATGCGCAAAACATTCGGGTAATATCATTGAACTTTACAAGTTTATATGTGCAAAATTAGAAAAAAAATCGCATCTTTGCAACTAAAAGTCATCTTGTTACGTCTAACAATCAAATAAAAATAAAATTATGAAAACGTTTTTGACTACATTCATTCTAATGGCTACGATGCTGAGCACTCCCGTTTCAATGGCTCAGAACCACCGTCACACACCCCGCACCGAAAGCGACTCTGCGGCCAAACGCTCTTCGCAAGGCATTGAAGCTTACTCGGATACAACGACCGGAACGGCAGAAGAAGACAGCTATAGTCCGTATGACACAGCATCGTCACAGACATACACATTCGATACCGGTGTGCATACACCGGTCAATGACCTCATGAACATGAGCAATATGATGCTGAATTCGATTTTCATTGTCGTCATCTTATTCGTATTCTCGCCACTGGCAATACTCGGACTGATATTCTATTTCATATACAAAAACCGCAAACAGAAATACAAACTGGCCGAAATAGCGATGAAAACAGGACAACCCATACCGGAAAACATAGCGCGAAACCATGCCGGCAATAGCGACAATCAGTGGAGCAAAGGCGTCAAAAACGTCTTTCTCGGTATCGGCCTCATCTGCTTCTTCCGGATATTGGATGTCAATGTAGGCATAGGAATCGGACTGCTTGTGGCATTCAACGGTATCGGTAAAATGGTGATAGCGCGCACCACAGGCGAAAAGAGCAATGCCAAAGAGATGTTTGACAACCGGGAAAACACTCCGTACGACGATTATACAGACGGTAAAGAACAGTAACAAGGCATCATGGAGACGCTCAGCGACATGGCTCTCGTCATTAAAGTGAGGGTATTTCACGACAAACGGGCTTTCGAACAGCTCGTCGTGAAATATCAATCACCACTCAGACGCTTTTTCATCGTGCAGACATTGGGCGACGAACAGCTGAGCGACGACCTCGCACAAGACACGTTTATAAAGGCATACGTCAACATCAATAAATTCGCCGGACGCTCGTCTTTCTCCACTTGGCTGTTCAAAATAGCCCATAACGTGTTCATAGACCACACAAGAAACAGGCGGATAACAACAGACATCGATGCAGCAAGCACCGCGCGACAGGCAGAAAACGGCTCCGACATCGGCATGAGAATGGATTTATGCAAAGCGTTGGCATGCGTATCACCGATAGAACGCTCATGCATCACGCTGCAAATAACAGACGGATATAAGATTGAAAAGATTTCGGAAATAACAGGTTTGCCGACAAACACGGTGAAATCGCACCTCTCGCGCGGCAAGGCAAAAATGCAAAACTATTTAAAACAAAACGGATATGACAAACAATAACGATGCTATTATAAGCAAACTGTTTGAGGAATTGCGTGAAAAAGATATTCCCGACAACGGTTTCAGCCGCAAAACGATGAACTCTTTGCCCGACAAAGTCAATCGCATTTCACGGCTTTGGACGGCTTTCTGCATATTGCTCGGCGTGATATTGATGTTTGTTTTCAATATATGGCAACTGATAGCGGTATACATCAGTGTCTTTATCCAAACGCTACCGGTGCTCGATATGGGCCAGATACTGTGCCTGCCGCTCATTTCCGCGACCATTATCATGCTCGCGATATATACATATCACGAGATAGACTCGGAGAGTTGGTCGCTATGAATATTGTATGTGTTGCGTTTAGAATAGCTCGTCGGCATCGTCAGACGGCTCCGGCCCGGCCTGTTTTGGCTTCGGTTGCTCTTTCAGTTTGCCGTCTTCGTCAAACATTCCGTATGTCGTTCGCAACACGATAAACTCCGTACGTCGGTTTAGCTGGTTGCAGATTTCCTGCTCTTCGGGCTTCAGCTTCTTGATATATTCTTCCGTCAACACATCGTTTTCTTTCATGAAAGGATATGTCTCCGTCAGTTTCCGCTTTATCGTCTTCGGCTTTTCCTTGCCATATCCCACGGGGCTGAGCCTGTCGTTGGCTATACCGTGCTCTATCAGATATGTGACCACGGCTTCGGCACGCCTCTGCGACAATGCCTTGTTGTACGCCGCAGGTCCGCGATAATCGCAATGCGCGCTCAGTTCTATCGTCACATTGGGGTTTTCATTGAGCAGTTTTATCAGTTCATCAAGCGCCACTGTCGACTCGGGACGCAACGTCGCCTTGTCGAAATCATAGAAGATATTGTCTATCAGCACCGGTGCCGTGATGGAGGCAAGCGGGAATTGGAGCACGTATTCGGTCGACTCCTCAACCGGTTCCACCCGCAGTTGCTCCTTGTGATTGAGAAATCCCTTACACGTACCGAGAAAAACATAGTCCACTCCCGGTTTTATCTTCTGAGTGAACGAACCGTCTCCTTTCACGCTCAGCTTCATGTTCGTACCGTCGTTGCCCACCATGTAAACAAGTCCGCCGGGCAATTCATATCCATCCTGCTCGTAAACCCAGCCTTTCACCGTCTGCACTATCTCCGGATTTACAAAGCTGTAAATGTGATCCCAACCTTTTCCGTCACCTCGGTTCGACGAGAAGAATCCCTTGTTGAGCAGTCCCTCGAATGTCATGCCGAAGTCATCGCCTTGCGAATTGAGCGGAAATCCCGGATGTTCGATAATCCATCCGCCCCCGGCGGTGTCGGGTTTGGCTATGAAAATGTCGAGTCCGCCCATGCCGGGATGGCCGTCTGACGAGAAATAGAGATCTCCGTTGGGTCTGAATGTTGGAAACATCTCATCACCCTCCGTATTCACCGGCTCGCCAAGATTTTCCACTCCGCCGAGTCCGCTCGTCGTCAATCGCACGCGCCATATATCAAGTCCGCCCATGCCTCCGGGCATATCGCTTGTGAAATACAGCCATTCACCATCCGGAGACACTGCCGGATGGGCATAACTCGACAGCGTATCCTTTGTGATTGTCAGTGTTGTAGCCTTACTCCATGCCGCATCAGAGCGATTGGAAGTGCAGATTGTGGCATATCGTGGATACGACGGGTCGGTCAGACACTGTGTAAGATACATCGTCTTGCCATCGGGAGTGAAAGAGCACGCCCCCTCGTCAAATGCCGTATTCAACTCCGTATCGATATCTTCAGGCTTCGTCCATTTCCCTTTTTCGTCTTTCTGCGAGAAAAATATGTCGCCGTTTTTCGTTCCGGTGATACCGCTGAGCTCGTCGCCTTTCACCTGATTGCGCGTTGAAGTGAAAAAAAGTTGGTCATTGTCATCGCCCGCAAGCATCGGGGAGTAGTCGGCGCGGCGCGAGTTAAAGAAATTCTCGCGCTTCACGGTATATTGCGAACCGGCCTCTTTCCACTGCGGCGCGAGCCTCGCGGCACGCAATCCGGTGGCGGCGAGCTTGCTTCCCGGCATACTGTCGAGAGCTATCTCGAAATTCTTTGCCGCCTCCTTGTAGTTTCCTGTCTTCATCAGTTGTCGGGCAAGATACAGATGAGTGAGGCTGTCGGCCTGATTGTAGCGTATCACGTTGTTGTACGCCGCTATTGCTTTCTGCGTGTAGTTTATCCTGCGATAACAGTCGGCGAGCTTCAAAGCCCGCTTTCCGCGCGTGGCTCTCTCCTTTGCCGGCGTGGCCGAATATGCCTTCTTGTATTGCGTTGAGGCATCGAAATACTCGCCAAGGGCATAAAACTTATCCCCTTTTTTCATCGCACTGTCCGCTCCGCACGATACCAACAGCGCGGAAAGAATAACCGTATATAATATAATGTGTATTCTACGCATACCTTATTATAACGCAATTATCATCTCTTTTATTGCTTTTTACATGTCAGATGTTAGAGTCAGATGGAAGATGTTAAATGTTGGACGTTATAAAACAGGCTCATCTGAAATCTTCCATCCAACATCTGCCATTTAACATTTATCATGAGTTTGGTTAAATAAGCGCAAATAAAGTGTCAATATTTATTATGTTAACGTCGCTGAGAATCGTTTCTTTTCCAAGAAAAAATTTTTTTGCGCAAATACGCGAATTACGGAGCACTTTACGTAAATATCTGTGCATAAGCTATTTATGAAGATTTATATCGTTTTTCATTGTTTCAAAAACCGTCTTGTTTTCCAATTAGGCCGTAATTGCATTCCAATTACGGCCTAATTGGACGCTCGTTAGGCCGTAAATGCAATGCAATTACGGCCTTATTGCAAGGCAAAAATGTACGAAAAGGAGAAAAGACCGACATACAATTGTTTACGAATATTAAGCAACAGTCTTTTTAGTTAAATATTTTAAGTTAACAAAACCTACTTCGCAAAAATATTTTGTATCGACTTTTTACTTTTCGTTTGCATATTTTAAGTTAAACACGAAGTTAATGTGTTAAAAGACGGAAGCCACACCCAATCTCCCCTTAGGGCGGTTATTCAGGCTTCCTGTTTACTTTTCTCGCTTAATATTTGTCGGTATCGGATTTTATTATTACTTTTGTCATTGTAAAAATGCCGTCAATGCACGACGGCATAAAGAGTGAAAAATCCGGCCGGACGGGCCGGTAGGGGTGCTCGGGCAGTTGTCCGGGCTGAGATTATACCCGTAACACCTGATGCGGATAATGCCGCCGTAGGGACTGCTACCATATGTTTGTCTATATCTGTATGCAGGATGCAGACTCACTAATCTCAAAAGCTCCTTATTCGTATAATCTAAATATAAACCACTCGCAATGGAAAAACTGATTATTGCAGGTAAGGAATTTACGTCCCGGCTGTTCATGGGCACGGGCAAATTCAGTTCTAATGAAATCATGGGACAGGCCATCGATGCGTCCGAGACGCAGATGGTCACCATGGCAATGAAACGTATCGACATGGGCGACAGCGACGGCGACGACATGATGCGACACATCGTGCGCCCGGGAATACAGCTGCTTCCCAACACGTCGGGCACGCGAAACGCCGAAGAGGCCGTGTTTGCGGCAAAGATGGCACGCGAGGCTTTCGGCACAAACTGGCTCAAACTCGAGATTCATCCCGACCCGCGCTATCTCCTCCCCGACCCTGTGGAGACTCTGAAGGCCACGGAGCGGCTGGTGAAGGAGGGCTTCGTCGTGCTGCCCTACTGCCAGGCCGACCCCGTGCTGTGCAAGCGGCTGGCTGAGGCCGGCGCCGCCACGGTGATGCCACTGGCCGCACCGATAGGCACGAACATGGGCCTGCGCACACGCGACTTCCTCAACATCATCATCGAAGAGGCCACGGTGCCCGTGGTGGTGGACGCCGGCATAGGCGCGCCGAGCGATGCGGCCGAGGCTATGGAGATGGGTGCCGGCGCGGTGCTGGTGAACACGGCGGTCAGCGTCGCCGGCGACCCGGTGGCCATGGCGCGCGCTTTCAAGAAGGCCGTCGAGGCCGGCCGCGAGGCATACGAGGCAGGACTGGGCCGCCAGTCGATGGACATGACGGCCGAGGCAAGCTCGCCGCTGACGGCATTCTTGGCCTGAGAGAGGAGAGGAAAACAACAAAAAATCCCATTATGAAAGCTACAATAAACAACCAGCAGATAGAACTCCCCGAGGGAGCGACCATCGCCACCATCGCCGCCAGCAGGAACCTGCCGGAGAAAGGGGTGGCCGTGGCTGTGAACAACAACATGGTTCCACGCGGCGAATGGAGCGGATATGAAGTGAAGGAGAACGACAACATCGTCATTCTCAAGGCATTTTGTGGAGGATAAGCAGCATGTTCAGTGACGAAATAAGAAAGATAAGCTGGGACGAGACCACGGAGCGCATCATGTCGAAGACCGATGCCGACGTGCGCCGCGCACTCGCCCGCAAGCATTGCGACATCGACGACTTCATGGCGATGATATCGCCGGCCGCCGACAAGTATCTCGAACAGATGGCGTGGCTCAGCCGCAAGTATACGCGCGAGCGTTTCGGCAAGACCGTCAATCTGTTTATACCTATATATATAACCAACTCGTGCACCAACTCGTGCGTCTACTGCGGATTTCACGTGCAGAACAAGATGGCGCGCACGATACTCACCGAAGAGGAGATAGTGCGCGAGTATGAGGCGATAAAGAAGCTCGGGCCGTTCGACAACCTGCTCATCGTGACGGGTGAGAACCCTGCCAAGGCCGGCGTGGACTATCTCGCACGCGCCCTCGACCTTGCAAAACCATATTTTAATAACCTTCAGATAGAGGTGATGCCGCTCGCCGCAGAGGATTATGCCCGGCTACGCGAGCATGGGCTGAACGGCGTGATATGCTTTCAGGAAACGTACAACGAGGCGCGCTATAAGGTCTATCACCCGCGCGGCATGAAGTCGAACTACGAATGGCGCCTCAACGGCTTCGACCGCATGGGGCAGGCCGGCGTGCACAAGATAGGCATGGGCGTGCTGATAGGACTGGAAGACTGGCGCACGGACGTGACGATGATGGCCCGCCACCTGCGCTATCTCGAGAAGACATACTGGCGCACGCAGTACAGCGTGAACTTCCCGCGCATGCGCCACGCCGAGAACGGCGGCTTCCAGCCCAACGTCATCATGACCGACCGCGAGCTGGCGCAGGCCACCTTCGCCATGCGCATCTTCGACCACGACGTGGACATATCCTACTCCACACGCGAACCGGCCAACGTGCGCAACAACATGGCCACGCTCGGCGTGACGACGATGAGTGCCGAAAGCCATACCGATCCGGGCGGATATGCCTGCTATCCGAACTCTTTGGAACAGTTTGAAATAAGCGACAACCGTAAGGCCGGTGAGGTGGAGCGCGACCTGCGCGCTCTCGGACTGGAACCGGTATGGAAGAACTGGGACAGAGTCTTTGACGTTAAATAAAGAACGAAGAATGAAGAAATATTTTCCCGTTCTTACCATTGCCGGCAGCGACAGCAGCGGAGGTGCCGGCATACAGGCTGACATCAAGACAATGTCGGCACTGGGATGCTACGCGGCGTCGGCCATTACGTCGATAACGGTTCAGAACACGCTCGGCGTCACGGCGGTGCAGGCCATACGTCCCGACATCGTGGCCGGACAGATACGCGCCGTGATGGACGACATACATCCGTTGGCCATAAAGATTGGTATGGTGAACGATGCCGACACGATATGCGCCATAGCAGATACATTGAGCCTGTATGACGTAGACCGCCTCGTTGTGGACCCGGTGATGGTCTCCACAAGCGGTTCGCGGTTGATGCAGGAGAATGCTCTCGAGGTCTTCTGTCGGCGGCTGCTGCCAATGGCAACGCTGCTGACGCCCAATGTTCCGGAGGCTGAGGTACTGGCCGGCATGAAGATAACATCCTGTGACGACATGGACATCGCCGCCGGAAAGATACTGAAGAAGGGCTGTGAGGCTGTCCTGATAAAAGGCGGGCACCTTGCCGGCCGCAAGACGGACCGGTTTTATCGTGTCGTGGACGAAAACCGTTTCGTGGAAGGAAGCAGCGCCGTGGACGGATTCCGTATCGTGGATGGCGGTCTGATGATGTGTGAATTTGCGTGCGACAACGTGCCGACGCGCAACACCCACGGCACCGGATGCACGCTCTCGGCGGCAATAGCATCGTATCTCGCGTTCGATTGTCCGGCCGGTGACGCTATCGCACTGGCCAAAGACTATCTTACGGAGGCGCTGCAGGCCGGTGCCGACGTGAAAATAGGCGGCGGCCATGGCCCGGTGAACCATTTTTTTGACCCAAAGAAACTGATTAAGAAATGAAACAAGTACAGTTTATAACCCATAAGAACGACCGGTTCTCATACGTCGACGGTGCCCGCATGGCGCTCGAAGGCGGTTGCCGGTGGATTCAGCTGCGCATGAAAGACGCCACGGATGATGAAGTGCGCGAGGCTGCGGCCGTCATCCAGCCTCTTTGCAAGGAGCATGAGGCAATCTTTTTGCTTGACGACCGTGTGGAACTGGCGAAAGAGTTGAAGGCCGACGGCGTACATCTCGGACGCAACGACATGCCCGTCAGTGAGGCGCGGCGCGTTCTCGGCGAGGAGTTCATCATCGGCGGCACGGCCAACACGTTCGAGGATGTGGAGCGGTTGTGGCGCGAGGGAGCCGACTACATCGGCTGCGGACCGTTCCGCTTCACCACGACGAAGGCCAACCTGTCGCCCGTGCTCGGCCTCGACGGCTACCGCAGCATCATCAGCCGCATGGAGGCGGCCGGCATAGACCTGCCCGTGGTGGCCATCGGTGGCATACTATACGACGACATCCCCGCCGTGATGGCGACCGGAGTGCATGGCATCGCACTGAGCGGGGCCGTGCTCGACGCGGACAATCCGGTGGAAGAAATGAATAAAATAATAAACCTACAGATATGAACGACAACATCAAAATCACGTATCCGAGTTCCGACAAGGTCTACATGAACGGACGGATATACCCCGACCTGCGGGTGGGCATGCGCCGCGTGCGCCTCACCCCGACCGTGACGGTGGAGAACGGAGAGAAGAAAATGACGGAAAACGCACCCGTCTATGTATACGACACCAGCGGCCCGTACAGCGACCCGAACGTGGAGATTGACCTGAAGAAGGGTCTTCCGAAGCTGCGCCAGCCGTGGATAGAGACCCGCAAGGAGGGCGAGACACAGATGGCACTGGCCAAGCGCGGCGTCATCACGCAGGAGATGGAGTACGTTGCCATACGCGAGAACATGAACTGCGCCGAGCTGGGCATCGAAACGCACATCACGCCGGAGTTCGTGCGCGACGAAGTGGCCGCCGGCCGGGCCGTCATTCCGGCCAACATAAACCATCCCGAGGCTGAGCCGATGGTCATCGGAACAAACTTTCTCGTGAAGATCAACACCAACATAGGCAACTCTCACCTCAACTCGAGCATCGAAGAGGAGGTCGAGAAGGCCGTGTGGAGCTGCAAATGGGGCGGCGACACGCTGATGGACCTGTCCACAGGAACGAACATCCACGAGACGCGCGAGTGGATACTGCGCAACTGTCCCGTGCCGGTGGGCACCGTGCCGATGTATCAGGCGTTCGAGAAGGTGAACGGCAAGGCCGAGGACCTGACGTGGGAGATATTCCGCGACACGCTCATCGAGCAGTGCGAGCAGGGTGTCGACTACTTCACCATCCACTGCGGCATACGCCTGAAGAACGTGCATCTGTCTCAGGGCCGCCTCACGGGTATGGTGAGCCGCGGCGGAAGCATCATCTCGAAGTGGTGCATGGTGCATCAGGAGGAGAGCTTCCTCTACGCACACTTCGACGATATCTGCGACATCTGCGCCCGTTATGACGTTGCCATATCGCTGGGCGACGGCCTGCGGCCGGGCTCAACGTTCGATGCCAACGACGCGGCGCAGTTTGCCGAGCTCGACACGATGGGCGAGCTGGTGGAGCGCGCGTGGGCGAAGAACGTGCAGGCATTCATCGAAGGCCCGGGCCACGTGCCGATGCACAAGATCCGCGAGAACATGGACAGGCAGATAGAGAAGTGCCACGGCGCACCGTTCTACACCCTCGGACCGCTCGTAACGGACATCGCCCCGGGCTACGACCACATCACAAGCGCCATCGGCGCGGCCATGATAGGATGGTACGGCACGGCCATGCTGTGCTACGTGACGCCGAAGGAGCACCTCGCCCTGCCCAATAAGGACGATGTACGCACGGGCGTGGTCACATATAAGATTGCCGCACACGCCGCCGACATGGCCAAGCAGCACCCCGGCGCCACCATCCGCGACAACGCACTGAGCAAGGCGCGCTACGACTTCCGCTGGAAAGACCAGTTCAACCTGGCCCTCGATCCGGAGCGCGCGCTTGAGTATTACAAGACTTCGAACAAGACGGAGGGCGAGTTCTGCACGATGTGCGGCCCCAACTTCTGCGCCGCGCGCATCAGCCACTCGCTCAAAGACTGCGACAGATAACGTTTGTCTGTTGTTTGACTGTAAACCGTGAAGCAATGAAATTCATAGTAATAACCTCTCCCGAGTTTATCCCGGGAGAGGTTTCTTGTATCCGCTGTCTATTCGATTGCGGGCTCGACATATTGCACCTGCGCAAGCCCGGTGCATCAAAAGCCGACATGGCGCGTATTCTCGACACTTTGCCGGATGACATTCGCCGCCGCATTGTCGTGCACGACCACTTCCCGCTTTGCCGCGACTACGGTCTGCTCGGAGTGCATCTTAACGGTCGCAACCCAGTCGTTCCGCCGGGATTGTGTCCCTGCTCTGTGTCGGCATCATGCCATTCCGTGGCCGAAGTCGCTGCAAAGAAAGCCGAATGTGATTACGTTTTCCTCAGTCCGATATTCGACAGTATATCGAAGCAGGGCTACACGGCCGCATATTCTGCCACCGAACTGCAACAGGCATCGGCCGATGGTATCATAGACAACCGTGTTATGGCGCTCGGAGGCATGTCGCTCGACAATATAGCGGCATTGAAAAAATGGCAATTCGGAGGCGCGGTATTTCTCGGCGACGTATGGAGCAAAGCCGGCGATGCCGCAGCTTTTACCCGTCATGCTACGGAGATAAGGAAAGTTTTAGGGAGTTAAATCAGTAAGTTTTTGTAACTTTGCACAGCATTAAAGACTGTATTACATACCCAAAGCATAAAAAACGATGACACCACAGGAAACAAGAAACGAGCGACTGGCACGTAAGATGATTAAAAATCTGGAGCGAAGAAACTTCAAGGCATTCTATTGCCATACGTCTGCCGAAGCGATAGAATTGGTAAACAGGATCATTGCCGACGGAAGCACCGTGTCGTGGGGCGGCTCGATGACCCTGCGCGACATGGGATTGACAGCCGCGTTGCACAATCGCGGCACGCTGCGGCTGCTCGACCGTGACCGTGCCGCCGACCGTGCCGAGGCCGCCGAGATATATCTCGACGCGTTCCGTGCCGATTATTATCTGTCGAGTGCCAACGCGATAAGCGAAGACGGCGTTATCGTAAACATCGACGGCAACGGCAATCGGGTGGCGGCGATAACGTTCGGACCGAAGAACGTGATTTTCGTGATAGGACTGAACAAAGTGGCTCAGACACCGGAGGCGGCACTCGCGCGTGCCCGTTCCACGGCCTCGCCGATAAACACGGCACGGTTTGACATAAAGACTCCGTGTCAGGCAGACGGCATTTGCCACAACTGCAACTCACCGGAGAGCATCTGCAACCACATTCATTTTCTCAGAAACTCACCGCGCGGCCGCCATACGGTGGTGCTCGTGGGTGAGAATTTGGGCTATTGACGGCTTGCAAACAACGGTGTTTATAACATGAAAACGCCGGATAACGAAGTGAAACAAGAAAAAAAATATATATAAAGCGATGATTGTCTGCATTGCCGAGAAACCGAGCGTGGCTCGCGATATTGCCCGGATAATAGGGGCTACGGCGTCGAAAAAAGGATATATGGAGGGAAACGGGTATCAGGTGACGTGGACCTTCGGTCATCTCTGCACCCTGAAAGAGCCCGACGACTACCATCCCGAGTGGAAGCGGTGGGCACTCGGGGCACTGCCCATGTTGCCGGAACGTTTCGGTATCAAACTGATTGAAGACAAAGGCATAAAGGAACAGTTTGCCGTGATAGAACAGTTGATGCAGGCTGCCGACGGGATAATAAACTGCGGCGATGCCGGGCAGGAGGGAGAACTGATACAACGCTGGGTGATGCAGAAAGCCGGGGCGCGTTGCCCGGTGAAGCGGTTGTGGATATCGTCGATGACAGACGAGGCCATCCGCGAGGGATTCAACGCGCTGAAAGACCAGTCGGAGTATCAACTGCTATACCTCGCCGGGCTCAGTAGGGCCATTGGCGACTGGATACTGGGCATGAACGCCACCCGCCTTTATACCCTTAAATACGGCCAGAACAGGCAGGTACTGTCCGTCGGTCGTGTGCAGACTCCCACGCTCGCACTCATAGTGAACCGCCAAAAGGAGATAGAAAACTTCAAGCCGGAGCCGTATTGGATACTTTCCACCGTGTATCGCGACACTGTATTCACCGCCACGAAAGGCAAGTTCACGTCGAAAGAAGACGGCGAGCGGTCGTTTGCCGACATTGCCGGAAAGCCGTTTACGGTGACCTCGGTGCAGAAGAAAAACGGAACCGAGGCTCCGCCACGTCTCTACGACCTCACTTCATTGCAAGTAGACTGCAACCGTAAGTTCTCGATGAGTGCCGAGATGACGCTCAATGTCATTCAAGGACTGTACGAAAAGAAACTCACGACATATCCACGTGTGGACACGCAATACCTCAGCGACGACATATATCCCAAGTGCACTAACACTCTTGCGGGGCTTCGCGGATATGAAAACCTCACGTCGCCGCTGGCAGGAAAGAAGTTGCCGAAATCGAAAAAGGTGTTCGATTCGTCGAAAGTGACCGACCACCACGCCATAATTCCCACGGGAGTGCCCGCCATGAACCTCAGCGACATGGAGCGACATGTATACGACCTCATCGCACGACGCTTCATAAGCGTGTTCTATCCCGACTGCAAATTTGCCACAACCACGGTTCTCGGCAAGGTGGACGACGTGGAGTTTAAAGTCACCGGCAAGACAATTCTCAGTCAGGGGTGGCGCGCCGTGTATGAAAAAGACGTTCAGATGCACGATGAAGACGATGCGAAAAAAGACGACGAGGAACGAACACTGCCGCCATTTGCCGAAGGCGAGACCGGAAGCCACGAACCGTGCCTGACAGAAAAATGGACAACACCGCCGAAATTTTACACCGAGGCCACTCTGCTGCGCGCCATGGAGACGGCAGGTAAGTTTATAGAAGACGAGCAATTGCGCGCCGCACTGAAAGAGAACGGCATCGGACGGCCGTCATCTCGGGCGGGCATCATCGAGACATTGTTCAAACGCCACTACATAAAGCGTGAGCGCAAGAACCTCATAGCCACCCCGACAGGAATCGAACTGATAGGCATCATCAGGGAAGAACTGCTCAAAAGTTGTGAACTTACGGGTATATGGGAGAAAAAACTGCGTGACATCGAGCATGGGAAATACGATGCAGGCCGCTTTGTAGACGAATTGAAGACACAAATATCCGATATTGTGCGCGACGTGCTTTCCGATAACAGCAACAGACGCATTACCGTAATGACGGAAGCAGACTTGAAAAAGAAACTTGCTCCGAAGACAGCGAAAGCGCCTTCGGCCGCAAAGCCTGCACGCAAGCCGGCCGCCAAGCGTGCGGAAAAACTCGTTCCCGACGACTCGCTGATAGGAAAACCGTGTCCTGTCTGCGGCAAAGGAACTGTCATCAAAGGCCGCACCGCATACGGATGCTCGCGATGGCAGGAGGGTTGCAAGTGGGTCTTGCCATTCGGAAAAGAATAGTAAATTATGAGTTGGAAATTACAAAATACGAATTTGGAATTACAAGTTGATAATTCCAAATTCGTATTTTTTTTAAGAGATTCGATTTTACATTTAACTAAAAATATGTAAACGGAAGTAAAAAGCCATGACAAAAGATTTTCGCAAAGTAGGTTTTGTTAACTTAAAATATTTAACCAAAAAAGACTGTTATTTAATATTCATAAACAATTACATGTCGGTCTTTTCTCCTTTTCGTACATTTTTGCCTTGCAATAAGGCCGTAATTGCATTGCATTTACGGCCTAACGGGCGTCCAATTAGGCCGTAATTGGAATGCAATTACGGCCTTATTGGAAAACAAGACGGTTTTAAATGCTTTCAAAAAATGTACAAACGCCCGTATCTTTCTTGTATACAGATATTTACGTAAAACGCTTCAAAACTCGCGAATTTGCGAGCTCGAAACTTTTTTTTCAGAAAAACGCAAATATGAGCAGCGTTAATTTTTTTAACTATCCGTTTTAGTTCATTATATTGAACTAAAATAGGGGTTAAGGAGTTAACTCCTGAGATTTCCTGTTGCCGCGCATGCTGAATTCGCATCCGCAATATTGCTGATTGTAGAAGTCATACTCTCTGATTATCGCCGCCCGCCGCTCGCTGAGTCCGCCCTTGCGCCAGTTCTGCTCCCAGAACGTGACGTCGGGAAACGCTTTCGCCGCCGCACGTCCCGCCTCGTTAATCTGGTCGAGGCTCTTCCACCGGCTCGATGCCAGTGTGGTTGTAATCACGCTGAAACCGTGCTCGTGGGCATACCGTGCCGTGTCGAGCAGTCGGGCCTTGAAGCACATCAGGCAGCGGCCGCCCCGTTCCGGCTCGTTTTCCATCCCCCTCACAGCCCGGAGCCATTCTTCGTGGTCGTAGTCGGCATCTATTATTTCCAGTCCCAGTGCCCGGGCATATCGCGTGCATTCGTTTTTTCGTGTCATATACTCTTCTGTCGGGTATATGTTCGGGTTACAGTAGTATATCACCGGTGTTATGCCGTGCTGCGTCAGGCATTCTATTATTGCCGATGAGCATGGTGCGCAGCAAGTATGCAGCAGCACACGGTCTGCTCCGCCCGGCACTTCTATATTGAATTTCTTTTTCATGCTTGTTGTCTCTTGCTTTGCAAAATTACATTATTTTATGTATATAAATCGTTAAAATTGGCGGTTTTGTCACATTCTGACGGGCTTTTAAAGTTTTTTGCCCTATCTTTGTAAAATGCAGGTCGAACCTTGGCAACATGATGCACGTGTCATCGCGCTTGGTTTGCGCTGTCTTTTGTATAACTAAAAACAAATCGAATATGCTTGAAAAAGGATTGACCCACACATCACGTATCATTGTCGGCACTTGTGATACGGCCATAGCTTTTGGCTCGGGAGACATGCCGGTGCTTGCCACCCCGCGCATGGTTGCGTTGTTGGAGAATGCCGCCATGATGGCCGTTACGCACGTGTTGCCGGCCGGCAGCACCACTGTTGGCGGGCATATCGATGTGTCTCATATCAAACCATCGGCCGTTGGTACTATTGTCAACGGCACGGCCACGCTCGATAAAATCGACGGGCGCAAGTTGTATTTCACCGTGCGAGCCGTTGATAAAGACGGTACGGTGGTGGGTGAGGGCACTCATCTGCGCTTCATTGTGGACAGAGAAAAGTTCATGGACAGACTGCCCGAAAGATAGTACAAAAAATCCGGCATACGCACTGCGCATGCCGGATTTTCATTTATTCATTAGTATTGTCATTGTCTTGCGACGATACGATTACAAGTTAGGATTGATTTTGCTCCACTCGCTGATGGCCGGAACGATGTTCAGCGTCACAAGCTCGTCGCGCATCTTGCAAAGGTGCTCGTAGCTTGCGTCGAGTTTGGCGTTCTCCTCGTCTGTTCCCTGCGGGATATTGTAGTGGCAACCGTCTGCATCGATGGTAGTATCCATTGCCATCATGATGTTGTTGTACTTACCGGTGTTCACGTATGTACCTGCCGGGAAGCGGAATGTGTCGCCGCCCATTGCCGAGCGTATCATCTCGACAGACAGGTAAGAGGGGCTTTGGAACGAAGAGCGTCCGCGCAGCTTGATGATGGCGGCTCCGCCCTGCGTAACGTCTTTCTTCATCTGCTCCCACTCCTCAGCCGTGAACTCGTCTGTGCCGATGATGTCTGTCAGGTTGCGGCCTGCCACTTTCACGTGGCTGCCGAACACTGCCATCTGCTCGCCGTGTCCACCGTATGTGGCACAGCCCGTGATTTCGGTCTGCATCACGCCGAACTTCTTGGCCAGTGCGCTCTGCAAGCGTGTTGTATCGAGTGCGGCGAGTGTTGTCACCTGCCCGGGTTTCAGGCCGGAGTACAGCAAAGTCACCAGTCCGGTGAGGTCGGCGGGGTTGAATATGATTACCACGTGCTTAACGTCGGGGCAGTATGCCTTGATGTTTTTGCCCAGTTCCTCGGCAATCTTACAGTTGCCGGCCAGCAAATCCTCGCGTGTCATGCCCTCTTTGCGCGGTGCTCCGCCCGAGGAGATGATGTATTTTGCTCCTGTCAGAGCCTCTTTCACATCAGTGGTGGCTGTGATTTTCACGTCGCCGAAGCCGCACTGGCGCATCTCTTCTGCCACACCTTCGGGTGAAAATACGTCGTATAGACAGATTTCACTTGTCAGACCCATCATCAATGCGGTCTGAACCATGTTTGAACCAATCATTCCGGCAGCGCCGACGATTGTCAGTTTCTCGTTAGTTAAAAATGCCATAATCTTCTATTATATTTTATTTATTCAACTTTCATGTCGTGCGAAAAGTACCGCAAAGTTAGCAAAAAAACGCTAATAGTGTTTATTAACCCCTTATTTAAAATTGTTATTAATCTATAAACGCGGCTTTTTAGTACATCCCGATATCCTTTTCACGGCCTTATTGCTATCTTTGCATTACATAATATGAATGACATATTTGTAATTCGGAGTTGTGAATTGTCGCGCTGTGGTGTGAAAAAACTTCCCCGTGCATCCCCGTTATCCGGTAAAAAGATGTATCTTTGCCATTGGGTTGCGGTGAGTTTTTCATCGTATGATTATTAACAAAAGCATGAAAAGTTATGCCTGATACGACAAAAGAGATTATTGCCGCCCGCCTTGCGGCACTTCGCGAGGTGATGCGCAGGGAACGTCTGGCGGCCTTCATATTCCCGAGTACCGACCCGCACTGCGGCGAATACGTGCCCGACAGGTGGAAGGGACGCGAGTTTGTCAGCGGATTTGACGGCTCTGCCGGTACGGCGGTGGTCACTTTGAACGAAGCCGCGCTGTGGACCGACTCCCGCTATTTCCTTGCCGCGGGCGAACAACTGGCCGATACGGAGTTCGTATTGATGAAAGAACGGGTGGAGGGCACGCCGTCCATCGCCGAATGGCTGGGGCGCAAGCTCGCCGCGAGCGACATGACAGAGGTCGGTATCGACGGCATGACGTGCCCGGCAGCGGAAGTTGAGGCTCTGAAATCGGAGCTGCGTGCCAATGGCGGACTTACTTTGCGCACCAATTTCGATCCGCTCGGCATCGTGTGGAAAGACCGTCCGGAGGCTCCTCTCTACCCCATCGAGCTTCATCCCGTGGAATATGCCGGCGAGGATTGTGCTTCGAAACTTGCCCGTGTGCGCGCCGCCATGCGCGATTGTCATGCCGAGGGTATGCTCGTATCATCGCTCGACGACATCGCTTGGACACTCAATCTGCGCGGCTATGACGTGCATTGCAATCCCGTGTTCGTGTCATATCTGCTAATCACCCATACCTCGGCCACGCTCTTTGTCGACAGTAGGAAGATAACTCCCGCCGTGGCCGATTATCTCGATGCCTGCGGCGTGGCGCGGAGGGAATATGGCGACATTGCGGCAGCACTCAAAGCATACGGCGAATACAATATACTGATGGACAGTTCGCTCACGAGTCACACTCTATATAACAGTGTACGGGTGTGCGAGCGGGTGGACAAAGCATTGCCGGTGGCTGCGATGAAAGCCGTGAAAAACGCTGTCGAGGCCGAAGGCTTCCGCCGTGCGATGGTGCGCGACGGCGTGGCGATGGTGAAGTTTCTGTGTCGTTTGCAGGATGAAGTGCGGCAGGGCACGCTTACCGAGCTTGGTGTCTGCCGACGCTTGGAAGAGCTTCGTGCAGGGCAGCCGTTGTTCCGTGACATCTCTTTCGATACCATTGCCGCGTATAATGCCCACGGAGCCATCGTGCATTACGAGCCTACACCGGCTACCGACGTGACACTCGAACCCCACGGCCTGCTGCTCATCGACAGCGGAGCCCACTATCTCGACGGAACGACAGACATAACGCGCACCGTTGCGCTCGGCCCCGTGAGCGAAGAACAGCGCCGTGTATACACACTCGTGCTCAAAGGACACATCGCCCTGTCCATGCTTAAATTCCCGTATGGCGCGGCCGGTACGCAACTTGATGCCGTGGCGCGGGCCGCCATGTGGCGCGAGGGCATGAATTTCATGCACGGCACGGGACATGGGGTAGGCTCTTGCCTTAATGTTCATGAGGGACCGCATCAAATTCGCATGGAATGGCGGCCGGCGCCGATGCTTCCCGGCATGACCGTCACCGACGAACCGGGACTTTATCTGGCCGGGCGTTTCGGCGTGCGGATAGAGAACACGTTGCTCACCGTGCCGTATATGGAGACCGAATTCGGCCGTTTCCTGCAATTCGAGCCGCTCACCCTTTGTCCCATAGACACTGCTCCGATAGACCTCACGATGCTTACCGACGTGGAAAAACAGTGGCTCGACGATTATCACGCCCGTGTTTTCGACATTCTTTCGCCACATCTCGATTCCGAAGAGGCTGCGTGGTTGCGTGGGGCGACGGGGAAAATAGGATAAGTTAAAGGAGTTAAAGTGGTTATCGCAGGCTGCGCCTGCGATAACCACTTTAACTCCTTTAACTCCCCAAACAAACAATCTACATCTTTATTATATCCTTTTTGGTGAGCAGTTTAACATCTCCGTACTTCCGCAGGGCTTCCATTTGGGCTTTGTCTATCTTGCCGACTATGATGATTGCGCGCGGTGCCTGCTTCACGTTGTCGGTGTAATATTTGAGAATGTCGTCTGTTGTCACCTTGCCGATGCTTTCCGAAAATTCCTTGTTCGTGTCATGGTCGTGTCCCTTGAATTCATGGCCGGCCACGTATTCCGCTTTTCCTCTAAACGACGGATAACTGTTGTTGATGTTGTTCAGACAGCTTTGCTTTGCGGTTTTGAATGTTTTTTCTTTCACGGGCATGTCGTTAAAGAGGCTGTCGAGCACGCCGAGTGCGGCAAGAGTTTTGTCGGTTTGTGTGCTCATGGTGGCTATATATGCCGCCGGCGAGTGTCCGTGCGCGTTCTTTGCGGGTAACATTGTCGAACCGCCGGCATAGTAGGCGAACGACCGGAACTCCCTCAACTCCTGAAACATCAGCGACGACATGCCGCCGCCGAAATACTCGCCCCACAGTCTTGCAACCGCTCTCTCGTCCCACGCCGGTGCTTTCGGCAGTCGGATATACGTGCCGATGATGTTCTGCCGGGCTTTCGGCATCTGATATACATATACCACAGGCTTCTCCACGGGCATGAACTCGCGGAACAAGTCCTTGTGTTTCTCTTTCGGGTTGCACGGCATATACTTTACGATGAGCTCTTTCACTGTGTCGGCGGCGAGCGTGCCGGTGTACGTTATGTCGCATTCCGTGTTTTGGAGAGCGGTGTATGCGTTCAGTATATCATCATTCGACAGTCTGTTTACCTCGTCAATGCCCGGCATATATTTCAAGTACAGCGACTGTCCGCCGTACATTACTTTCTCATTCACCGCGTCATAGATGCTCTCCGACGACTTGTCGAATGACTTTATTGCCACCTTGTGCTCTTTCTTCGCGTCTTTCAGCTTCTTGTCCTCGCCCTTGACGTGCCGCATGAAGTGGCCGAGCAGGCGCAGCGACGGTTCCATTTGCGAGTCAAACCCTCTGATGTCTATTGTGAGAGCATTTTCTCCGATGTCTTGCGACACCGTTGTCCCGAGGCGTTGCAGGGCCTTTCCGAGTTCTGTTCTCGTCAGCGAGTCTGTTCCGATGTCGTTTATCAGGCTTTTGACGATTTCGTTTTTCGGGTCGTTCATGGTTCCGGCGTGATATTTTATCCGCATGGTGAATATGTCGTTCATCGGGTTCGGTGTGGTGTATAGCCTGACTTGAGGAGCAATGTCGGCGCGATGTACGTCGTTGTCAAAGTCTACAAGCCTTATGCTTACCGGTTCGGCGGGTATCGAGTCGAGTGTTTTCGCATATTCCGATTCCGCTCCCGCGTTCTTCGGGGTGACGGCTTTGTAGCCCGGTTGCGTCACTTTGTCCTTTTTGTATACGCCGAACTTCTTTACCATTCTCACGTAATTGTCGTTCATATACCTGTTTGCCACTCTCATGATGTCGGCTTTCGTGATGTCTTTCACCGACTCTTTCATTTTCAGATATTCCGCCCACGACCCTGTTTCGATATATGCCGATATCATCATGTTGGCCCTTTTGCCGATGTTCTCCATGTCTGTAAGCAGGTCTCTGAGATATTCCTGTTTGATGTGTTCGAGCGTTTCTTCGGAGAATTCGCCGCGTTTCAGCCTTTCTATCCGACCGAGGAACAGCCGCTCGGCGTTCTTTTTCTTCGCGAACGGGATGTTCGGTGCTGCGCCGACGACAATCGTGCCAGCGTCTCTGTTGGATATCGCTCCCGCAAATCCCGTCAGCCATTTGCCCGCGTCGGTAAGCGAATCGAGTAATCCTGTCTGCTGTTCGTTCATCAACAGGTTTACGGCCATTTCCACAGCCACGGCATCCTTGTCGCTCACCTTGGGCCCGCGGTAGCATCGTCCCACGGCTTTTATCAGCGGGATGGGCACTTTCAGCCCCACGGTCGTTTTCCCGTCAAACGGCTCGGGCTCGACAACGCGCCTTACAGGAGCCGTGCCCGGCCTTATCCGGCCGAATGTCTTTTCGAGAAGCGGTGTCAGCGAGTCGCTTTTTATGTCGCCGCAGATGATGAGAGCCATGTTTCCCGCCACATAATACTTGTCGTAAAACGCTTTCATGTCGCTCAGCCGGGGATTTTTCAGGTTCTCCGTGCTGCCTAATATCGGGTATTCGTATGGTGTGCCTGCGAATGCCGTGGCCATGAACTTCTCCAATGCCGGCATGATGATATTGTCGGAGTACATGTTTTTCTCTTCGTAGACTGTTTCCAGCTCGCCTTGGAACAACCTGAACACCGGCGCTATCAGTCGCTCGCTGTTCAGTTCGCACCACTGCGTTATGTACTGTGGCACGAATGTGTTGTAATACATCGTGAAATCATACGACGTGCCGGCGTTCAGTCCCGAGCCTCCGTATTTCGATATCAGATTGTTAAACTCGTTGGGAATGGCATATTGTGCCGCTTTCACGCTCAGTTCGTTGATGTGCGATTGTATCCTTGTCCGTTCTGCCGGGGCGGTCGTTGTTGCCAGTTTGTCGTATTGTGACGAAATGGAGTCGAGCCACGGGCGTTCCGCCGTATAGTCTGTCGTTCCGATTTTGTCGGTACCTTTGAACAGTATATGCTCGAAATAGTGTGCTATTCCGGTGTCGGGACAGTCGTTGGCTCCCGCTTTCACCACCACGGCACCGAATGCTTTTGGCTGCGAGTGGTCTTCATTGAGCCACACGGTCATGCCGTTTTTCAGTGTCATTGTCTTCACTTCCGGTGCTTTGGCCCGGTTGTTGTCGGCCGTCTGTGCCGATATACCGTTTGTGCCGGATATCAATGTGGCGGCACCAAGCAGCATGCCGCGATGGAGATACTTTATGATGTTTATTGTCATAATGTTGGTTTAATTAGTGATAATGCTTACAAAAGTAATATTTTTAACCGTTATATGATATTATTTTGTCGCTTAATATTGATATTCTTTGTTAAAAAGTACAAAGACAGTAATGTTTCCAATATTTCCTGTTATTAGCGACATGTATTTCTTGTCTTTCTGATACTTGTGCTACAGCTGCGAACTTTGATTTTTGATATCGTTTTTCAGCTCGGAACATCATCACGTTTTGAAGCTGAAAAACGCCGCGAAAAAACATATAACAAATAAAATTCTCAAAGTAGGTTTTATTGACTTAAAATATTTAACTAAAAAGCATGAGAGATGTTAAATGGTACATGTCATATATAGACAAAAAAAATCGGCCTTATGGCCGATTTATCTTTATATTATTCATTCAACAATAATTATGCGTAATTCTCCAAAACAGATGATACACCCTGAATATCGGTTCGCACAGAGCCTCTTCGGGATAACTTCTCAACAGCCGCATCACTCTTCGCAACTTCCATATACCGTGACCGACGGTGCCGCCGTTCTTCATCCATGCGCCGC
>JAGAPR010000066.1 GCA_017623155.1 Prevotella sp. | reverse complement strand
GGAACACGGCGGCGATATTGCCGAATATCACGAAACCTGCAAACAGGTTTTGGAGCTTTACCCGTCAGGCAATATTCCGAAAGTCGAAAATCTTGAAAAGCATATCGCATCTTTGCAGAAAAAGCTGTCGAAGAAAAATACGGAATACAATCAGGCGGATAAGAAGTCCCGTGAGCTGTCCGAAGCGACGAGGACGATAGAGGAATATCTGCGACAGGAGCAGAGTCGGGATCAGCAGAAGAAAAGAAAGCGGAATGACCTTGAATAACAATAGGCTCTCTGGCGAACGGAGAAGCTCCTCAGAGACACCCACTCTTGCCGATTGGAAACTAACCGCTGAAAAGATAAAGCTCTCAGAAACGCTTATAGAGCGTCGTTGAGAGCTTGCGGTTATTCGTTTCCAGTAGGGATCCTGCTTGTTTCAGACTAACCAAAACACCGTACTCCACAATTACCCCTGAGTACGGTGTTTCTGATCTGTCCAAAAAAGGAATACCCTATAAGATCATATCCATTCGGCGAAGGTGCAGATACCGAGATATGCGTTTATGCTTTCTGTTCGAGCAATGCCCGTTTCATCAGGCACAGGTCGAACACATCGAGTTTATCATCATTACACAGATCAGCCGCCTTCCAGTTGGGAAGATGTGTATCCGGCACTGCCAGCAGCCACTTCTGAAGAAGCACGACATCAGCCACATTGAAGGAACCGTCCATGTTCACATCACAGGCGACCTCCGGCTCCTCGATCGTGACCTCGACCAGATCCCACTTCTGACAGCTCAGACCGTTTGCCGCCCACTGTGCCACATTGTCGCTGTTACCAGTTCCGGCATTGGCGATCTCCACAAGGCAGTTGTCACGGGATGCGTGTGTGAGGATATTGTAGCTGCCGTCAGGATTCTTCACGAACTTGAAAAGCATCGAGCTGTCCTTTGTATTGTAAGGTGTCAGGTAGATATTGCCGCCGTTATCGCTGTTTTCTGCTTTCAGGCAATAGTCTCCGAGACGGCTCATGATGTAGTACATATGGGAATCACCGAACTGTTTCAGAGTGAATGTGTTGTTCGTACCGGGATTCTCCGTGTCGCCACTCCACTGCCATACATTTGTGCCGTCCTCTGTGCCGGCGTATGCCACGTCCATAAACAGACCACTGTTCACATTCTTGAACATATAGGTCTTGGAGGTGTCCATCTCGCATCCGTCATTTTCAACCTTTTCGAGCATCCAGTGCTGGGAGGTATCGCTGATCGTTGTCTGCCACTGCACGATATTGGCGCCGACTTCCTTGCTTGCCGCCTGCACACCGAGGCATTTCTTATCACCGGTCTGCTTCGTGAGGAGCATATACGTACCGTCGGAGACTTCATAGAACTTGAGCTTCTGGCAGTCTGCGCCGGTCTCGCTCCAAAGTCCCACATTGGCGCCGTTCTCCAGACTGTTGTCTGCGACTTCGAGAAAATAGGTCGCCTTGTCACCGACCTGGCTGACCAGATAATAGTAGCCGTCACCTGCGGAGATCACACGGAAGGTGTTCTGTACACCGGGCTCTGTTGCGCCCCACTGCTGGATATTGGCACCGTTCTCTGCTTGTGCGCCGTCCACATCGAGATACAGACCGCTGTTCACATTCTTGATCATGTAGAGTGCGCCCTCGTCCAGCACGGCACCTTCATGGTTCCCGACCGGTGCGCCGCCGACCTCGATCTCTTTCAGATGAGGCGGTTCATAAGAAGTGCTGACGTAGTTCTCGCATTCCTCATCGGTGATGTAGTGGATCTTGCTGTACGCATTCCACGCACCGGAATAGGCATTGCAGAACGCCTTGATGTCGGTGTTGTTCGTATTATAGGCAGATACCAGATGATAGCCGTAGCAGTCCGTAACATTCCATGTATCGCTGTTATGATCTGTGAAGCTGATCGGAGAAGCAGTGGAGGTCGGGCTGTCTGCGGTATAGCTGCCCTTATCCGTAAAGGAAATGCAGGAGTTTCTGTCCGGGTCAAGCTCATTGCCGGTATAGCCCTCAAAGCGGCAGTTCTCATTGATGACTCTCGAACCCTCACCACCGATGACCTGCGAGGACTTGTTGGGATTTGAGCCGTTCGTCACAGTGTGATAGTTGTTGTAATTGTGGTCATAGCCGTTGGAATACTGCGGGCAGCGTCTGGAACACTGCTCCCATTTGTTGAACATGAGCGTGGTGTGCAGACGGGAGGTGTCCTTGTTTTGGGAGCCGAACGCAAATGTCCAGTAACGGTTCAGGAAATTGTTATAGGAGGCGGTGATGTAGTCTGGATTATAGCCGTTGTACTTACCGTCCGACCAACCCTCGGAAGGCGTGTTGATCCAGACGAATTTTCCAACCTCATGGTCTTTGTTCTGTGCGAAGGAAGCACTGAAGCTGTTGTGGTCGAGCCAGAGGTTGCGCACACCGTAGAATTGCAGAAGAAGATTTCCGGAGCCGCCACTGCTCAGATACTCCCCACGGAATGTCATATTGCGGATCACGATATTCTGCGACGGACGGTCGTCCTTGCCCCAGAAATCATCATTGCGAAGCAGGCAGTCTGTGATCGTGTTCGCTTTATATGAACCGACGAGCGTTTTGTCATCACGGATCCGCTGCTTATCCTTGCCCTGGTTCACAAAGTTTAGATTTGCGGTGACAACAACGGTTTTCGGCTCTGTGCTGTCGAGTGCTGCGACCGCTTTTTCCACCGTATCGCAGAACACTGTCTCACCGAGCAGACCGCCGATCGTTCCGGCTTTCTCCTTGCCGTTCACCATACAGTTTCCGGCAAATCCCTCCAGACCGTCCAGATTCAGCTTGTAAGTCTGGTACAGAGCGCCCGTGTAGCTGTCCACCGAAAAGGAATTGCTTTCGGTATCGAAGGTGAGCGCCGCCGTGCTGTCGGCATTGCTGACGATCTTGTAGTAGAGGTCATTGCCCTCAAAGTCCTGCGATACCGCCGTGATATGCCAGCGCTGGTTTGCACCGTCCGTGTCAGGTGAAGTCACTGCAAGACCGCCCTCATTCGTCAGGACATAGCCCGTCTGAGAGTTTACGATCTCGTACACACCGCTTGCAATGTAGTTCAGATACCACTTCTGTGTGCGGTTTCCGAGGAATTCCGCAGAGCTGACATAGTCGCCGCTGTTCGTGCCGGAAATGGTGATGCTGCGGTTCGTGTCACCGATGCCGAAGCGGAATTCCTGCACCGGGTAGCTGAATGTGTCCGCACCCGCTGCTGTGACCTGCATTGCCGGAACGGTCGGCATCATGGAAACTGCCATTGTGAGTGCGGCAAGCAAAGCCGTCAGTTTATGTTTCATATCAATTCCTCCTGTCTGAAATGTGATCGCTTGTATCTACGTTTCCTGTTGTACCTATGATAGCACAGTTTTCACGATATTTCAATGACATATCACGCAAATTTACTACCATTTTCCGCAAAGATGATTGACAGGTGATGCATAAGCTGTTATAATGAGAAAAAGGCGGTGACTATATGAAACAGATCGGCATTCTTATTCCGGCGATCATTGATCCCTTGCACACAGAACTGATCGAAGCAGTCTACGAAACAGTTGCGTCTTATGGGTATGATGTACTCGTCATGACGAACACGACCAATGCCCATGACCATTATAATGACTATACCACAGGAGAGGAGAATATCTTCACTCTGATCGACGCAGTCAGACTGGACGGTATCCTCTATATCTCGCAGGATTTCATGAAAACAGCACTGAAACAAAAGATCGCAGCGCATATCCGGAATACAGGCATTCCCTGTGTCGATACGGGCGGCAGTGCCTATGGCTTTGAAACGGTAAAGATCCCGCAGGAGGCGGCATTTTATGATATGACCGTTCACCTGATCGAACAGCACCGGTGCCGCAGGCTCCTGTGTCTTGCCGGTTTTGAGGGAAATGCGGATTCCGATGCAAGAATCGCAGGAGCTGTCCGGGCAGCGAACGCATACGGTGCGGAATGCGGGGTTGTGTACGGCGATTTCTGGAAGGACAGTGCCGCAAGGCTTGGAGCGGAGATCCTGTCCGGCAAAAGAGAAAAGCCGGATGCTGTTATCTGTGCCAATGACATCATGGCGATCGTGCTGTGTGATGTATTGCAGGAGGGCGGGATGCACATTCCGGATGACATCCGCATCACGGGCTATGATGCGCATCTGGCGGCGCTGGCACATTTCCCGACCATTACCACCATCGGCGGACAGAGTCGTCTGCTCGGAAGGACAGCGGCAGAAGCACTTCTTGCACGCCTTGGCGAAACGGTCACACCGACAAATGAAACGCTTGACCTGATCTGCGGTGCAAGCTGCGGCTGTGTCGATCAGATAGAGGACTACCGCAGCTCATTCAAGCAGGTGGAGCAGTTCGTACATCGTGAGCTGGAAAAGAACGAAGTTCACGAAATGCAGACCACGACCAAGTATATCGCCAAAATGTCGGATATTGAAAGCCTTGACGATCTCATTGATGCAGCCGACCGGACGGCGCATATCCTCACGGGGTTTCAGACACTTGACATCTGCTTGTGTGAGGACTGGGCTGGCGATGTGCAGAGACCGGAGGACTACCGCAGCGAGGGGTATTCTGCACAGGCAGAGCTGATATTGTCCAAACGCATCTCGCTCCCGTCACAGAGCCATGTCCGGTTTTTCACGGAGCATCTCATCCCGGCGCTCATGACACCGCATGAACCGATGCTGCTGTATGTGCTGCCGGTGCATTATATCCTGCGCAATTACGGCTATTGTGTGATCTCCTTTTCGCCTGATGTCCACTTTCGCATCTCACAGCTCCTTGTCACCTATCTTGATGCCTTCGCAAATGGTCTGCGGATGCTGCAAAAGAAGATGTATACAGACTATCTCCAGTCCATTGTGGAACAGACTTCGCTGCATGATACCATGACTGGACTTCTCAGCCGGAAGGGGCTTTTGCAGTATCTGCATGACAATACGGGAAAACCGCTCGGCATTTTGCTCCTGACGATTAGCCGTTTGCTTGCCGTGCAGGGAAAGAAAAGCGCCTCGCTCTCAAACAGTATGCTTCGCTCGGAGCTTCTGGTGGCAGGAGCGCTCCGGCTGCTCGACAGCAAGGCACTGACCGCCGCCCGCATCAGTGAAAAGACCTTTGCGGTCGTGTTCCCATTGCAGCAAAAAGGCTCTGCCGATGCACAGGCAGAGCATATCGTCACAAAGCTCGATGTGATGATGAAGAAGATGCAGGAGACTGCCGATCTTGCCTATCTGCCGGAGCTGTTCCATCAAAGCGGCAAGATCGGGAACGGCACGGAGGAGGAGCTGAATGAGATGCTCACCGCACTGGAGCAAGGCGCACAGTCCGCCGATGCGCCGAAGACGATCGCCCTGTCGATGCTCAGAAAGCTCCACAAGGAGCTGCACCGTGATCCGGGGCTCGACTGGAATCAGACGGTCATGGCAGAGCGGATGAACATCAGTGTCAGCTATCTGCAAAAGCTCTACAAGAAGCAGTTCGGCATCCGCTTTATCGACGATCTGGTGCAGGCTCGGATGGAGAAGGCGGTCACGCTGCTGACCACGACCGACCTGCGCATCGGTGAGATCGCAGAGCAGTGTGGCTACCGTCACGCCACACATTTTATGCGCCAGTTCAAGGCACAGATGGGGGTGACACCTTCGGAGTATCGCAGCAAGGTGATAGGATAGTGATCTGGGGTTTTATGACTTGTTTAGGGACTATGCTTGGAAATACGAAAAACTGAATAGACTTCTGAAAGATAAGCCAGGGCTATGTCATCCGTACACATTCACGGAATACATAGCCCTTTCCTTATGCTTTGATCATATTAGTCCAGAAATAGTCGCACCGTCCTTGAAGCCTGCCTTGTAAGCAGCTCTCATCTCATCGGCGGCAGTCTCACTCACACAGTCAAGCAGCTTGAGAAAGGTGGTTAGCTGAGCTTCGGTCAGAGACTCCTCAAACAGAATACAGAGAGCGTTAAACTCGTCAGAGAACTCAGCGAAGTGAATATCACCCTGGCGGTAGTTGTAAAGTGCATCGATCATCATAATACATCGTCCTTTCAAGTCTACGACCAAGACCGGGGATAGTTGCCTGAAATCGGTCTGTCTGATTATAGCGGGCATTATTATAGCAACATCGTCTGAACCGCTTGTATTCAGTTGTTCGTAGCTTGAACAGGTGAAATCGACCGCCAAAATGGGTACGGGTACGAATGTCCAGAAGAAGCTGATCGCAGTCCATGACATCGATATTCCGTGGCGACCGGCTGACCTTGAACAACGCGCCGGAAGAATTATCCGTCAAGGCAATGAAAACAAGCAGGTGCAGATCTTCCGCTATGTCACCAAAGGTACATTCGATGCATATAGCTATCAAACTTTGGAGAACAAGCAGAAATTTATCTCTCAGATCATGACGAGCAAAACTCCTGCGAGAAAGTGCGAAGATGTGGACCAGCAGGCACTCAGTTATTCAGAGATTAAGGCTCTCTGCACAGGCGATGAGCGCATCAAGGAAAAGCTGATGCTTGAAAATGAAGTGAAGGAACTGAGGGTACTGGCTGCGGAACACCGTAACACGGTATTTGAAATGGAGGACAAGATCGCTCGTTTCCCTGAACAGGAGCAGAAACTTACGGCTATTCTTGCTGATCTCCATACAGATCGTGAAGCACTCCGCAAGCTCCCGATCGATCCTGAGCGAAAACTGCCCGTATTCAAAATCACCATTGGTGAGACAGAATATACTGACAGGAAAGAAGCGGCTAAGGCTTTGGAAGATGCGGTGCTGGCTATCAAGTATGCGGATACTCCTGTGAAGGTAGGCTCGTTCCAGGGCTTTGAGCTGAGTGTGACGGTAAACAGCAACATGATGGGCGGTGGTATGTCGGCTTGTCTGCAAGGTGCAGCTTCGCATACCACGAAGCTGATCGAGAGTTTTGCCCATAACCTGAACCGTCTTGAAGCTGCCCTCTACAACATTGACGGCAGAATTGAGAGGACGCAGGACAACCTTGCGAAACTCCGGCTCGACCACGAAGAAGCACAGAAGATCGTTGCAGAGCCGTTCCCCCAGCAGGAGGAGCTTGATACTAAGGAGCAAAGGCTGAAAGTTGTAACTGATGAGCTGAATCAGGCAGCGATCGAAGCAAAGAAGAACGCTCCGAAGCGTGAAAAGACTTGCTACTTTGAACGGGCTAAGATGAAGCGTGATGCCGCAAGGCTCGCTAAGAAGCCGAGAACTCCGAAGGATCAGACAAAGAGCAGGAGCAAGAAGCAAGGAATCGAATAAACAACTTTGACTCCACCGGAATCAAAGTCCGCATACGGCAGATTTCGACAAGAGGTCTGCCGTTTATGCGCAGTAAAACAACGGTTGTATAATAAAAAAAGTCCAAAAGTTTCATACTT
>JAGAPR010000018.1 GCA_017623155.1 Prevotella sp. | reverse complement strand
CTTCTGAGTTGTTTTCATCATAGTCGTCCTCTGTCAACGGCTGGGTGAATGTTGTGCTTTGGCAGATCATCTGCTGCACTTCCATTTCCAATACTTCGATTGTCGGTTTGCTATATTCTTTTTTCATAATCGTTTTTTTTTTAGGTGTTAATGGAGTTAACTCCATTAACACCATTATAATTCTTTATTTAAATACTTTCTTTCCGTTCTTTATCACTATGCCCTTGTATCCGGTGCCGACGCGGCGGCCCATGAGGTCGAACGCCGAGGCGTTGTCGTCATCGGCGGTAGTGTTCACGTCGCTGATGCCGGTTGTCTCGTCGTCGAGCTTCACGCTCAGGCGGGCGGGAGTCGTGCCGGCGGCCGTTTTCAGATAAGCGCGGTCGTGCTTTACCTCGGCGTTCTCGCCGGCGCGCCAGAAGCTGCCGTTTGCCCAGCCGAAGTAGATGCCAGAGGCGGCTTCATCGGCGGTGAATTTCTTTCCGGTGTATGTGCCGTACAGGCCGGCTCCGGTTCCCTCCGTAATTTCGGCCGGCAGGTCGGTCATTGCGTCTGTGCCGGTGAAGAAAACCTTCTCGCTTGTTGCCGGCTTGAAGAGATATGCCTCGCCGGGTGTCGTGCAGCCTTCAACTGCCGTGAACTTCACGGCGTTGTCAACGATGTCCACATATTTATATAATGTACCCTGTTCCGCTATCGCTGTTGCGTCTACGGCATACGGCAGGCAGATTGTCGACATGTTGTCGGCTGTGAACGTGCGGGCAAACGATGTGCCCGTGGTCTTGACGATATAGTTCTCTGTCGATACGTTTGCGAGGTCGAAGCCGTCGGGCACGCTTATCATCATTCCGCGGCCGTTGAACGCCTCGTTGTCTGCCAGCAGAGTCACATCACCTGTGGCTGCGCTCATGTTCAGCTTCATCAGCTTGTCGCAGAAGACGAGGTCGTTGCTTATGTTCATTGAGACATAGAAGTTTCTGATGTCGAGGTCGGTCAGGGCGGTGCAGTTGCGGAACATGGAAGCCGCATTCGTACTTTGCTTCGGTTTGAAATTGCGTATATCGAGGCTCTGCAAGGCGGTGCAACCGTAGAACATATCGTTCAATTTTGTGTCGCCATCGGTTTTGATGCCGCTCAAATCGAGCGCTGTCAGTTTGCTGCAAGACCTGAACATAAGGGCAAGGGTCGTAATAGGGCTTTGGGTCGTGAACTTCTCTCCGGTTTTTATCGACTCCAAATTCGAGCAAACATAAAACATATAAGACATATCTATTACGCTCTCAAGATCAAAAGAACTCAAATCGAGCGATTGGAAACCGGTGCAACGATAAAACATATTAGACATGTTCTTGACCTTTGAAGTGTTGAAACCGCTCAAATCGAGAGTAGACAACGCTCTGCAGTCGCTGAACATACTGCCCATTATCTCAACGTTTGAGGTATTGAAGTCATTGCCGAAAGATATTGATGCCAACTTTTCGCAATTGCCGAACATATTATTCATATTATTGACCTTTGACGTGTTGAAACCGCCCAAATCAAGGTTTTGCAAATTACGGCAACTTGCAAACATGCTCTCCATATTCGTCACGTTTGAAGTGTTGAAATTGTCGCCAAAAGCTATCGGGTTCAAATCGGTACAACTACTGAACATATAAGACATGTCCGCAACGTTCGACGTGTTGAAGTTGCTTATATCGAGCGTGGCCAGTCCTTTACAAGCCCAGAACATACCGTGCATGTTCGTAACGTTCGCCGTGTTGAAGTTCTCTCCGAAAGCAAGCGAAGTCAAACCTTCACAAGAACTGAACATTTCTTTCATGCCCGTCACTTTCGATGTATAGAGATAGTCCAATCCTGTTATCGTCGTGAGATTTGTAAATCCGTTAAACCACCTATAGCAATTGATGGGGCGGGCAAATTTAAAACTCTCATCAAACACAACGGTCGACACATTGCTTTTTAACGTTCTCCACCCGGGGCCATAGCCCGCTTCATCGTTTACTAACACATCGTCTGCTTTCCAATAATTTCCCTCGGTGAGCGTGATTTCAGTTCCGTCGCCAAGGGTTATCGCTGTCAAATCGGCATTGGCATTACACAGAAAATGCAGCGACTTGTCGGCATCGTTGTATACCACGTATGGCGTCGAGCCCTGCAACAAGGGGTCGCAGTTGAGATACATATTTGTTGTAACAGTGGCATTCGCGCCGAAATCATCGCGCTTGTCGATATATGTCAGGGCGCTGCAATTGACGAACATAGAGGTCATGTGCGTTACTTTCCCTGTATCGAAGCTGCTGAGGTCAAGTTCGGTCAGGGCTTTACAACCATTGAACATACTTGTCATTATCGTAACATTTGAAGTATTGAAACTGCTCACATCAAGTTTTTTCAAAGACGTGCAATTTAGGAACATGTTCATCATATTCTCCACTTTCCCTGTATCGAAGCTGCTGAGGTCGAGCTCGGTCAGGGCGTGGCAATTGCTGAACATAGATCTCATATCCGTCGCTTCGGAAGTATCCAGATTTTCCAGTCCCTCGATGGATGACAGTTTTGATAACGATTCAAACCAAGATGCAAGACTTTTGGGCTTCACTTCTTTGAAAGACTCGTCAATCACCACTGAGTAGAGGAACATAGACTTATTATCTGTTTGGAAATACGTATTCCATTCCGTGGAGAGATCTGAGTTTGTCACCTGCTCTCCCGACCATAGCTTGGTTATTGTCAGTTCCTCTCCGCCGAGGGTGAAAGTACCGCCATCGGTCAGTGTCTCACTGCTGTTCAGGAAATAAAGGGTTCCGGTTTCAAACTTTTCACAATACACGGCGTAGGCCGTCTTCTCTTGCGCCGTCGTCGCCATGGCTACAAGCGACATGACGGCAATCAGTAAAGTTTTTAATTTCATAAAATATAATTATTGATTATCTGTTTTGTATCGGGTACAAAGGTAAACAAATAAAACGCCAACGTTTTACCCCCCCCGTTAAGATTTGTTAAAGAAAGAAAAGAAAGAGCCGGCATGGGGAAATTAAAGGTAAAAAAGGTAAAAAAGTAAAAAGGTAAAACCACCTTTTACCTTTAAATATTGTAAAAATCGCGAGGCAATTGTTAAACACAAAAAGTGCGACTTGAAGTCACCGTTTAGAAAAAGTCGAGAATTTAAATTGACATTTTCGTATCATTAATTCGGGGATGAGATGCAATTATTCGGGGTTGAGCATGATTTTCGGGTGTTTTTGCTCTGCAATAAGGCCGTAATTGCATTGCATTTACGGCCTTATTGCGTTCCAATTACGGCCTAATTGGAATGCAATTACGGCCTAATTGGAAAAGGGTAGG
>JAGAPR010000065.1 GCA_017623155.1 Prevotella sp. | reverse complement strand
TTCGCTATATCATTGCTTCTTGTTCTCCACCAGCTTCACTCCTGTAAGTTTCAGTTCGGCGGTCTTCTCGTCGATGTCGAGTCCTTTCTTGTCGTATACGAAAGTGCTGTTGTCTATTGTGATGCCGTGCACGCACTTCATACCCTCAATACCTTTTGCCTTTGCCTTGATGCGCTTGACCTCGGCTTCGGAAACATCGGCAGGAGCATACAGGCGTAACGGCTCACAGTGTCTTTGCTCTCCGTTCTCTCCATAATGGATATAGAGATAGTACGACTTGCCGCCGATGCGGAGCGCGAGGCGCAGCTCGGCGACATGGATGAGGCTCTCCTGAAGGGCTTTCTCGACAGCCTGCGCTGAGGCGTAACACAACCGTAACTTCATTGTCACACAACCGTTAATTTTGTGTAACGGTTGTGAAACAATGTCTCAGTACTTTTGCAGCGTAAACATTAGCGTATACAAAATTATGAGAAAAATTACAATGGCAGCAACGATTGTGCTGCTGACAGCCGCCGGAAGCATAGCGGTGAGCGGCGAGCGGAAAGATGCCGCGTTCGGGCAAAGCGCCATACGTGGCCGCGTTGTCGACAGCGGACGCCGGATATTGCCCGGTGCCTCCGTGTTCGTGTCCAACCTGCACACCGGTGTGGTGAGCGACATCAACGGTTTCTACTCTCTCCCCAATCTTCGTCCCGGAACATATACGGTAAGGGTGACGTATGTCGGATACAACCCGGTAGAGTTCAAGCTGACCGTGCCCGAGGGCAAGATCCTCGAGCGCGACGTCGTACTCAGCGAGGGTGTGGAGCTCCGCGAGGTGGATGTCAAAGGGGCATTTCACGGGCAGAGCCGCGCCCTCAACATGCAGAAGAACAGCATGGGCGTCACGAATGTGGTCTCGGCAGACCAGGTCGGCAAGTTTCCCGATTCTAATATAGGTGATGCCCTGAAGCGCATCAGCGGCATCAACGTGCAGTACGACCAGGGTGAGGCACGCTTCGGACAGGTGCGTGGTACGTCGGCCGACCTTACGTCGGTGACCGTCAACGGCAACCGCCTGCCTTCGGCCGAAGGCGGCACGCGTAACGTGCAGCTCGACCTCATACCGGCCGACATGATTCAGATGATAGAGGTGAACAAGGTTACCACCGCCGATATGGATGGCGATGCCATCGGAGGCGCCATCAACCTCGTCACCAAGAGCACGCCATACCGCCGGGTGCTGAACGCCACGGCTGGAAGCGGATACAACTGGGTGAGCGACAAGATGCAGCTGAACCTCGGCCTGACATACGGCAACCGCTTCTTCGGCGACCGGCTGGGCCTGATGTTTGCCGTATCATATCAGAATGCGCCGGGCGGGTCAGACAATACCGAGTTTGAATACGACGTTGACGACGACGGCCGCGTGTTTCTCAACAAGGCTGAGGTGCGCCAGTATTATGTCACCCGCGAGCGGCAGAGCTACTCGCTGGCTGCCGACTACAAGCTGAACGCCGACCACAGGATATCGTTCAAGGGCATATACAACCGCCGCAGCGACTGGGAAAACCGTTACAGGATAACATACAAGAAGCTGGACGAGGACGCTTCCAAGCAGTCGGTGGTGCTCCAGACCAAGGCCGGCAGTGACGATAACCGCTCGGCGCGCCTCGAGCTGCAGCAGACGATGGACTTCGCCCTCGACGGAGAGCACCGCTTCGGCGCACTCAAGGCCGACTGGACCGTAGACTGGTCGCGGGCCACGGAAGACCGCCCCGAGGAGCGTTACTTCGGAGTGGAGATGAAAGGAAAGAAAAACCAGGAGTTCTTTGAAGACTTCAGCTTCATCGGTGCCGGCGGCCGGAAGCCGTATCCCGGCAAGCGCCTCGGCGATATAGGCAGCTACTCGTGGAGCATCGACGAGCTCACCGATGCCGACGAGAAAATCTGTGAGGAGGAGTGGAAGGCACGCATCAACTTCGAGTTGCCGCTGTCCGTGGGCCTGTATGGCAGCAAGCTGCGCTTCGGCGGCAAGTATGCCTCGAAGACCAAGGAGCTGGATGCCCACTGCTACGACTATATCGAGCCTTACGAAGCCGCTCACGGCGATGCATGGATGGACAATATGAGCAGTCAGATACGCAGCGGCTTCTTTGCCGGCAGCAACTATCCCACCGTCACGCCATTCATATCGAAAGACTATATCGGGAATCTCGGCTTTGCCGGTATGCGGCCGGAAGCCGTCGAACTGCTCGAGAGCGCATCAGGCAACTACAGCGCCACGGAGCGGATATCCAGCGGATACCTCCGTCTCGACCAGCGCTTAGGGCGGCGGCTCGATGCCGTCATCGGCCTGCGCATGGAGCACACGGCGCTGCGTTACAGCGGATACAACTGGGTGGTGGACGACCTCGACGACAGTCAGGGACGCCTCGACCCCACCGGCGACCGCCGCAACAGCTACACCATATGGCTGCCGAGCCTGCTGCTGAAATACAGCCCCGTCGACGACCTGAAGCTGAAGGCATCGTTCACCAAGACGCTCGCACGTCCGAAATACTCGGCTCTCGTGCCGTGCAACAGCTACAGCATAGCCGACGAGTCGGCCAAGTTCGGCAATCCCGGTCTCAATCCCACCACATCGTATAACTTCGACCTCAGCGGCGAGTATTATTTCCCGAGTGTCGGCATGGTCAGCATCGGCTTTTTCTACAAGGATATCCGCGACGTCATCGCCGAAGAGCGCTGGAAGAGCACATCCGACCCGAACATTCCGGCAGGACTGCTCAACGAAGACGGTGAACCGGTGAAGTATGAGATAACAAAGCCTATCAACGCTTTCGATGCCGGAGTGTTCGGCGCGGAAGTGGCATGGCAGCGCGATTTCGGTTTCATTGCGCCCTGCCTGAAGAGCCTCGGCTTCTACAGCACCTATACCTATACGCACAGCACCACGCGCAATCACCGTTTCGAGCACCGCATGGATGCCGACAACAGCAACGTCAAGCTGACCGGCTCGCCCGAGCACACAGCTAACGCATCGCTATACTATGAGAACAAGGGGCTGAGCATGCGTCTGTCTTACAACTTCGCGTCCGATTTCATCGACGAGTTCGGCACGGTGGCCGCCCTCGACCGCTACTACGACAAGGTCAGCTACCTCGACCTCAACGCGAGCTACACCTTCGGCCGGAAGTTCAAGACCACAATCTATGCCGAGGCCACGAACCTGCTCAACCAGCCGCTGCGCTACTATCAGGGCACCAAAGACCGTACCATGCAGGCTGAATATTACGGCGTGAAGGTGAATGCAGGTGTGAAGGTGAGCTTCTGACGGCGCTGTCCGTACCGTTACCAGTGGCGTGTAGCACTGTTACCTGCCACACGTAACAGTGTTACACGCCACGCGTAACATCGTGACGCGCGGCAGGTAACGGAACAGATATTATGCCTCGCCGCCGGACGGCGTTGCGTACGGGCATCCGGCCGGCTGGCATTCAACAGTATAAATCATAATAAATACATAGTAAAATCAAATGAACATGAAAAGAACGACAACTGTGATGTTGATGGCGCTGTTTGCCGCCGTTGTGTGTCTCGCACAGACGCATGAAGGATGGAAGGCGCTGAAGAGTGACGTAAACTTCTTCCTCGTGAACGATATGGGGCGCAACGGCTACTACGACCAGAAGCCGATAGCCGCACTCATGGGCGATATGGCAGACGAGATAGGGCCAGAGTGCGTCGTAGCCGCCGGCGACGTGCACCACTTTGAGGGTGTGCAGAGCGTTTCCGACCCGCTTTGGATGACCAATTACGAACTGATATACACCCATCCAGAGCTGATGCTCGACTGGTTCCCCCTGCTGGGCAACCACGAATACCGGGGAAACACGCAGGCCGTGCTCGACTATTCGGGCGTGAGCCGCCGATGGAACATGCCGGCGCGCTACTATACGCGTGTGCTCGAATCGGACGGCACCACCGTGCGTCTCGTCATGACGGACACCACGCCGCTGATGCAGAAATACCGCAGCGCCGCCGATACATATCCCGACGCATGCCGGCAGGACAACGGACGCCAGCTGGCATGGCTCGACTCGGTGCTCACCGCGGCCACGGAAGACTGGGTGATAGTGGTGGGCCATCATCCCATATATGCAGAGACGCCCAAGGACGATAGCGAGCGCGCCGACATGCAGAGCCAGCTCGACCCCATACTGCGCCGTCACAATGTGGACATATACGCCTGCGGCCACATCCACAACTTCCAGCACATACGTCCTGCCGACGCTGCCATCGACTATGTGGTGAACTCTTCGGCCTCGCTCAGCCGGAAGGTGAAGCCCGTCAGCGGCACCGTGTTCTGCAGTTCGGAGCCCGGCTTCTCCGTCGTCGCCGCCGGCAAGAAGGAGCTGAGCCTGTATATGATAGACAAGACCGGCCGCGTGATAAACACTGTGACGCGCCGGAAGTAGCCCCCGCTCCCGTCACCCGGGCTTAGTGACATCGTCACTTCAGCATGGTGACGCTCCGTCCGCTTTTCCCTCTCAGCCGGATTTGCAATCCGGCGGTCTTTAATTTATTTATCTTTATTAATTAATCGTATACTTATTTGATATTTCGGGGAGGGTAAAACGTTGCCGTTTTACTTTCATATCTTTGCAAGATAGTGCATAATCTACAAAGGGAGAGTCTCCGTGAATTTATTAACAGCAATTAAACATATGCAAAGGTATGAAAAATTTATGGCAATAATTAGAGAAGTCAGACGTTAAACGGCATATATAGATGAACATTGATAGCATCTGACGTGATTTCCGTTAAGTACAGAACCTTAGTTTTTTGAATGTAGAGTTTTTGATTACTTTCAAGGCTTGTTGGTAATCATAATTCTCCACTCTGCACTTCTCTCCCTTTTTTTGGGGGAGAGGTTTGGTGGGGCTTCTCGGCACTCCGTTTCTCCCCTTTGGGAAGATTAAGAGGGATGCTTTCCTCACCCGATTACTCCAAAGGGGAGGAGATGTGAAGAGTTATATTAACTCATTGAACAAGCAGCATCGTGAACTGCTGAATAAGTACATGGCTTTGCCTGATAATTCAAAGAATACCGCAACCTGATGTGAAAAGTATTGAAAGACTGTCCGTAAACTTATTCGACAGCGACAGGAAATTCCTGCA
>JAGAPR010000064.1 GCA_017623155.1 Prevotella sp. | reverse complement strand
TGCAGGAATTTCCTGTCGCTGTCGAATAAGTTTACGGACAGTCTTTCAATACTTTTCACATCAGGTTGCGGTATTCTTTGAATTATCAGGCAAAGCCATGTACTTATTCAGCAGTTCACGATGCTGCTTGTTCAATGAGTTTATATAACTCTTCACATCTCCTCCCCTTTGGAGTAATCGGGTGAGGAAAGCATCCCTCTTAATCTTCCCAAAGGGGAGAAACGGAGTGCCGAGAAGCCCCACCAAACCTCTCCCAAGAAAAAAGGGAGGAGAAGTGCAGAGTGGAGAATTATGATTACCAACAAGCCTTGAAAGTAATCAAAAACTCTACATTCAAAAAACTAAGGTTCTGTACTTAACGGAAATCACGTCAGATGCTATCAATGTTCGTCTATATATGCCGTTTAACGTCTGACTTCTCTAATTATTGCCATAATTTTTTCAACTTTTTCTCCCTCTTCAAAAATTTTTCATACCTTTGCATATGGACTATGCACCTCAAATTAAAGTTGTTGTGGCAAGACAGGCTCTTCCATGGCAGCAAAAAGGTAGCCTGCGCCGGGTTGAGTGTGGTTCCGTTCACAGAACGACACTACCAAACGAAACGGGCTTTGGATGGGAAATGGTCCGATACATAATGAAGGCGTTTGTCTGACGCTCTGTTTGAGACGAGTCGAATCTTGCAAATTCAAAAATCAAAGTCTTGAACTTAGCCAACGACAGATGTCCCGGGTGTGATTATATCATCTCGCGGAGACCTCACAAGCACGGATTGTACCCTTTTGGGATCAATTTGATTGTTTTTGAGATTATCCGGAATGGTGAGTATTCATATCGGCGTGGGCTCTGACGTTGTCTGTTCAACTTTGATAGGCAATGCAAGAGCCTCGACTCGTGGAACAGACAGCAAGATGATTCCACGCTTTTATTTGCACCGATATATATCCGTACGCACGATAATTGCCAATCGTCCGAATCGAAACAACAGAAACAAAACAAAGAATCTATAGAAAAGACAAAACATATACCGGATTTTGTAAGACACCATAACGGCGGTTTTATTAAGACTGCCGGTGCCCTACACACTATACCGACGATACGGCAAAAGCTAACAATATAGCAAGTGACGATGCAAAAACGAGTAACAATTTACTAAAAACATTTTTATATGAAAACAATGAAAAAAATCAAGTACATTTTATCATTAACAATGCTTATGCTATGCCTCACAACAAAGGCAGATGTAAAACCGGAAGACTTGGATTATAGTGTCATTGACGACTACACATGCAGAGTAGACGGAGCTAAATCCGGAAACAGGATATCCGGGAATTTGGTCATTCCCTTGTATGCACAGATTGAAGACAGAATGTTCAAGGTTGTGGAAATAGGTAAGTCTGCTTTCTTTAATTGCAGTTCGCTGTCATCGGTAACCATTCCCAACAGTGTAACCACGATAAGAGATTGTGCATTCTCTGGTTGCAGCTCTTTGTCATCGGTAACAATTCCCAACAGCGTAACATTAACAGAAACTTATGCATTCGCTCATTGCAGTTCTTTGTCATCGGTAACATTTGAAGATGGTGATAAGACCATAAGTATTAGCGGATATAGTAATTTATTTGATGGCAGTCCCATCAAAGAGGTGTATTTAGGACGGAACTTATTATATCCATCCCGATATTCGCCATTCTATAATCAAAAACAGCTCACAAAAGTAACCATTGGCAACAACATCACTTCGATTGGAGAGTATGCTTTCTACGGATGCACTTCATTGACATCTGTAACCATTCCCAACAGCGTCACTTCAATTGGAGAGTGTGCATTTTACGGATGCGCTTCATTACCATCTATTAATATTCCCAACAGCGTCACATTGATAAAAAATTGGGCATTTACGGGGTGCGATTCTTTGTTATCGGTAACCATTCCCAACAGCGTCACTTTAATAGAAGGTGCTGCATTCGGAAATTGCGATTCTTTGTCATCGGTAACGTTTGAAGATGGCGATAATACCATAAATATTAGCGGAAAATATCATCTGTTTGTAAATAGTCCAATCAAAGAGGTATATTTAGGACGGAACTTATCATATTTATCCCACTATTCACCATTCTATGAGCAAAAACAGCTTACAAAAGTCACCATTGGCAACAACATCACTTCGATTGGAGAGTGTGCATTTTCCGGATGCATTTCATTGACATCGATTAATATTCCCAACAGCGTCACTTCGATTGGAAGCTCTGCATTCTCAGGTTGCACTTCATTGACATCAATTAATATTCCCAACAGTGTCACTTCGATTGGAAGCTATGCATTCGGATATTGCAAATCATTACCATCAATAACCATACCTAATGGCATCACTTCGATAGAAGATAGGACATTCAGAGAATGTTACTCTATGTCATCAATAACCATTCCCAACAGTGTCACTTCGATTGGAGAAGAATCTTTCTGGTGTTGCGGTTTGACATCAATAACCATTCCCGTCAATGTCACTACTATTGGTATTTCTGCATTCAGTGGATGTGGCGACTTGACAGAGATTTACTCTCTTAATCCCACCCCACCAACTATGATGAGTGATTTTGATTTTATTCACTATGAGAATACTACGCTCTATGTTCCACAAGAGGCATTGGAAGCATACAAGACAGCAAGTTGCTGGTTCATGTTTTGGAACATTAAACCCATTGACCCGACGGGAATAAAAGACATCACAGCATCTGAGAATGACATCGAGCAGAACGTTTATTACGACCTCAACGGTCGAAAGCTCAGCAATTCAAAGAAAGGATTAAACATCAAAAACGGAAAGAAAGTTATAGTGAAGAACACCAAATAAAAACACTGGAGACAGACAACATTCCAGTCCACCAAGTAACCACAACTTGCCGACCAACATACAATGAAAGCCCCGCCTTGCACGAAGCAAAGCGGGGCTTTTATTTTGTTTTTTGTAAACCCGAAAGAACATAAAAGCCACTTCGGAAGTCAATGTAAATGCGTGTTTCCGTTAGAAAGCGGCTTATCTTCAACACACAGACATTGCCGCCTCCTGCAACATCTCGTTCACCGTGGGATGGGCGTGGATGATGTCGCGGAGCTGCGCGAGGGTGGTGTCGCGGCACATCAGGGCACTTATCTCCTGCACCATATCAGCCGAATGGGCGCCGAAAGCATGGCATCCGATGATGCGGCCGTCGCTGCCGGCAATGAGCTTGACCATACCTTCCGGCTCGTTCATGGCCAGTGCCTTACCGTTGGCACGGTGGAAAGCCTTGGTGCAGGTATAGTCGAGGCTGTTCGCCTTACAGAAATCTTCGCTCACGCCTACCGATGCGGCTTCGGGATTGGTGAAGACGGCCGACGGCATGATGTCGAAGCGGATGCTGTCGGCACGCCCGAGGATGTCGTTCACCGCGCGGATGCCCTGCATCGTGGCGGCATGGGCGAGCATGCAGCGGCCGTTGACGTCCCCGATGGCGTATATTCCCGGTACGTTCGTCCGCATGTTGCCGTCCGTCTTTATTCCTTTCATGTCATATTCCACGCCCGCAGCATCAAGTGCGAGAGCCTCAACGTTCGGCGTGCGCCCCGTGGCTATCAGTATTTTATCGGCTTCAATGGTCTGAGTCTTTCCTTTGCGCTCGAAAGTAACACATCCGTCTGCTACCGCCGTCACCGCAGACTGCATGAAAAACGTCACGCCTTTGCGGGCAACAGTCTTACGAAGACGGCCCGCCACATCGCTGTCGAGCACAGGCAGACACTCTTTAAGATACTCAATTACCGTTACCTCACTGCCGAAAGAAGCGAAAACAGAAGCGAACTCCATTCCTATAACCCCGGCGCCGACAATACACAGTCGTGCGGGAACATGGTCGATGGAAAGCAATTCGTCGGATGTTATCACGGCATCGGCATCGAGCGACGGGATGGCGGGCAACTTGGGACGTGCGCCGGTGGCTATGATGATATTGTCGGCTGTATATTCCTCTTCGCCGACAATAATGGTATGCGGGTCTTTAAAGCTGCCCTTACCGCGTACAAAAGTTATCCCCGGCTTCGTCATCAGGTATTCCACACCGCCACGCAACTGCTCCACAACCTTGACTTGCCGCTCTTTTATGTGGCCGAAATCAAGGTCGTATCTGAGATTTGACAGTCCGTGCGTCTCGCTGTCACGCAACGTATCTATAATCTCCGCCTCCCTGCAAAGGGCCTTTGTGGGTATACATCCGCGGTTAAGACATGTTCCTCCGGCCTCGCGCTCCTCTATGACGACAACCTGCAAGCCGTTGCAGGCGGCATACTCAGCGGCCCGGTAACCGCCCGGACCGCTGCCTATGATGATAAGGTCTGTATTCATAACACCTATATATAATATGTGTAAGCACTAATTCCCCTGCTGCGCCGTCATCTGCCGGTAGGTAACAACAGGATGCTTGGCCGCCAGCACGTCGTCGACACGCCCTATCGGGGTGTTGTGCGGAGCGCCCTTGACGAGGTCAGGAGTCGTTCGGGCCTCGTCGGCAATGCGCCGCATGACATCGACAAACCCGTCGATAGTCTCCTTGCTCTCGCTCTCCGTCGGCTCTATCATGAGGCTTTCGTGAAAGAGCAGCGGGAAATAGATCGTCGGTGCGTGGTAGCCGTAGTCGAGCAGACGCTTGGCTATATCCATCGTTGTCACTCCTGTCGACTTGTCTTTCAGTCCGTCGAAGACAAACTCATGCTTGCAAAGACCGTCTATCGGCAACTCGTATACATCTTTGAGCGACTCTTTGATGTAGTTTGCGTTCAGCGTTGCCAACGGACCCACGTATTTTATGTTCTCTCTTCCGAGACTGAGTATATAAGCGTATGCACGCATCTCTACCGCGAAATTGCCGTGATAAGGGCTTACCACGGGCATAAACTCTTCAAGACCCTTACGCACTCCGACGGGACCGGAACCCGGTCCGCCTCCGCCATGAGGCGTGGCGAAAGTCTTGTGCAGGTTGATGTGCATCACGTCGAAGCCCATATCTCCGGGCCGGCATGCACCGAGCATCGGGTTCAGGTTTGCCCCGTCGTAGTACATCAGTGCGCCGCAGCCATGCACCAGTTCCGCTATCTCGGGGATGCTCTTCTCGAAGAGGCCGAGAGTGTTCGGGTTGGTCATCATCATTGCGGCCACAGTGTCGTCGAGCAGGCCGCGCAGGTCGTCGACATCCACCGTGCCGTCAGGGCGACTCTTCACCTCGACGACATCGAGACCGCACACCGCAGCCGAAGCGGGATTGGTGCCATGTGCCGAGTCGGGCACTATGACCTTTGTGCGTTTCATGTCTCCCCTACTCTCGTGATATGCCTTAATGACCATCAATCCTGTAAGTTCGCCATGCGCTCCGGCATACGGTTTAAACGTAAATGCGGCCATTCCTGTTATTGCCTGCAATGCTCTCGACAGCATCGTGCACATCGCTTCGGCACCCTTTACCGTATTTCGCGGCTGAAGCGGGTGCAGATTTGCAAACTCGGGCATGGCTGCCACCTCCTCGTCTATCGCCGGATTGTATTTCATTGTGCAGCTGCCAAGCGGATAAAAACCGTTGTTCACGCCGAAGTTGTTGGCACTGTGATTTGTATAATGGCGCACGACGGTAAGTTCATCGCACTCCGGCAGATGCGCTTCCTCCTTGCGGCACATCTCTGCCGGAACCTTATAATCTCCAAAACGGTTTTTCGACAGCGAATAGCCGCGTCTTCCTTCTTGTGAAAGTTCGAATATCAGACTTCCATATAGCTTGTTGTTCATATCTTATAATCTACTTTCATGTTATTATACTACTTCTACAAGACGGTCTATCTCTTCTTTCGTGCGTTTCTCGGTGACGGCAAACATAATTATGTCGTCGGCCACTTTGACCCCTCCAAAAAATCCGGCGGCGGTGAAACGCTCCTGCAATGAGTCGACATTTCCATCGTAACGCACACAGAATTCGTTGAAGAACGGCCGATTGTACGCAAGTGTGAAATGCCCTGTCGCAATGAGACGGTCGCACAGATAATGTGCTCCCGCATACGATTGTTCGGCTGCCTCGCGCAGTCCTTGCTTACCCATCAAAGACATATAGACGGTGACGAAGAGTGCCATGAGACTCTCGTTGGAGCAGATGTTCGACGTGGCTTTCTGTCTGCGGATATGCTGCTCACGCGCTTGCAACGTGAGAACGAAAGCACGTTGGCCGCGGCTGTCTTTCGTCATGCCGACAATGCGGCCCGGCATCTTCCGTATCAACTTCTCCGTACAGCACATATACCCGACATACGGACCACCGAACGCCATGGGAATGCCGAGGCTCTGCCCGTCGCCCACAGCGATGTCGGCGCCCCACTCTCCCGGCGTCTTCAGCACGGCGAGGTCTGCCGCCACACTGTTCATTATCAGAAGAGCTTTTCCGTCGTGCACTGTCTCGGCATATCCGGAATAGTCTTCAACCACACCGTAGTAGTTGGGCTGCTGTACCAGCACGCCGGCCACACCGCCTTCGGCCATTTTACGCTCAAAGTCGGCCTTATCCGTAGCACCGTCTGCGGAGTCTATCATCTCTATGTCGATACCTTTAAAGTGTGCGTATGTGCGCACAACATCAAGTATTTTAGGATCGACGGTAGACGAGACGAGCACTTTCTTGCTTTTCTTCGCCGCCGCCACAGCCATCAGCACGGCCTCGGCCGTAGCCGTGGCACCGTCATACATCGAGGCATTGGAAATGTCCATGCCCGTCAGTTCGGCCATCATCGACTGATATTCAAAGATATAGTGTAGCGTACCCTGCGATATTTCGGCCTGATACGGAGTGTAAGACGTGAGATATTCCGAACGACTTACGATGGCGGGGACCACCGCGGGAGTATAGTGGTCATAGACACCGGCACCGGCGAAACATGTCAGCTGTTTGTTTTGAGAACCAAGCGTGGCAAACAGCCGGCGCACGTCAAGCTCGCTCATCGCCTCGGGCAACTCGTAGTCACCGCGGAAGCGTATACTCTCCGGCACCTCGGCATAGAGTTCGTCAAGCGATCCGACGCCGACCTTATCAAGCATCGCCTTTATGTCGGCCTCGGTATGCGGGAAATACTTATAATTCATAATTCCTGTTTCTTAATTCATTCGCAGAACGAAGCGTATGCTTTCGCGTCCATGAGGCTGTCGAGTTCCGACTTGTCAGACAGCTCAACCTTTATAATCCAATTCTCATACGCGTCCTTGTTGAGCAGCTCGGGGGTATCGTCGAGTGCCTCATTGACCTCGACCACGATGCCGCTCACCGGAGAGTTGAGGTCGCTTGCGGCCTTGACACTCTCAACGGCGCCGAACTCCTCGCCCGCCGTAACTTCATCGTCAACCTCGGGCATATCGACATACACCACGTTGCCGAGCGCATGCTGGGCATAGTCCGTAATTCCGATATAACCGATATTGCCTTCTACTCTTACATACTCGTGCGACTCTGAATAGTAGAGTCCTTCTATTACATTTGCCATGTTATTGTTGTTTTAGGGTTATTATTGGCCCCTCCCGACCTCCCCAAAGGGAGGAGGTCGGGAGAGGATTGGTTATTTCTTATAATGCTTGTCGTAAAACTTCTTCTTCACCACCTTGCCGGGGAATGTCTTTTTGCGTATCTGTATCTCTACGGGCGTGTCGAGGGCGGCGTGAGCCGAGTCGATAAGTGCCATGCAGACGCTCTTGTCTGTGGAGATGGTGTGATATCCGGTAGTCACCTCGCCTATCTTCACTCCGTCTTTGAGCACGGCATATCCGTGGCGGGGTATCGCCTTATCGGCGAGTTCTATGCCCACAAGCTTCCGGCCGACACCCTCCGCCTTCTGACGGATAAGGGCCTCGCGGCCGATAAACTCCTCCTTGCCGAGCTTGCAGAATATGCCGAGTCCGGCCATGAGCGGCGATATGTCGGCGGAAAGCTCGTCGCCATACAGCGGCAGGCCCACCTCGAAGCGCAAGGTGTCGCGGCATCCCAGTCCGCACGGCTTGCAACGGCCGCTCGCCATAAGCTTGTCCCACAGCCCGCGGATATACTCGTGCGTACCGTATATCTCGAAACCATCCTCGCCGGTATAGCCGGTACGGCTAACTAAATGAAGAGTGAAGAATGAAGAATGAAGAATTTGCTGCCGCGATGACTCTGCGCCTCCCGATTCTTCACTCTTCCCTCTTCCTTCTTCACTTTTAAAAGTGTAGAACGAGAGTTCGGAGCATCTGATGCCCAGCACCTCCTCCATGACGGCCTCGGCCTGCGGTCCCTGCACGGCAATCTGTCCGTAGCTGTCCGACTCATTGCGCAGTTCTATGTCGAAGCCGGTGGCCTGACGCTGCATCCATTCCCAGTCCTTGTCGATGTTGGCGGCGTTTATCACCAAGAAGAAACTGTCTTCGCCCAACTTATACACCAGCAGGTCGTCCACCGTGCCGCCGTCTTCATAGAGCATCATGCCGTAGAGTATCTTCCCTGCGGGCATGCCCGTCACGTCGTTGGTGAAGATATGGTTCACATATCGTTCGGCATCACGGCCGCACACTGTCACCTCACCCATGTGCGACACGTCGAACACGCCGCACGCCGTGCGCACGGCATTGTGCTCATCCCTTATGTCGCTATACTGTATCGGCATGTCAAAGCCTCCGAAAGGGCTCATCAATGCTCCGAGAGCCACATGTTTGTCATAAAGACACGTCCTTTTGTTTTCCATATATTTGTTTTTATTAGTAGTAATTCATTATTATATTAGCAGTAATTCTTCATTTAAAATGAGTTTCACGAGTTTGTCGCGGCTCAGGTTCATCACCACGTCTTCCGTCCTTTCGGGCAGGGCGGCTGTCAGTTCTGCCGCCGCGAGCCTCTTCCCGATGAGCGGGGCAATTATCATCGTGTCGATATCTCCCGTCTGGAAATAGTCGCCCATGATGTTGACGGCCTTGATGATACCGTTTTTCAGTTCCATGCGCACCTCCATCTCACCCACGCCTTCAATCCTGCTGCGGCGCGTGACGGTGTAGCGCGGGTTACGGCCGTATATGAACTCATCCGTCAGATAGCCGCGCTCGATGATCTCGATGGCAGCGATGTCGCCGGCTGTGAGCGTCACCTCGCCCGTGCAGAGGCTCGCGCGCACAAACGCCTTGAACTCCTCAATGTCTTTGTCGATATAGTCTTTGAGCAGGGCTATGCGCTGGCGCACGCTCTGCACGCCCTTGCTCAGCAGCTTGGCATCCGTAGGAGTGATGCTTCCCACCATGTTCTCCATATCCGTGTCGTAGAGCATCGTGCCGTGCACGATGCTGCGGCCCGGCAGCTTATAGAAAGCGTTGCCCGACACCTTGCGGTCGCCTATCATTATGTCGTTGCGGCCGTTGGCCCTTGCCGCCACCCCGAGACGGCAGAGCACGAGCGCCACCATATTTATATATCTGTTGAATGTGAAGCCGACGTTATCCTCGGCCGTGATATACGAGAACATGATGTTCTTCATGTCGGCATACACGCATCCCCCGCCGCTCTTGCGGCGATACATCTTTATGCCGCGGCGACGGCAGAAATCAACGTTCACCTCATTCTCTATCAATTGGTTGCGCCCGAAAATCACACTCGGATCTACCTGCCACATGAAGAAGCAATCGCTTTCATCCATGTGCCGGGCCACGTATTCCTCCATCGCGAGATAGAAAGACAGCCGCCTCACTTTGCCGTCGGGTAAATCCACATACTTCATGCCTCAGTTGACGTTCGGAGTATTATGCCATAACAACAATGCAAATATATGAAGAAAATATGTAAAAACAATATTAAGGAGAGATTTTTTATGCAAAAAGCAAACATGCGAGTATCGTGTTTAGGCATCACGATACCTACAATGAGCCGAATATTCAAGGCTTTGGGCATCGACACGGCAACACTTGATTTGGGATTTGCCGGCAAAGTCGCATTATGGTGATACTTATAATGCTCTCATCATAATTATAGAATCATTAAAAAAACAACGGGTGGTCGCTTCTCTGCAAGCAACCACCCGTTTTTTTATCAATATATATTCTTACTCTTCGTCGTCACCCCAAATGTTGAACACAGCATGTCCCTTTGAGAGAGCACTCGGGCCGTCTACTCCCGGTGTCTGTATATTATTTTCTCCTTCAGTCGGACCGGACGCTGCGAGCAAAGAGTTCTCTATATCCAATACACATATTTCTATCTCGGGCTTTATATACTTTTTCATGTCTTTTAATAATTTAGAATTTATAATTTATTATTTGATAATTACTTTATCACCACTTTCTTGCCGTTCATGATGTATAGGCCTTTTGCGGGAGCTGCCACGCGCTGACCGTTGAGGTTGTAAATCTCGCCGGTCTTGCTGCCGGCAGTCTTCACCTCGTTGATGCCTGTTGTCTCGCCGTCGAAGCCGAAGCCCAAGAATGCCTTTGCGTTGCTTGCCTCGCCCTCAACCTTTATGAAGCCCTTGCCTGCCGGAATTGCGGTACCGGCATTCACAGGATAGAAGCCCACGCCGTTGTCGCCATTGGCCACTACATAGTATCCGCCCTCTGTAACCGGCGTTTCCTCAGCAGAATATGTCATCAGGTTGATTCCCTCACTTAGTTCTTCTGATGTCGTGGGTATCTCGTATGTGCCACCGGCAGCCGCGCTTACGATAACAGCCTGTCCGGCCGCAACCTTTTCTGCCTTGGCAAGCGTTATCGTTGTCTCACCTACCGCGCTCACAGTGTAAGCGGTAACGTCTGTACCGGTAAAGTCGAGGTTTCTATTTGTAATACATGTGGCATATTTGGCATCGGAGATAGAGACGGATTGTACACATTCAAGAAAAGCAAAGAAACAAGATTGTTCTCCTGTCTGTGTTATAATAAGTTCGTTCTCCGCATTAACTTCATCAAATACACATACGTCCGGATCTGCTGTATAAACAGGTTTTTTGTTTTCTGTCCTCGCTATCCAACAATTCATAATTTGAGCATCACCCTCTGTATAAGTTTTATCTCCTATCTGCTTCCAGTAAGAGAGTCTGCCTTCTTTTCCTTTTGCAGCTATATCGTAATTCACATAGCTAACAAGAGTTACTTTCTTCACCTTTATTCCCTCTGGAATTGTTATTACATTAGGAGCTCCATTCGAAGGCTTAATTGTTGTATACGAATAGCTGCTCCCATCTATTTTAGCTGTAATTTTTTGAGCAGAAGAATAAGCTTTCTTATCTGCATTAAGCCACATTTTAAATCCGTTGTTTTGCACTTCTTTTCCGGTAAGCACATTGTTATAGGTTTTACCATCAGAATTCGCTACTCCATCAGAAGTTAAATTCATACTCCCGTACGCTAAAACGACACGGTTTGTTTGGGCTATCATATTCATTGAGCCAACAAACAACATACTGACCAAAGTCAATAAAGTAAATAATTTTTTCATTTTGTTTTAGTTAATATAATAAATACACTTTTAGTTATTTTTTCTTAGGTTGAGACAAAGGTAGTTAAAAAGTAACAAAAAAAGAAAACGAGTGTAAAAAGTTTTTGTACAAGTCGGTATTTAACTTTTTTTTATTCTTTTCTTTGCTTTCACCTTATTTATATATCAGACCCATCCGATGTTTCGAGAGATAAAACAGATGATGAATTCGTAACAGGAATAAATGTTGCCATAGGAGGATGTGTCAAAATAAGGTTCTTGCGCAATGTAGGGACATATTTTGCGCCTCATTTGCATTTTGGCACAGCCCGGCTCATTCTTTTAACATTCCAATCTTTGATTTAACCAAAAAGATGTAAACAAAAAGTAAAAACCCGCGACAAAATGTTTTCGCGAAGTAGGTTTTATTAACTTAAAATATTTAACCAATAAGACAGTTTGATTAACCTTGCTTAACTGTCACGATACGCTTTTGCCCATTTTTGTCCATTTTTGCCTTGCAATAAGGCCGTAATTGCATTCCAATTACGGCCTAACCGTCGTGCAATTACGGCCTTATTGGAATGCAATTACGGCCTTATTGGAAAACAAGACGTTTTTTCAAAGGGCTAAAAAAAGCGTAAATGTTTGTATCCGTCTCGCATACAAGCATTTACGCAAAGTGCGTCATATTTCGCGTATTTGCGCCAAAAAAACTTTTCGTGAAAAAGAATCGATTCTCAGCGACGTTAACATATTAAATCTTGACAATTTATTTACGCTTCTTTAACCAAAAAGCATGAAAGATGTTAAATGGTAGATGTTAGATGGAAGACATCTGCCATTTAACACCTAACATCTAACATCATTTTTCCTTGTCTTGAAAGAAATAGCTGCTGCCGTCGAAACAGTGGGTGCATACATTCTCTTTCGGCAGGCCGATGGCCTCGATGAGTGTCTCTATCTTATTGAATTTCACGCTTGTGAGACCGAGCCTGCGACCGATTTCCTCCACCATGCGCTTATATTCGGGACTGTCTGTCGTGGCATACTTGTCCAGTTTTTTGTTCGCGTCGCCCTCGAAGTCTTGGATTATGCGGCGCGTGATCAGTTCAAGGTCGCTCTTCGATGCCGTAAATCCGATAAACGGGCATCCGTATACAAGCGGCGGGCACGATATGCGGGCGTGCACTTCCTTGGCTCCGTACTCGAAGAATGTGCGCACATTGTCGCGCAACTGTGTGCCGCGCACAATGGAGTCGTCGCAGAACACCACCCGCTGGTCTTTCAGTATTGCCGGATTGGGGATGAGCTTCATCTTTGCCACGAGGTCGCGGCGGCTCTGGTTGCCCGGAGTGAACGAGCGGGGCCATGTGGGAGTATATTTCAGCACGGCACGCTTGTATGGTATCTTGTGGCCTTCGGCATATCCGAGCGCCGTTCCCACTCCCGAGTCGGGCACTCCGCAGGCGCAGTCGGCCTCGGTGTCGTCTTCCCGGCCCATGACGTTTCCGGCATACTCGCGCACGTATTCGGTGTTTATTCCCTCATAGTCGCTTGCGGGGAAGCCGTAGTATACCCACAGGAAAGAACATATCTGGCAGCGTGTAAACGGTTTCTGCATCACTTCGATGCCGTCGGCTCTCAGTTTCACGATTTCTCCCGGACCGACATCGCGCAACCTCTTGAAGTCGAGATTGGGCAGAGCGGTTGTCTCGCTCGTAGCGGCAAACGCCCCCTCTTTCTGTCCCAATACTATCGGTGTGCGTCCGAGTGCGTCGCGCGCGGCTATTATTCCGTCTTCCGTGAGTACAAGCATCGAGCACGAGCCTTTCACCTTGCGATATACGAGATTGATGCCGTCGACGAAAGTGTTGCCCATGTTGATTAGCAGGGCGACGAGCTCCGTGGGGTTGATGTTGTTTGAGCTCATCTCGCTGAAGTGCATACGGTTGTCGAGCAGCTCCTGCGCAATCTCGCGCACATTGTTTATCTTCGCCACCGTGACCACGGCATACCTGCCGAGATGCGAGTTTACAAGTATCGGCTGCGGGTCGGTATCGCTGATTATGCCGACACCGGAGCATCCTCCGAACTTGTCAAGCTCGCTTTCGAAGCGCGAACGGAAATAGTCCCGTTCAAGACTGTGAATACTGCGTGTGAAACCTTTTTCCTTGTCAAAAGTGACAAGGCCTGCTCTCTTAGTGCCTAAATGTGAGTTATAATCCGTGCCGTAAAACAAATCGTTTACGCAATCCTTAACTGATATAGTTCCGAAAAAGCCACCCATGTTTTATATCTTTTGGCTGCAAAATTACTGCATTTCCATGAGATTTTAGCAATATCAATATACTTTTTATAAAAAAGAACGAATTAAATTATTCTTCATTTAGTTCTGTCTCTCTTTATTTTTTGTATATTTGCAAAGACAGACATAACAACGGGACAAAGCATCATAACACTCTGTCTGCCTGTTTTTACTCATGTCATTTAATTTATATCTCACATTAATATCGATCGATTATTAGAAAAATACTTCAAACAAAATACACTGAAAGCATCAATAGAAGTATTTGACAATGAAAATATTTATAATGTATATTCGGATATTATCAAAACCCTGACAATATATCCGGATATATAATTAGGTATAATCCGACTAATGAGCTATGCTTTCTATGAAATATTGGATAATGTTCTTACTCACTCGGGAAATAATTGCGGCACGGCAATAACATACTACGATTCAGAAAAGTCACTAATACAAATACTTGTAGCCGATGACGGAATAGGTATAAAAGAATCTTTATCGGAAAATCAAAAATATAAAAACATCTCAGAGAAAGAAGCGTTAGTCACAAACTTATATATAACAAATCCACTACACATGTAGTGGAAGATATCACATGGCAGGGAACAATAGTGTATCTCGAAATTCACTCAAACAAAGAAATAGACCCAAATTAGATTTTGAGGGAGTAAGTGTGGTATCAAACTCATTCGCGGATGAATGTCTCGGCAAGCTACTGTTAACCATGCCGTTCGATGTACTGAAAAGCCATACAACATTCCGCAGCCTCAATGACCTTGACCGGAAGAGTATTTCAATAGCTTTATGGCGCAGGATAAACTCTCTGAAATGAATAATGAATTACGAGTTGTCGGCCTGCGGCCGACAACTCGTAATTCCAAACTCGTAATTTACCTTTCTATCGTGAAATCGAGTTGCTTCTTGTCGAGGTCGGCGCGTGCCACTTTTACGCGCACGGCATCGCCGAGTTGATACTTGTTGTGGTGACGGCGGCCGACGAGACAATAGTTTTTCTCGTCGAAGTCGTAGTAGTCATCGTCAAGATCGCGCATCGGCACCATGCCCTCGCAGTGGTTTTCGTCTATCTCACAATATATGCCGTAGCTCTGTATGCCGCTGATGTGAGCGTCGAACACCTCACCGAGATGCTCGCCCATGAACTCCACCATCTTGTATTTGATGGAATCGCGCTCGGCATTCTGCGCCACAAGTTCCATGTCGGAGCAGTGCTCGCACAGTTCCTCATACTTTTCCTTGTTTGCCGAGCGGCCTCCCTGCTGGTATCTCGTGAGCAACCGGTGCACCATAGTGTCGGGATAGCGGCGTATCGGCGACGTGAAATGCGTGTAATAGTCGAACGCCAGTCCGTAATGGCCGATGTTGTGCACGCTGTATTTGGCTTTCATCATCGCGCGGAGCGCCACCGTCTCGATGAGTTTCTGCTCGTTCTTGCCGGCACACTCGTCGAGAAGAGTGTTCAGGCTGCGGGCTATTGCGCCCTTGGTGCCTGCCGTCTTCATCTTATATCCGAACTTGACGACGAAGCCACGCAACGTTTCCAACTTCACGGGATCCGGTTGGTCGTGCACACGATATGGCAATGTCTTGGCCGCGGTGCCTTTCTTCACCCGCCCGATGCTCTCTGCCACGGTGCGGTTTGCAAGGAGCATGAACTCCTCTATCAGTTTGTTGGCATCTTTCGACTTCTTGAAGTAGCAGCGTGTGGGCCGCCCTTTCTCGTCGATATCGAAGCGCAACTCCTCACGGTCGAATTTCACTGCACCGTTCTTAAACCGTGCCTCGCGCAGCTTCTTTGCCAGACGGTCGAGCTGCACGAGCATCCCGGCATTCTCGCCTTTATACCCTTCCGGACCTGCGGACGGGGCAGGCTGTCCCGTTCCGTCCACCACTCCGTTGGCTTCAAGAATGGTCTGCACCTCCTCATACGCATAACGGCGATCGCTTCGTATCACGGTGTGCGCCAGTCGCCAGCGTTTCACCTCGCCATCATCCGTCATTTCGAATATCACGCTGTATGCGAGTTTATCCTCGTCGGGACGCAACGAGCAGATGTAATTGCACAGCCGCTCGGGCAACATGGGTATCGTGCGGTCGACAAGATAAATGCTCGTGGCGCGCTTCACTGCCTCGCGGTCGATTATCGAGCCCTCGGTGACATAGTGAGAAACGTCGGCTATATGCACACCAACCTCCCAAAGGTCACTCCCATCGACGCGCCTTATCGACAGAGCATCGTCGAAATCCTTTGCGTCGTGCGGGTCGATGGTGCATGTGAACACTCCGCGGAAGTCTTCGCGCTCGGCCAGATCCTCATCGGTAATCACATCCGAAATCTTGTTTGCGGCTTCTTCAACCTCCTTGGGATACTTGTATGGCAGGCCATACTGTGCGAGAATGGCGTTCATCTCCACATCGTTGTCACCATGTTCGCCGAGCACGTCGACTACCTCCCCCACCGCGTTTTTATGCTCGGCATCGGGCCATTGTGTCACCCGCACCACCGCCATGTCGTCGGTTTTGCCGCCTTTGAGCGAACTTTTGGGGATAATCATGTCGTGGGCAAACACATTGTCGGGCATGACGAGCAGCGCATAGTCGCGCTCCACGCGCAGACGACCGACGAAAGAATCGCGCGCACGTTCGAGAATTGCCGTCACCACGGCCTCCTTGATATGATTTGCACGCCGCGCGAGAAACGTCACCCGCACCTTGTCGCCGTCGAGTGCCGACATCGAATTACGCTCGGCCACGAACACCGGCAGGCTGCCATCATCGGGAATAAAACTGTTTTTGCCGTTTGCCTTGCGGCGGAAACGTCCCTCCTGCACCTGCGTCTTTGTGTTCAGGCGGTATGAATTTTCGCTGACTTTTGTGAGAAAATCGTCCCATGCCATCTCTTCCATCAAGTCGATGGCAAGCATTTTCAACGGATGTGTGTTGAGTTTGAGTTCCTTGAAAATATACTTGAAGCTGAAAGTTTTGTCCGGACCGGCCATAAAAAAATCGCGCAAAGCATCGGCCAGCTGCTTTTTTGTCATTCGCTTACCTCCTTTTTTCTTTCCCATAATCGTAAGTTTTAAATATTAATCATAGTGTTTCCACCTTATGCAAAGTAACAAAAATATTCCCTATTTCAAGCATTTAGAGTAATAATTTATTTTAAAATAGTATCTTTGCAGAACAAATTAAGATACATAATGAACATTCTAATAACAGGAGCAAGCGGTTTTATAGGCAGTTTCATTGTCGAGGAAGCACTCAGACAAAACATGACCGTGTGGGCCGCCATGCGCAAAACGAGCAGCAAGAGGTATCTCACCGACAGCCGAATAAACTTCATCGAGCTTAATCTTGACAGTCAGAAAGAACTTACGGAACAGTTGACAGGACTCAATCTCGACTATGTGGTGCACGCCGCGGGAGCCACAAAATGCCTGCGCGCGAGCGATTTCAACCGTGTGAACACCGATGGCACACGCAATCTGGCACTCGCAATACGTCAGACACAACCCGGACTGAAGAAGTTTGTGTTCATAAGCAGCCTCAGCATATACGGACCCGTGAAAGATTTGCATCCCGACGAGGATATCAAGAGCACGGACACACCGATGCCCGACACGCTGTATGCAAAGAGCAAACTGGCCGCCGAGGAGTTTCTCGACACGCTCGACGACTTTCCGTGCGTCACTCTCCGCCCCACGGGAGTGTACGGTCCGAGAGAGACCGACTACTTCATGATGGCAAAAAGCATCAAGAGCCACACTGACTTCTCTGTCGGCTACCGCCCGCAACAACTCACATTCATATACGTGAAAGACCTTGTGCAGGCTGTTTTCAAAGCCATCGAAAAAGGAGCGAACGGCTCGAAATACATTCTCAGCGACGGAAACACATACTCATCGCGCACATTCAGCGACCTGCTCTGCCGCGAGATGGGCAACCCGTGGGTGCTGCGCATAAAGGCACCGATATGGGTATTGCGCATAGTGACGTGGATAGGCGAATATGCCGGACGGGCAAGAGGAAAGGTAACGGCACTCAACAACGACAAGTATAACATAATGAAACAGCGCAACTGGCGCTGCGACATCACTCCGGCAAGAGAAGAACTGGGTTACAAACCGGAGTTCGACCTTGACCGCGGTGTGACAGAAGCCATGAAATGGTATAAGGAAAACGGCTGGTTATAATACCGGGCAGGCTTATAACAACATATACAGAAACCGTTATAGGCAGGCGACACTCTGCCGTTTTTAACTCACAACCAAAGAGATGAACAGTATTTTCAAAATAGAGAAAAAGCCAAAGAAAGGGCTTCTCGCCGCCGAATGGGTGGCATTGGCATATCTCGTGATAACATCGCTGCTGATGTTTTTCACCTACACAAAGCTCACCAACCCCGAGTCGATGCTGTGGGGACGTGTCAGAATATTGGCCATAACGATAGCCTTATGGGGCGTTTACCGCATGATACCATGCCGCTTTACGCGCCTCTGCCGCATAATCGTGCAGATGGCACTGCTCTCGTGGTGGTATCCCGACACGTATGAGTTTAACAGAATGTTCCCAAATCTCGACCACAGCTTTGCCGCTTACGAGCAATATCTGTTCGGTTGCCAGCCGGCATTGCTGTTCTCCAAAGCTGTCAGCAACGGGGTGTTCAGCGAATTAATGTGTCTCGGATATGCAAGTTACTACCCGTTGATAGCCGTGGTGACACTGTTTTACTTCGCCCGGCGTTACAACCAATTCGCCAGAGCGTCGTTTATAATACTCGGTTCGTTTTTCGTATATTACATAATATATATAATACTGCCCGTGGCCGGACCGCAATACTACTACCCCGCCGTGGGTATCGACAATATAGCACGCGGCGTATTTCCCGACATTGGCAACTATTTCGCCACCATTCGCGAGGCTCTCCCCACACCGGGATATAGCGACGGCGTGTTCTATCAGATGGTGGTAGACGCACACAACGCCGGCGAACGCCCCACAGCGGCATTCCCGAGCAGCCACGTGGGAGTGACAACGATACTCATGTTGCTGGCTTGGGAGAGCCGAAACCGCCGCCTTTTCTACGGCATTCTGCCGCTATATGTTTTGCTGTGCCTGTCTACCGTATACATATATGCGCACTATGCGATAGACGTTTTCGCCGGATGGGTGTCGGCAATAGCCATTTACGCAGTGCTTTATTTTGTGTATGACAAATTTATAAGAAAGGAATAATCATGACTGTCGAATTCTTTTTACGTATATTCGTCGCCGCTTTTCTCGGCGGACTGATAGGTCTCGAACGTGAATACAGGGCAAAAGATGCCGGGTTCAGAACGCATTTTCTCGTGGCCTTGGGCAGCTCTCTGTTCATGATACTGTCGCAATTCGGCTTCGACACATCGCTAAGTCTCGACAGAACGGCATCGCTCGACCCCTCGCGAATAGCATCACAGGTGGTGACGGGAATAGGATTTATCGGTGCCGGACTTATTATTTTCCAGAAAAACGTGATACGCGGACTTACCACCGCCGCCGGATTGTGGGTAACATCGGCCATCGGTCTCACCTGCGGTGCCGGCCTTTATGTGCTGGCCTTTGCCACAACGGCACTCGTCCTGTTGTGTCTCGAAACACTGAATGTTATCCTTATACGCTTCGGAAACAAGAACATGTCGATAACTCTGGCCTCATCATCGAAAGAAAACCTGAAAGACGTGGCCGCACTTATCAAGAAAGAGTGCGTGGAGCTGTATGCTTACAACATGGAAGTGAAAGGGCACAAGGATGAGAAAATGTTTCTAGTGACAATGGATTTGAAAGTAAAAAGAACGGTATACGACAATTGGATGAACGGTATACTGAACGAAAAGGCCGACATTGAAATCGTAAGCATAGAATAGATTAATTATTCTTCATCTACTTACAGCGCTTATACCAATCACGCAACGCGGCACGTGGAACGCCTTTTTTCACCGCACTGTCGAGCGAACGGCGCGCTTCGGCTTTCTTGCCGAGCCTCAACAACACGTCGGCACGCGATATTATATACTCGGTATTGTCGGGAGCCAAGCGCACAGCTACCTCCCAATCGTAAAGAGCAGCATCGTAAACGCCACGCTCCGACTCATATCCTGCACGGGCGGCATACACCAAAGCACTGTCGGGATGCAACTCGACAAGTCGGTTATACTGGTCCATGGCATCGGCACTGCGCTCCATTTTCACAAGCACATGCGCCAAACCGAGACGGGCTTCCATGTTCACGGGAGCCAGACGGAGAAACGCCTCATAGTCGTTTCTGGCAAGATTATAATGTCGCAAATGGGTGTTGGCGTATGCGCGATAGAACAATGCCGCAAGATTTGAGGGGTCGTGAGAAAGCACCGTGCCATATTCCTCGACGGCATATTCCCACTGTTCCAACTCGATATTTATGGCGGCCTTGCGCAAATGCAGGTCGGAAGAATAAGGAGAGACGGCTATCTGCCTGTTGATAACCGACAGAGAATCGCGCCACCGGCTCGCTGTCTGTCCGCAGACAGACAGCGACAGCGGCAGCAACAATACTATAAACGCTAATAATCTTCGCACGTCAGGCTTTCGTTATATAATCTACAATCCACGCTCCCACTTCTTTCGTGCCGTATTTCTCGCCACCTTCAACTTGAATTTCGGGAGTACGGACATTGGCATCGAGCGACGCGTCGACGGCACGACGCACCAACGCGCCCTCTTCTTTAAGGTCGAAATGCTCTAAAAGCATGGCAACCGAAAGTATCTGGGCAAGCGGATTGGCGATATTCCTGCCCTTGGCCTGCGGCCATGAGCCGTGAACGGGCTCGAATACGGGAGTGCTCTCGCCTGTGGAGGCCGACGGAAGTAATCCCATTGAGCCGGAAATACAACTTCCCTCGTCGGTAAGTATGTCGCCGAAAGTGTTTTCCGTGACCATCACGTCAAAGAATTTAGGTTCGGCTATCATTCGCATGGAAGCATTATCGACAAACATATAGTCGACATTCACATCGGGATACTGCGGTTCCATCTCCTTGGCAATCTGACGCCAGAGACGGCTCGACGCAAGAACATTAGCCTTGTCGACAACCGTCAGGTGATTGTTGCGGCGGCGTGCATACTCAAATCCGACCTTTAAGATGCGCTCTATCTCGGGACGTGTGTAGTAATTGGTGTCATACGCCTTGTCATTGTCCTGATACTTCTCGCCGAAATACATTCCGCCGGTGAGCTCGCGGATGCAGATAAAATCGGCACCCTCAACCAACTCGGGTCTCAACGGCGATTTATGCACAAGACACTTGAACGTCTGAACGGGACGGATATTGGCGAAAAGACCGAGCTTCTTGCGCATTGCAAGCAGTCCCTGTTCGGGGCGAACCTTGGCCGTGGGGTCGTTGTCAAACTTCGTATCGCCCACAGCGGCAAACAAAACAGCATCGGCATCACGGCAAACGCGATATGTTTCCTCGGGAAACGGGTCGCCAACGGTATCTATTGCATGCGCACCGCATATAGCTTCCTCGTATGTTACCTCATGTCCGAACTTGCTTGCCACGGCATCCAACACCGCCACGCCTTGTTTCATTATCTCCGGCCCGATACCGTCACCGGGCAATACAGCTATCTTTAACTTCATAATATATTATTTTTTAATGTTTATCCGCATGTTTTACGTTCTCGTTATTTGTCTTCCTCTATCATGTTCAGCATCTTTATTGTAGCTTTTATGGCAGCCGCCGTCTGGTCGGCATCGAGTCCGCGGGTGCGAAAGATATTATCTCCGTTACGCCATGTTATCACCGTTTGCACAAGAGCATCGGTTCGTCCGCCCGGCGGGATGGTCACGGCATAATTCGCCAAGATGGGGAAAGTTCTGTCAAGAGCGTCTTTGTATATCTTGCGCAACGCTTTCACAAACGCATCATACTGTCCGTCACCAGTCGAATCGCCCTCAAACTGCCTGCCGTTGATCTCTACTTTCACACAGGCAATGGGCTTCAGGCCGTAGGCTGACGACACCATGTAACTCACGAGCTTCACTTTGTCTTCGGGAGTAGTGTGCTTCAAAACGTCGCTTACAATAAAAGGGAGGTCTTCACGGGTGACAATCTCCTTGCGATCGCCAAGCTCCGTGATGCGCTTGGTGACCTTGCGGGTCTGCTCTTCGGTAAGTTCGAGGCCGAGTTCTTGCAGGTTTCGGGCTATATTCGCGTTTCCGCTGGTCTTTCCCAAGGCATATTCGCGCTTTCGGCCGAAACGTTCCGGTACCAGATCATTACAATAAAGATTGCTCTTGTTGTCGCCGTCGGCATGCACTCCCGCCACTTGCGTGAATACATTCTCGCCCACAATAGGCTGGTTCGGAGCCACAGCGATACACGAATATCCCTCAACCAACCGGCTGATATCGTTCAGTTTCTCTTCATTGATACTCGTCTTTGCCTGAAATTGGTCTTTCAATATCACCTGAACGCTCGACATGGGAGCATTCCCGCAACGCTCACCGAGCCCGTTGACAGTGACATGCAAGCCTTTGGCCCCACTGAGAACGGCAGCAAGCGAATTGCTCACGGCAAGGTCGTAATCATTATGTGCGTGGAAGTCGAAGTGTTTTTCGGGATATCTTTTAATCATTTTCCTGAAAAATTCTATCACTTGCAACGGGTTCATAATACCGAGCGTATCGGGCAACATAAACCGTTTCACAGCCGTGTCGCGCAACTCGTCCATCATGAAATACACATAATCGGGCGAGTCTTTCATGCCATTGCTCCAATCCTCGAGATATAAATTCACGCTTATACCGCGACTCGTGGCATAATCTATCGACCGTTTTATTTCTTCTACGTGCTCTTCCGGTTTTTTATGAAGTTGCTGAGTACAGTGGCGAAGCGATCCTTTGGCGAGCAAGTTTATGACCTGTCCGCCGCAATCGGCAATCCAGTCAATAGACAGTTTCCCGTCTACAAAGCCAAGAACTTCCACCTTTTCAAGCATGTCTATCTGCTTGGCATAGCGACATATCATCTTCACAGCTTCCTTCTCTCCCTCGGAGACACGCGCCGAGGCGACCTCAATACGGTCTACATTGAGGTCTTTGAGCAGCATTCGGGCAATAACGAGCTTTTCATGAGGCAGGAAAGACACGCCGCTGGTCTGCTCTCCGTCACGCAGCGTGCAGTCCATTATCTCTATAAACGGCTGTATTCCCCGCCTGCCTCTCACTTGCTTCTCTTCTCCCATTCCTCTATTTTGTCCTTGTTCTGTATGAGATAGTCGATATCATCGAGGCCGTTCATCAGGCAATGTTTCTTATATCCGTTTATCTCAAACGTCTCGCTGCGGCCGGTTTCCTTGTTGGTCACGGTCTGCGCAGGCAGGTTTACCTCCACTTCCGTTTTCGGATTGGCTTCAATGCTGCGGAAAAGTTCTTCGAGAAAAGACTCCGACACCACCACAGGCAGTACAAAATTGTTCAGTTCGTTGTTCTTGTGGATATCCGCGAAGAAGCTGCTTATCACCACTCTGAAACCGTATCCTGCGATAGCCCATGCCGCATGTTCACGGCTTGAGCCCGAGCCGAAGTTCTTGCCGGCCACAAGTATGCAGCCGCCATAAAGAGGATTGTTCAGCACAAAGTCCTTATTCGGGCGGCCGTCCTTGTCATATCGCCAATCACGGAACAGGTTTTCGCCAAACCCTTCCTTGTCCGTCGCTTTGAGGAAACGTGCCGGTATTATCTGGTCTGTATCCACATTTTCAAGCGGAAGCGGCACGCACGTACTTGTTATTATATCAAATTTCTGTTTCATTGCTTATTCTTAAATTAATGTTCGCGGGTCTGTTATCGCTCCTGTTACCGCTGCGGCGGCCGCTACAAGCGGCGAGGCGAGAATTGTTCGGGCGCCGGGGCCTTGACGACCCTCGAAATTCCGGTTGCTGGTAGACACCGAATATTTGCCCGCCGGTATCTTATCGTCGTTCATGGCAAGACACGCCGAGCATCCGGGCTGGCGTATTTCAAAGCCCGCCTCTTTTAATATGACATCAAGTCCCTCCGCTTTTATCTGCTTATCCACAGCCCAAGAGCCGGGCACGAGCCACGCCGTCACACCGTCGGCCTTATGCCGTCCGCGCACGATAGAAGCGAACGCGCGGAAATCTTCGATACGTCCGTTGGTGCAAGCACCGAGAAAAACATAATCAATCTTATGCCCGAGAAGTTTCTCGCCGGGTGCGAAACCCATGTAATCGAGTGCTTTCGAGAACGATGCCTTGCCCGCATCGTCAACATCTTCGAGTGTGGGTATTGCCTCGGTAATGCCCATTCCCATGCCGGGATTGGTGCCGTAGGTTATCATCGGCTCTATATCTGCGGCATCGAACGTCAGTTCTCTGTCGAATACGGCATCGTCACCGCTCTTCAATGTCTTCCAGTATGCCACGGCTTTGTCCCACTCTTCACCCACGGGTGCATACTGGCGACCTTTTATATACTCGAACGTGGTGTCGTCGGGAGCTACAAATCCGCCCCGGGCACCCATCTCGATAGACAGGTTACAGAGCGTGAGACGGCCTTCCATCGTCAGGTCTCTCACCACACTGCCCGCATATTCGATAAAATATCCGGTGGCTCCCGAAGTGGTAAGACGTGCCATCAGATACAGGGCAACGTCCTTTGCCGTCACTCCCTTGCCGAGTTTTCCCTCGATACTGATACGCATCGACTTCGGTTTCTGCTGCAAGATACATTGCGAAGCCATAACCATCTCCACCTCACTTGTGCCTATTCCGAACGCCACGGCACCCATCGCGCCGTGCGTTGAAGTATGCGAGTCTCCGCAAACGATTGTCATTCCGGGCAGAGACAATCCCTTTTCCGGACCCACGACATGTATAATACCGTTGTCCGGCGACAGCATTCCATAATGTGTGAGTCCGAACTCGGCCGCATTTGCGGCCAAAGTGTCCACCTGCTTCTTTGAAACGGGGTCTTCTATCGGCTTGTCTTGGTCGTGAGTAGGCGTGTTGTGGTCGGGCATGCAATATATCTGCGACGGGCGAAAGCATTTCAATCCGCGCTTGCGCATACCGTCGAAAGCCTGCGGCGAGGTCACCTCGTGACAGTATAACCTGTCTATATAAAGCTGTGTTGGGCCGTCTTCCACTACCTGCACCACGTGCTTGTCCCAAATTTTATCAAATAATGTGTTCATCTTATATTCTTAATGCGTTATGTTACTCGTCTCTCTTTCATTTAAACTTATTGATACAGTCGATATATGCCTCAACGGAAGCCGTCACGATATCCGTGTTCGCGCCGAAACCGTAGTACATACTGCCGTTATATTCCACCTGCATGTGCACCTTGCCCACATCGTCAGAGCCTTTACTGATGGCCTGAATGGTAAATTCCTTAAGCGACATCTCGCGACGGATGATTTTCTTCAACGCTCTGATGGCGGCATCCACAGGACCGTTTCCGCTCGACGCCTCCTCGAATTTCTGCCCCGATATGTCGAGTCCTATGCTCGCCACGCTCTTCACTCCCTTGCCCGTAGTCACTTGCAGGAAGTCGAGCTTCACGGCATGTGCGTCGGCTGTGTCGGCTCCCGCGAGCATCAATATGTCGTCGTCGTTCACTTCTTTCTTCTGATCGGCAAGCTTGAGGAATTTCTGATAAATCTTATCCACCGTCTCCTCGCTGTCCACATTCACGCCGAGCACGCCGAGACGATATTTCAACGCGGCACGTCCGGAACGTGCGGTGAGCACGATTGAATTGTCGTCGAGTCCCACGTCTTTCGGATTCATTATCTCGTAGGTCTCCACATTCTTCAATACTCCGTCTTGGTGTATACCGCTTGAATGTGCGAAAGCGTTTCGGCCGACAATGGCTTTGTTTGGCTGCACGGGCATGTTCATCAGGCTCGACACCATGCGGCTTGTCGGATATATCTTGTTTGTGTTGATATTCGTATCTATATCTATATTCTTGTGACACTTCAATATCATGGCAATCTCTTCGAGCGATGTGTTTCCCGCACGCTCGCCGATACCGTTTATCGTCACCTCCACCTGCCGTGCGCCGTTCAACACTCCGCTGAGCGTATTGGCCGTGGCCATGCCGAGGTCGTTGTGACAGTGGGTGGAGATTATCGCCCGGTCTATTCCGTCGACATGGTCCATCAGATATTTTATCTTGGCACCGTATTCCGCGGGCAGACAATAGCCTGTGGTGTCGGGAATGTTGACTACCGTGGCACCGGCCTTTATCACCGCTTCCACCACCCGCGCGAGATATTCGTTGTCCGTGCGGCCGGCGTCCTCGGCATAAAACTCCACGTCGTCGACATAGCGGCGCGCATATTTCACTGCCGCCACGGCACGCTCGATAATCTCTTCGCGGTTGCTGTTGAACTTATAGCGTATATGCGAGTCGCTCGTGCCTATTCCTGTGTGTATGCGCTTGTGCTTGGCATACTTCAAAGACTCTGCCGCCACGTCTATGTCACGCTCCACCGCACGGGTGAGGGCGCATATCGTGGGCCACGTCACGGCCTTGGATATCTCTATCACAGAATTGAAATCGCCGGGGCTGGATATCGGGAAGCCGGCCTCTATCACGTCTACTCCCAACTGTTCAAGCTGCTTTGCAACCTGAATTTTCTCCACTGTGTTCAACTGGCATCCCGGCACTTGCTCGCCGTCGCGCAGCGTAGTGTCAAAAATAAATAGTCTGTCGCTCATATCTTTTGTTCTTTCTTTTCGTCTGTTAAAGTCAATTTCGCCTCCGTTGTCTCCCGCCCTGCTTCGTAACGGGCTATAAAGACTAAAAAAAGAACCTTTCCCACGTCAGAAGTGAGAAAGGCTCAATATCGTTATCACGGCTCGTCTACATACACACCTTTTCACTTCCGACCGGTTGTTTAAGTCGAATGATAATGTTAATAATGTGTAGAAGATTTGACTTACCCATAATGTTTCTTTTTATTTTCGTTGCAAAGTTAACGATTTACACGCAAATAAACAAACAAATCGTAATATTTTTAATGATAAAAGCGTCAAATTTAAAGATTTTTGCCGTTTTATCAGTCATTCAATCATATACTCACATGTATTTTCTCAGTTCGAAAGCCCACAGTTTATAGCCTTGTGGCGACAGGTGAAGACCGTCTGACGTGAGCTCGCGGCGCAACACGTTGGTGCCACGGCGCACGAATTTTGAGTACAGGTCGATATACGTTATGCCGGCCTGTGAGCAATGACGGCTCAACAACCGGTTTATCTCCGGCACGTCGTCGGTGCGTCCGGCGAGGCGTTTCCACCGTCCGGTGCTCTCGTTTATGGGCAGCACGCTCTGCACATACAGTTCTGTATCGGGCGCGTCGCGACGTATTCTGTCTATCAAACGGCAGGCGAGCGATGCTGTCTGCGCGGCGGTAAGACCGTGGCTCAGGTCGTTTATGCCCACCATGAGGAATATCTTTCGCGGTTTTCCCGGCAATATCTGGCACAGCCGGTGGGCAATTCCGGTGGCATCGTCGCCTGCAATGCCGCGGTTTACCACATTATCGGCATGCAACCGCCTGCCCCAATCGCCGCCATACTCGGTGAGACTGTTGCCGAGCATCACCGTGGTGGCGGAGTCTATGGGCGGCAACGAGGCAAACTTGTCCACGCGCGCGCCATAATGTGCCGTGGGGCGGTAGGCCACTTTCTGGGCAAAAACGTGCGCGGCCGCAAGGCACGCGCACGTCAATATCGTCATTCGTAGATTTTTCATCAGAACTGTTCGAGTATTCTTATTCTGCTCTCAGTGCTCGGGTGAGTGCTGAAAAGCGAGTTTACCATGCTCATGACGCCATGCGAGAAGTTCTCGGGGTGTATGATATACATCTGGGCGATGTCGTCGCGCCCCACGCCTCCGAGGCCGGGATCGCCCGAAATCTTGCGCAGCGCCGACGCGAGGGCAAGCGGATTGCCGCAGAGTTCGGCACCGCCGGCGTCGGCCATATACTCGCGCTTGCGGGAAATGGCAAAGCGGGTGAGCAGCGTGAAGAAATAGGCCACCGCGCTGCAAATAAATCCCACCAGCATTATCACCAGCACGGAGAGTCCGTTGCCTTTCTCGTTGTCGCGACTGTTGCCGCCTCCAAACCACATCACATGGTACATCATGCGTACCGTCATGCCCATTATCGCCGATATGATGCCCACGAAAATGATGCTGACAACCAGCAGACGGGTGTCGCGGTTGCGGATATGCGTAAGCTCGTGGGCTATTACCCCCGCCAGTTCATCGTCGTCGAGCAGCGAGAGCAGCCCTGTGGTGACGGTCACCGTATAGCTCTTCTTGTCTATGCCGCTGGCAAAAGCATTCAGCTGCGGGTCGTCGATGACGTTTATCTTAGGCATGTCCATGCCGCACGACATGCACAGGTTTTCCACAATATTATATACACGCGGATTTTCCCTGCGCTCGAGCGTGCGGGCACCCGTGGCACTCTTTATCATCGCCGTGTTGGAGAAGTAGGCTATCAGAAACCATACGCCCACACCGACAACGACGTATGGTATCGTGCCCACGAAATGACTGTTCACCACTTCGGCATCGAACACGTTGACCATCCGGCCGTATTCATCGTAATAATACGTTCCGAAATAATTTATGAGAGCGAGAAACACCCAGACCGTGCCGAGCAATATCGCCGGGAACGACAGCAGAAGCAACATGCTCATCATGTTGTTGTGCCTTATCTGGGTCTGCATTCCTACATACTTCATGGCTTAAAATTTTATCTCGGGAGCCTTGTCGAGAGCCGCACGGTCGGCTTGCGGGATTTCAAACATCGGCTCGCGGTGGAAACCGAACATGCCGGCGAAGATGTTTGAGGGGAATGTCTGCACGGCATTGTTCAACTCACGCGTGGTGGAATTGAAGAAACGGCGCGAGGCGGCGAGCTTGTTCTCTATATCGGAAATCTCGCCTTGCAGTTGCAAGAAGTTCTGGTTTGCTTTCAGGTCGGGATATGCTTCGAGCGAAATCCGCAGTCCCGAGAGAGCGCCGCTAAGGGCATTCTCGGCCTTTATCTTGTCGTTGATGCCGCTTGCACCCATCGCTGCCGAGCGGGCCTCGGTCACGCGGGCGAGCAATTCTTTCTCGTGCGTGGCATAACCTTTCACTGTCGACACGAGCTGCGGGATGAGATCGTGACGCTGTTTGAGCTGCACGTCGATGTTGGCAAAAGCATTCTCGCGGTTGTTTCTCAACTTCACGAGATTGTTATAGATACTCACACACCAGATGACGATAATCGCCACCACCACTAAAATAATAATTCCTGTTGTCATAATAATTCTTTTTTTTGTTAATATCGACAGGCAATGCCTGCACATATCATTCTACAAAAATAATGCTAAACATCGAGCTTACCGCATTTTTTTAAGGTTTAATCAGTATTTTATCGTATTTTTATGATTAATCACAGCGATTTCCAAACAGGCATCCGAAATCCGCCGCATGAATATTTCGCGTTAAAATACACAAACGACTGTTAACAAATTTGGCCGTTTTTCCACAATAAGCCCTCTGAGAATCGATTTTTAGCCACGAAAAAATATTTTGGCCGAAATACGCGAGTTTTGAGCGACTTTGCACAAAGTGTTGATTGCCAGTTGCTTACATGGTATTTTTGTCGTTTTTCTCATCTTTGCGGGTCGTGCTGTTTTCCAATTAGGCCGTAATTGCATTCCAATTAGGCCGTAATTGGAACGCAATAAGGCCGTAAATGCAATGCAATTACGGCCTTATTGCAGAGCAAAAACACCCGAAAAGCATACCCAAACCCGAATAATTGCATCCCAACCCACAAATAATGACACAAAAATGTCAATTAAAATTTTAGGCTTTTTCTAAACGGTGACTTCAAGTCGCACCTTTTGCTTTTAACAATTACCCCGCGATTTTTACAAATTTAAACACAAAAAAACCGTTTAAAAGTAAAAAGGTAAAAAAGCAAAAAGGTAAAATCATGCAGCGTATTTCTAAGCGCAGCTTTTTTACCTTTTTGCTTTTTTACCTTTTTTACTTTTTCACTTTTAGACGCCTTTAATCCTTGTCGGCTTTCATTCGCGCCATTACCTTGTTGTAATAGCGCTGCGTGCGCTTCACGCTGTATCGCATGCCTCCGTTCCACGAACGTATGGCGCGCTCCACATTGTTTGACGTATTGTGTTGAGACTGTATAAGAAGAAACATCTCTTTCGACTTATCCACGCTGAAACGGTCTTTCAATGTGTACCTCTTCTTGCTGTTTCTGCTTTTCAATATGTTGTTGCACTCACGTACAAGAATAGGTGTAATCTGCATCGCGCCGACCGAATTTCCGCTTACGGCTTTGGGATTTCCTTCGCTCTCGACCATTATTATGGCATCGATAACCGGAGTCCAATTGAACGACGATGATGATGCGGCAGAGTTATTTCCGGCAAACACCGGAGTTGGATTCGATAATACTGAAATTAAAACTAAACATACGATTTTATTAAATATACTCATCATAAATGATTTTATGGAGCTGAACATCATGAAAGACATCCGCGACATGACACCAATCAAACAATGTCAACGCCATGTCTGGCTCCTATTTATACTACAAGCACAGGCGTCTCACCGCGAGACAAAAATAATGCTTGTTCTGTTATCGGGTGCAAAGGTACGAAAAAATATCCGAACGACCAAGGGAAACGGCAAAAAAGAGTACTTTTTACACTTTTTACATATTATTGAATATCAATTATTTATATTAAAAAAGCGTTTCAAACAGCCCTTACGGACGGCCTGAAACGCTTTGTTTATAGGGGTTACGGACAGATTAAATATGCCGAATTTTCGAACAATCGCAATGCGGACAAATATCACATCCGGGCATACTCTTCTTTCATCTTCCGGGTAAACTTTTTTACCACTTCGTCGAGCGAATGGTCGATTGACTCGTATATGAGACTGTCGCCCGCATCGACATTGAAATATATCTGGTTCCAATATTTCTTGTTGAAATGAAATGCCGGCTCAACGGCCGAATACCGCTCGCGCAACTCGATGGCACGCTCGGGGTCGCACTTCACTATCACCCTGTCGGGAGTATCGAGACACAGCACGGCAAACATCTTGCCCATGACCTTGAAGACAAGGGTTTTGTCGTCGAACGGAAAAGACTCCTCGCATCCCTTTTTCGTTAGGCAATAATCGCGGATGGCTTCAATGTTCATGTCTCAATGCTATATGGTGCCATTACTTAACCAATACGACCAAGTATTTGCTCGCGCCCCAGAACTTTTGCGGGTCTGTGATGCGAAGCACGTACTGCTTGTTGGCATTCTGCTGCAACGAATAGCTGCCGGCCGGATGGGCTGTGAGAATTTTTGCAGAGCGCGAATACAACTTTATTTCCTTGTCTACACGAATGTCGATCTTGGTGAAATAGTCTCGGTTGAAATTCGACTGCAACACCTTACCGTCGACAAGGATGTTTTGCGACTTCAATTCGCTCTTCGTGCCAAACACGAACCATGCGGTGTTGAGCTGCTTGTCCTGAGTACTGATGGTCGATGCTTTCTGAGTGTTTTCCTCTTTCAGGGAAGAGACATCGGTATTCAATCCTGTTATCTTCTCGTCAAGCTCGGCGATATGAATGTCTTTCGCACTCAACTCGGCACGCAACTGGGCCAGTTGTTGGTCTTTCTCTTCAAGCTGTTTCGTGAGGTTTTCTATCGTGCGCTTAAACTCATCGCCTTGGAAAGCACTCTCGCGCAACTGACGCTTCAACTTGTTTATCAACTCTCTGTTCTGCGACATTGCCGACTGGATGAACTGCATGTTCTCGCGAATGCGCTGCTCACGGCTCGCGCCCTCACCCTCTTTGGCCATGCTCACACGATGTTCCGCCTCGTTGATTTCCTTGAATCCTTCTTCAATCTCATTGAAAGTGGCCAACATGTCGTTGATTTCACTGTCGCGCTGGGCGATAATCTGATTTAACGAATCGCGCTGACGGTCGGCCGCGAGATCGGCGTTTGCTTTCTCCTGCTTGCATGACACTACGGCCACCAAGCACATTAATATAAATAACAACTTTCTCATAATTCTTTATTTTTATGTTTCTTATTATCTTTTTCCGGTGCTCCGGCCACAACAATCACTATCTCTCCTCTCGGCTCGGTGGCCTCGAAATGGGCGATTATCTCACAGAGTGTGCCGCGAACGCTCTCCTCGTGCAGCTTGGAAATCTCGCGGCAAACGCTTGCCTGACGGTCTTCGCCAAACACTTCGGACAGCTGGCGCAAGGTTTTCACAAGCCGGTAAGGCGACTCATAGAATATCATCGTGCGACTCTCGTCGCTCAACGATTCGAGCTTTGTCTGCCGCCCTTTTTTCTGCGGGAGAAACCCCTCAAAGGCAAAACGGTCGCAAGGCAACCCGCTCGACACCAACGCCGGTACGAAAGCCGTGGCACCCGGAAGACACTGCACCTCAATTCCCGCACGGACAGCCTCGCGAACAAGGAAAAATCCCGGGTCGCTGATACCCGGAGTGCCGGCGTCGCTGATAAGAGCCACTGTCTGACCAGCTTGCAAACGAGTCACCACGGATGCCGAAGTGCCGTGCTCGTTGAACTTATGATGCGACAAAAGATGATTTTGTATGTCATAATGCTTCAACAGCTTGCCCGATGTCCGAGTGTCCTCGGCCAACACAATGTCGGCCTCTTTGAGTATCCTGACAGCACGAAACGTCATATCCTCCATGTTGCCCACAGGCGTGGGTACGATATATAATGTTCCCATATCGTCGGCAAATGTACGTAATTATTCTCTATATCCAAAAAAATGTCCGCTTTCTTTGTAATTTTTAAAACGTATTTGTATTTTTGCAAGCAAATGACAGACAACTTAACAGGGGAAGTGCACCGTCCCGGAAGAATTGAAGTGGTGTGCGGTTCGATGTTTTCGGGCAAGACGGAAGAACTGATAAGGAGAATGAGGCGGGCGAAGTTCGCACGTCAGACAGTGGAGATTTTCAAGCCCGCGATAGACAAGCGATACTCGGAAGAAGACGTGGTGAGCCATGACAGGAATACGATAAAATCGACACCGATAGACTCCTCGGCACAAATACTGCTTCTCTCATCCGATATTGATGTCGTAGGCATAGACGAGGCACAATTTTTCGACAAAGGGTTGCCCGATGTTTGCAATCAACTCGCCAACCGCGGTGTGAGGGTAATCATCGCCGGACTTGACATGGACTATCGGGGTGTACCGTTCGGACCGATACCGGAGTTATGCGCCATTGCCGACGAAGTGACGAAAGTACACGCCATCTGCGTGCGATGCGGCGCACTGGCATACGTGAGCCATCGCACGGTGGACAGCGACAGGCGGGTATTGCTCGGCGAAACACAGGAATACGAGCCGCTATGCCGCGAATGTTACAAGAAAGCCATAGAGAAGAACCAATCTAAATGACCGGAAATGCTTGACAAGACAATAACTTTCGACCGTTTCGTGCGGCTTATGCTCGGCATGCTTTTCGCCGCGGCATTACTTTACATAACGAATTATCTGAGTAACGTGCTACTCCCGTTCTTCATCGGATGGCTGCTCGCATATCTGCTTTATCCGGCAGTGATATTCGTACAGCACCGCATGCACGTGAAAAGCAGGGTGCTGTCGATACTGATAACACTGATTGTCGTGCTGTCGGTAATCGGCGGTATCACATATCTTATTGTACCGTCGATGATAGAACAGTTTGAGAAATTGGGATATTTGGTAAATAAATATCTGCATGAAGTAACAAATATCTCCAACTTTCCTATTGCAATACGAGACTGGATAACAAACAACCATGAACAAATCAACCGTTTTTTCAAAGACAGCAACATACCGGATACGCTGAGGAAAGTAATGCCGCAGGTGTTTGCAGTCATCACCCAGACGGCAAACATCATCATAAGCATCGTGGCATCGCTCATAGCACTGCTCTACATGTTCTTCATCCTGCTGGATTACGAGACGCTAGCAGCGGGAATGATAAAAATATTCCCAAAGAAAAACCGCCCGTTCTGGCGAGCTCTCATCGACGACGCCGAACGGGAGCTGAACAGCTACATACGAGGACAGGGACTCGTGGCACTGTGCATCGGAGTACTGTTCTGTATCGGATTTACGATAATAGGCTTCCCCATGGCAATCGGTATGGGCATCATGATCGGCGTGATGAGCCTTATCCCATACGTACACTCACTGGCACTGATACCAATAGTTTTTCTCTCATTGCTCAAAGCGGCCGACACCGGAACAAATTTTTGGGTGATATTACTGTCGGCACTGACCGTATTCGCAATAATACAGCTCATCACCGACATGGTGCTGACACCAAAAATCATGGGCAAAGCGATGGGACTCAACCCCGCCGTGCTGCTCCTTTCGCTATCCGTTTGGGGCGCGCTGCTCGGATTTATAGGTCTGATAATAGCGCTGCCACTCACAACGCTGCTCATAGCATACTACCAAAGATATGTGACAAAAGAGACTTCCGAGCCGGAAGAAAAACCGGACAAGAAACAAGAACAAACACAACAAATATCAATTTAAGAGCTTCAAAAAACAGAATAAAAGCAATTTTATTCAATAAAAAGCGCAAAAATATTTGCAGGTTTCAAAAAATAACAGTACCTTTGCACTCGCTTTTCAGAACAAGAAAAGTTCAGATCCGCTAGCTCAGCTGGTAGAGCACAACACTTTTAATGTTGGGGTCTTGGGTTCGAGCCCCAAGCGGATCACCAAAGAAGGTCTTCAGCAATGAAGACCTTTTCTTTTCAAAAACATTCACTGCCTCTGATGCTCAGTCAGTTATCCATTCTTTTGAGGCAGTATATAAGGTGGTAACACCATCAAAAAAAACGAGAAAAAGCGACACACTTGGACGTAAAAAGCCCCCTCGGGACGGTTTTTGTGTTACCGTAGCTGTGTTACCAATCTCACAAATGTGTTACCATTATGAGTAAGTACGTCAGATTATTCTTCAACCGGAAGAAGAAAGCCACAACAACAGTGGCAGGAGCCATTGAAATCGTAGTTTGCCTACAAAGGGAACGCTGTTATTTTCATTCAGGACATAACGTTACCCTCGACCAATGGGAGAATGGAATGGTGGTTAATCATCCGCGTGCCGTTGTTATCAATGAGGAAATCCAAAAGAAAGTGACAGAGTTTGAGCATATTCTTATAGCCATGCAGGTGAATAAGGATGATATGACCATTGCCCAATTCAAAACATACCTAAGTGCAGACGGTGGCAATCGCCGTAATTTTATGGCATGGCTCAGGGAACGTATCAATAATCGTCCGCTTCGCGAAGGTACTCGAAAAGGGCATTTAACCACATACAAAGCACTTGAACGATTCGGCAAGTTCAAAACCTTTGATGATGTAACCTTGCAACATATCTATCAGTTCGACCTTTTCATAAGGGAGGAGCAAACCTGTACGATGAAAGGGAAGCCAATCATAAGAAGCCAGGCTGCCATCCACAACTATCACAAACGGTTTAAGTCGTATGTGGCCGAAGCTTTCCGTCTCGGGCTTATCAAAGAAAATCCATACGAGCGTTTTCAAGATAAACGTGGGGAGAAAAGCGACCGTCCTCACCTCACCGAAGCACAAGTGAAAAAGCTAATCCGTATGCGGGAAGAAAGCACGGATGCCGTAATGAACAGGTATCTTGACTTCTTTCTCTTCCAGACTTTTACAGGCATGGCATATAGCGATGCCAAATCATTCGATTATGAAAAGCACATTGTCACTATTGACGGCAAAGATTACATTGACGGACATCGTATAAAGACTGGAAACGAGTTTGTTACTCCAGTCCTGCCAATTACACGAAAAATCTTGGAACGTAACAATTACAAGATGGAAATAACCTCCAATCAGAAATACAACCAGTTCCTCAAAGGCATAGGCTTGGCTCTCAATTGTTCTTTCCCATTAACCACGCATATTGCCCGCCATACCTTCGCCTGTACGGTGGCTCTCGGGCAGGGTATATCCAAAGAGGTATTACAATTTATGATGGGGCATACCTCAATAAAGACAACTGAAATTTATGCAAAGTTGCCAATGCAATATGTGTCGCAGAATATTGGGGATAAGATGTTCAGAGCGTGGAAGTAAAAATTCAAAAGGGAGATGATGAAAAACATCTCCTTTTTGTTTGCTATTTATGCAGATGGCAAATTAACGATAATCAATTGTCAAGGAATTTCTTACTACTGCTGAAAATCAATATTATATACAGTCCAAGAAACAAGCCGGGTACATTAACTCCCGGAAAACAACTTAAAGATGGTGACAAGGGTTCGATTATTTCAATTTCCTGACTATCTCCCTAC
>JAGAPR010000063.1 GCA_017623155.1 Prevotella sp. | reverse complement strand
GTTGTCTCCGCCCTTGTCCTCGCTGAAACGAAACCACGCACCACGCTCACCCGGACCGTTATCCTTGATGTGCAGGCTATCGTGATCCTTCCACACATACTCTCTGCCGACTTTCTTCAAATCAAAGCCGTGAGCCATGAGGAACTGAGGAAGATTGACAAATGCCGCCCTTTCTTTCTGTTCATCAGTAATTCTCATCTATTATTCAAGCCCCTGATTCTTTCTCTTTTTGGGTGTCTGTTCTCTCTGCTGAGGCTTCTGCTGTCCTCGACCGCTGATACGCTGTGCGTCACGCTGCATTCTGCCACGGGTGAAGAAAGCTCTCTGCGAGTCCTTCTTTGCAACGGTGACAGCGGACTTCTCACCGCCGAACACCGCAGAGTGTTCCACGCCCTTTGCGGTCAGCTCTGCGGACTTCTTCCGAGCCTGCCCCTCGTCCATACGCTGCGTAAAACGCTCCTGCTTCGGGAGCGACTTGAAAAAGTCGGGGTTGACATACTCCACAGCTCTTTCGCCCTTGACAGCACTCTCGATCTGCTTATATGCCTGAGCGTTCGCCTTAGATACCGTGACTGCTACCGTATCATTCTTGCGGACTACCGCAGAATACGGAATGTTAGACTTTTGCAGCTCTGCCACGATCTTCCGTGCAGTGTCGATAGGTTCAACACGGGTGTGCTTATCTTCCTTACCAAGAGAAGCATAGTATTCGGGATTGATCGTCTGATACTTGCCCTTTTCGCCCTTACCGCCGTTTTCCTTTGCGGCTTCTGTATGAGCGATCTTTCCGATAGATGCGTACATCACATCATTCAGCACAGGAACATCCTGCTTTGAAACAGTAATGCCGACCTTATCCTCACCCTTAGTGGCAGCGGAGTATGCCACCCCTGCGGCAGTCAGTGCGGACATGACCTCGACCGCCTGAACTTCCGTCATAGTCTCCACATGACGATCACCACGGGGCAATTCCTTATAATAATCAGGGTTCACCTTGAAACCACCGTCATCGGTAAGGACAGCATCGCCGTTCTCGATCATAGCTGAGAGCCAGCTATCCACCTGGACTTCATCGGTACTGTCAAGCAGTTCAAGCTGTTTCTTCATTTTCGCAAGCTCATCAGCCGCAGAAGCACGGACTTCCTCAGAAACAAAAGGATTGTCTGCAAGGCTTTCCATATTCTTGATACCCTCTGCAAGCTCTGCCTTTGCCTTGTCAATATCCTCTTTAGAGCCGTTGTTGATGATACCGTCGATCATGTTATAATCATCTTCCATCTGCATTTCCGCACTTGCAAGCGGCTGGTCAACGAGCTTGTCAGCGATCGAAGCGACCTGTGATCTGTCAAGCGTTTCGACCTCCTGCGCCGCCTGCACAGCACCCTCAGCAAGAGAAGGCATATCCATAGTGCCGTTCTGCACCATTTCACCGAGCTTGTCGCCTGTGAGAACCATAGAAGCATCGAGCTGGTCATTGGTCTGCTCCTCATAGTGGGTTTCGGGACGGGCGAGCTTCATGATCTTGCTTTCCAGTGCGCCGATACGCTCATTCACGCCCTTGAGCTGCTCACCGAGTTTGAGCTTGTCCACGGCACTTGTTTCAGGAGCGTTATAAGTGTCAAGAATATCCTGTCTTTTCGCTTCAAGCGTTGCTTTCTTATCGCTCAGGCAGTCAACGGTCGAGCTGTTAAGCCTTGTCATCGCATCTGCAAACGCTTCTCTGCGCTCCTTGTTGAAATGGATACCGAAGCTCTTGATCGTGTCATTGAGTGCAATAACACGGTTCAGCTTGTGTTCGATACGGTCACGCTTTGCGGTCAGGGTGTCGATCTTCTTCCAACCCTGATCTATCTTTTCCTGCCGCTTCGGGATCTTGACC
>JAGAPR010000017.1 GCA_017623155.1 Prevotella sp. | reverse complement strand
GCCGGGAACGCTGAAAAGCAACGGTGTTGTAAAGACCCTCTCACAGATGGATTACATCTTCGCGCCCATGAGTGCCGACCGCTTTGTCGTGGAAAGCACCCTGCAATTCGCCGTGATGTTCCGTGACAACCTCATGACGACGGGGCAGGCGAAAACAAAAGGGCTGTACCTGTTCTGGACGATGGTGGACGGCAGGGAGAAGAACGGGCTGTACGACCTGTATGAAGATGTGATTGCCGAAATGGGGTTGTCGGTGTTGTCCACCCGCCTGCCCGACAGCAAGAAGTTCCGGCGTGACCTCTCGGAAGAGCGCAAGAGCGTATTCCGCTCTACCATCTTCCCGATGGATGTGTCCCTTCTGAAAGGGAGCGGTATCCGTGAGTTCTCGGAAGAAATCAGCCGTATCATCAAACCTCAATGAGCATGGGCAGCAGGAAAGTGAACACCGAAGGCATTGACGAGGAACTGTTGATAGCCTCCATCGGCAGGCGCAAGCAGGACGGGACTCTGTACCGCGCACAGGAGCCGCCCGTGCCTGCCCCCGAAGAAGAGAGCGTCCCGGAAACGGAACCACCGCCCACGGCATCCCCGTCAAGGGAGAAGGTGCAGAAAGACATCGCCCGCCGCAAACGGCAAGAGGACGACTATTCCGGTCTGTTCCTCCGCCGCAACGAGATAAAGACACGCCAGTGCGTCTATATCAGCCGGGACGTACACAGCAAGATTCTTAAAATCGTGAATGACATCGCCGGACGGGAAATCTCGGTAGGCGGCTACGTGGACACCGTGTTGCGCCAACATCTGGAACAGCACAAGGAGAAAATAAACGAACTGTACAAGAAACAACGTGAAGACTTAATTTGAATATGGATATGAATCAGGAAAAGAACCAGAAAAACAGAAGTCCGCACCATGACGGCGGAGGTATGCTTGCCCAAGTGCAAGCGAGTGTGGAAATCCTGTCGCCCGTGCCGGTAAGCGGCAAATGCGGCGAAAAGGACTATGAACGGCTTTTCATCCGTGAACCCGAAGTAAAGGCACGCGAGGGGAAGATGGCATACGTGCGCCCGGAATACCACGACCGCATCATGCGCATCACCCGTGTGATCGGGCATGACAAGCTATCGCTGTCCGCCTACATCGACCATGTGCTTACACACCACTTCAACCAATGCGAAGAGGCGATAAAGAGCCTTTACGCCCGGAATTACGACGCAGTATTTTAATCATCAAAAAGAAAAAGAAATGAGAAGAAAAAAGAATGATTATCGTGCCTTCCTGAAAAAATCAGGCTTCAAGGCAAGGGAAGGGAAACAAGTATCCATCAGCAAAGAGACCCATGACAAGGTTGCCATGATTGTCCGCTGGCTGGGTGATGGTGAAGTCACAATGGCTGACTTCACTGAGAACGTGGTAAGCGAGTTTCTCCGTACACACCGTGACGAACTGAACCGTATGTTAAACGCAGTCCCCAGAATAGATTTATGAGCATGACGATGATTCTCCTGACCGTATCGGTCGGCTGTAACCTGTGGTTCCTGTTCCTGCTGCTCTACGACCGCATCATGGAAACGAGATTCGTCCGCTTCCTTAAAGGCATTGCCGGGCTATGGCGGTCATTGGGCGGCACGGAGGTGAAGCAGGAAACGGTACGGGAAACACCTCCCGCAGAAACATCGGACATCATCGGCAAGAGCCGTTTCAAAATGGCATCAACCCGGACAACCGCTGCCATACCGACGCAAGAAGCCGCCACTTCGGAAAAAGGCATTGAGCTGTCGGAGGAAGAGGCTACTTTTGACGACGGAAACACGGAAACCATGTCCCGCCCGGCACAAGTTCCGGAGGAAAAACTCGATGAAACCTTCACGAGCATCCCGCCTTCGGAACTGGAGTTCGTGGAGGATGAACCGGAGGACGGAACGCCCGACACACCAAGAGCTACGGGAAGCAGTTTTGACGAGATAGACGATGCGGTCAGGACAGCCAAGAACCCGGAAGCGACAACGGCAGAACGGGAACGTGCGGCAAAGGTCTTCTCCGATATGGAAGGAACGGAACTGTACGAGAAACTGATGTCCGGCTCGACGGAACTGAACATCCGCATCAAGGGGCTTATCGAAGTCCGGCTGAAGAAACCGAAAAAGGAATTTACCGTACCCGACAACATTGACGAGTTCAATATCCGGGACTATGTATAACAGCTAAAAAAGAGTGGAAATGAAAACGTAAGACAGCATCACACCATGCGCACGGCAGTACAAGGTACAGCCAATCCGCAACGGACACACCCAAGTCCGTAGAAACAAACGGGAAACCACTAAAACCAAAGTAAAGTAATCAAGTATCAACCGCCCGAAAAAGGACTATCCACCCTTTGGACGGCACAAAAAGAACAGTTTATGAACAAGAACATCAGACAAAAGTTCATCATCTCTGCGGCACTTATGATTGCCGCAACCGCCTCCGCATTTGCGCAGGGAAACGGTCTGGCAGGCATCAACGAAGCCACCTCTATGGTGAGTTCGTATTTCGACCCCGGTACGAAACTTATCTATGCCATCGGTGCGGTGGTCGGTCTTATCGGAGGCGTAAAAGTCTATGGCAAGTTTTCGTCCGGCGACCCGGACACCTCGAAGACCGCCGCTTCGTGGTTCGGGGCTTGTATCTTCTTGATTGTCGCTGCCACTATCCTGCGCTCATTCTTCCTTTAATAAACAATGTATGGCTGAATACCCGATAAACAAGGGTATCGGTCGTCCGGTAGAGTTCAAGGGTTTGAAGGCTCAGTACCTCTTCATCTTCTGCGGAGGTCTGTTGGCTCTCTTCGTCCTGTTCGTCATCCTCTACATGGTCGGCATCGACCAGTGGATATGTATCGGCTTCGGCGCGGC
>JAGAPR010000062.1 GCA_017623155.1 Prevotella sp. | reverse complement strand
GGAAATGGAAGTGCAGCAGATGATCTGCCAAAGCACAACATTCACCCAGCCGTTGACAGAGGACGACTATGATGAAAACAACTCAGAAGAATATTGGTCTAATCATACACACACCGGAGTGTTCGACTGATATTTAAAGGCCGATTAAAGGTAAAAAAGTAAAAAGGTAAAAAGGTAAAAAGGTAAAAAGGTAAAAAAAGGCTGCGCTTAGAAACACGCCGCACGTTTTTTTACCTTTTTACTTTTTTACTTTTTTACCTTTAATCGGCCTTTGCATTTAGAAAATATCTTTTGTAATCTTTGTTCTTTAAGAAAGAAAACAAAAAAAGAGGAGACACACATGTCTCCTCTTTGTATATCACGATAAACTTAACTTTATTCGGTAATTCCCAATGCCTGCTTTGCTATGGCGTTATCAGGGTCGAGCTCAAGTATCTTCTTCCAGTAAACATCGGCTCCGTCTTTGTCGTTTTGCAACAATGTGTAGTAGCCAAGGTATCTGTAACACTCTACAAGACGGGCTTTGTCGGCTGCATCTTTATCTGCTTTCGGCTCTATCATACCTGCAAGTTTCTCATAGAAAGGCTTTGCCTTGCCATCCTTTGTCTCGGGATCCATGTATGAGTTTACACGAGCTTTCATGAAAGTGGTGTACTCGACAGCGTTGGGGAACTTCTGCTCCATCTCGTCATACACGCCTTCGGCTTTCTTGAAAGTCGCCAATTTCTCATCGCCCTGCAATGTGTTTGCATACTGAGTGTAAAGCTGAGCGAGGCCTGCAATGTCGGTAGCGGAAGGTGTCTCAACGAATTTAAGGAAGTCATCGTATGTCTTGATGGCATTCACATAATCATCGTTCTGCTTGTAGCCGTCGGATAACTGCTTGATGACACCGGCACGCTTTGACTTATCGGTAATCTCCTGTTCGAGAGCTTTCTTATACATATCAATGGCCTCTGCATGCTTGTTGGCTCCGCTCAACGCGTTTCCGTAATACGTATAGTCGAAATATGAGAACTTGGCACTGTCAGACTTATTGAACAACGCATCGGCATAAGTCAACGCACTGTCGTAATCTTTAAGGTCGGTACTGTTGAAGAACGCCAGACGATTGAAGCCGGCATCGCGCGGCTGCTTGGTCAACGCGAACTTGGCAACTTCCAGACTCTTGTCATACTTCTGGGTAAACCACAGTGACATGGCATAATCTGTAAGATCCACAGGCTCCATGCTGTTCATGTCAACCTTTGCAAAACTCTTTATTGCGTCGTCAAATCTGTTTGAAGAATAATATATGCGGCCTGCAAGAGCATCGACAGCAATATCGGGACGCTGGGCACGCAACTCCTCCAACTTGGCAACAGCCTCGGAAGGACTTACCTTACGATAAACACTCGCATACTTATAGTAAGCATCCGGATTTTTCGGGTCGAAGTATATCGCCTGCTGATACTGAACGGCAGCATTGCCACCATCGCTGTTTAACGCCTCCAAATCACCGAGAAGAATATATACCGGGCTGTACTTTGAGTCTGCCTTGCGGGCATACTCGGCATACAAACGTGCATTGGCGGTATCTTTAACCTCATAATATGCACGACCAATTCCAAGAAGAACGGGAGCGTTTTTCTTGTTTTTCTTATAAACGGCTTTCACTTGGTCGGCCAAATCTGCCGGCTTACTCTTTATTATTTTCGTTATCTCGTCTATCTTGGTCTTTGAATCCTGAGCCGCTGCGGGAAGACCTGCCCCTATTAACATGGCTCCGACTAATAAATATTTAAATGTATTCATACTAAATGATTTTTATATTTCTACTATTTATCTTATTAAGACTTTCACAATGAAGCAAAATCTTTTCTTCGTCTCTATATCAAATGTATTCGAACGGATTATTCTTTGTTCACAAAAACCTCGCGCACGGACATATTCGCCCTGTAAGGCAACAAGCCGGCTTTATGAATTATCAGCTGACCGCGATGATCGGCGGCTATGAAGTTCGTAAATCCCCACGGCAATCCATGATACGGATCGTTTAAAAGTGCATAGATAGTGCGAACCAACGGATAATTACCATTATATAGATAGTACTGATAAGGCTTCCAACTGCTTTCTATCGTGGCAGGATGGATTTTGCTTACAGCCATTACTTTTATATTCCTCTTGAATGTGACATTTGTCGTATCGCGCTTGTCATTAAGCCAATTGGAACCTATTATTCCGATGGAATTAGGATGACGCTCGACAAAATCAATGACTTCCGCGGATTTTTTGACCGCATATATGTTCGGACTGTTTATCGGACGACCGCCAAGCAGGGAATCTACACAGAAGTGTACTGTGCTCGACTGCTTGTTGTCAAAAGCGACTTCGATATCACCGAGTTTGGATTCGGGATACAACTTCTCCCATTTGGAAACTTTCCCGCTTAAAATAAGTCGTAAATCTTTTATGGATATGATTGTATCGGGATTGGCATTGTTCACAATAAGAGCCAATCCATCGTATGCCAAAGGTATGGCTACCGGCAAGAATTTCCTGTCTTTCAAATTCTTAAATTCCCGCTCGGTAAAATTTCGTGTCGTGATGGCAAGACATGTCTTCTCTTTCATCAACATGTTCACCGCATCAAGCTCGTTTGTATATTGAGGTATAACCCGCGCTTTAGGATATACCGTCTGGAAAATTTCTATCTCTTCATCTATAATAGGACAGAAACTTTCATCAGAGACGAACTTAATCGTCCCTGATGAATAAGTATCTGTTCTACCATTTTTAGGCTTGTCCTTGCAAGACAAAGTCAAGCCTAAAAGTAGTGTTAATCCAATTATTAAATTGAATGTTCCGTTCCTCATTATGCTATTGCAATGTGAATGTAACAGGCACAGTGTATTTCACACGTACCGCAGAACCGTTCTGCTTACCGGGAATCCAATGGGGCATACCTCTAACCACGCGTGATGCTTCCTTGTCAAGTGACGGGTCAACCGACTTAATGACCTTAACATCTGTGATAGAACCGTCGCGCTCGACAACGAATGTCACGATAACACGACCTTGCACACCATTCTCTTCTGCCACAGCAGGATACTTGATGTTCTTTGAAAGGTATTCGAACAACGCCTGAGGACCACCGGGGAATGAAGGCATCTGCTCAACAACGTCGAACACTTTCTCCTCTTCCTTCGGCACTTCCTGTGCGATTACCTCCTTGGCTTTCAGCACTTCACCTTCAGCCTCATCATTACCTTTCACATCGAACGAACCGATAGCCGTTGTCGACTTGGCAAGTTCGTCCTGCGATTTAAGCTCATCCTCCGGCTTAACCTCATCATCTTTCTTGATTTCAGGTGCCGTGAACTTCACAGAACTCTTTACTTTCTCTACGACTTTCTGTTCTGCTTCGACCTTAACCGGTTCCTTACGCTCCACTTTTGCCTCTTTCTTCTGTGCCAACTGAGACAATTCGACATCTGTCTCAATCGCCACTTTCTTAGGCAAAGCGTTCTCAATGGCAACCTTAGCCCACAACGCAACCATAATACCTATGATTGTCGCGAAAACAAGAGCCATGGCCTTTACGTTTCTCGCACCGGTTTTCTTACGCAACTGATACGCACCATATTCTTTATTCTTGTTTTCAAAGACAAGGTCGACCCAGCTATTGTCTATTAGATCTATTTTTGACATAGTTCCTTTGTTTTTTAATTGTTAGTCACCGACGATTATTTAATGCCTTTCTTATCAAGAAGTGCTTGATCTTCGGGGCTGATTTTGTCGATAACATACTTACCAATACTGCAAATCTGCATCTCGTCAAGAGCCTCAACCATATTATTATAGTTAGCAGAATCCATCGGCTTAATAATAATGGTCAGGGTCGGTATCTTCTCTCCGGCGATATTACCTTTCTTCAACTCTTCCAATTCTTTCTGATATTGCTCGTCAGTCATCTTAGAGTTGTAAGCGAGTTTTTTCTCATCCAACTTCTGCTTTGCCTGCATGATACGGGCAACAGGGTTTATTCCCTCCTCGGTTGTATGCTGGATAAGCACTTTACGAATACCGTCTTTACCCCAACTTGTCTCTTTGATACACTCAGGATTATCATACTGCGGCAGACCCGCGATATAATAAATCTTGTCGTTCGCACCAAGATAAATAGTAATTGTATGAGAAGCTTTTGTCACCGACTTATCTTCCTTTTCTATATTCTTGTCACTACTCGGCATGGTCAGCTGCATAGCCTGCGGCTTGCTAAGAGTAGTACAAAGCATAAAGAACGTGATAAGAAGCATCATCATGTCCACCATAGGAGTGAAGTCCACTCTGGTGTTCATCTTCTTCTGCTTGCTTGCTTTCTTTTTAGCCATACTTTAATCCTCCGCTGACGTTTTAAGATTTGTAATAAGTTGATAACGGTTCTCATCCATGTCCTGAAGCTCCGACATCATTTTCTTCACTACTTTATACGGTGTTTTAGCATCGCATTTGATGGCGATTTTGATATCGGGATTAGCCTCACGGGCGGCTTTCACCCATTCTTGGAACTCGCTGTATCCGCCATCTATACTGTCAGTCGGTATACCGAGTTTCTGGATTTCCTCAGTCATTTTCTCCGGTTCAAGACTCAGATAATCTGCCAAAACATTCATCGGCGCTCCCACCATGGATTCCTCCTTGAAGTGTTTTAACTGCGTTCCGTTCAGCGTTACGCCGAATTTATCGGTAACAGTTTGGAGCATCGCGTTCATGTCGTTCTTGTTATCAGTGCCTATGAATATCTGTCCTTTCGGACTTACGAGAATATTCAAGACATTGTTTTCCGGCACTTTGACCTCTGACACCGAGCTTGGCGTGTTGACCTGTACCGGTTCCGGCTGCAAGAATGTTGATGTCAACATAAAGAAGCACAGAAGCAGCGTCATCACGTCAGACATTGGAGTCATGTCTATCCAGACGTCCTTTTTCTGTATTTTTATTTTACCCATTATATAAATTAATTAAAAGGTAAAACAATTAAGCCTCGTCTGTGTGGTTAACGTCGTAAGTTGTAGCGATAGTATAACCAACCTCGTCGAGAGCGTAAGTAAGTTTATCAATCTTGTTTGTGAAGAAGTTGTAGATAACAACAGCAAACCAAGAAGTCAAAATACCGGAAGCCGTGTTCACAAGGGCCTCAGAAATACCGGCAGAAAGAGCCATAGAGTCAGCGCCACCACCACTTGACAAAGCTTGGAATGAGTTGATCATACCCAACACAGTACCGAACAGAGCAGTAAGAGTACCCAGTGTAACGATTGTTGCAACGATAGGCAAGTTCATTTGCAGAGTAGGCATTTCGAGCTGTGTTGCCTCCTCGTGAGCCTGCTGTATCTTAGCTATCTTCTGGGCTTTCTTCATGGTGTTGTTTGTCTCAACGTCCTTGTATGCTGCGATTGAAGCAGAAACGACGTTAGCGACAGAGCCTCTCATCTTGTCGCAGAGAGCCTTAGCCTCATCGAACTTACCCTCTTTGATAAGAGCTTTAACCTGTGCAGTGAACTTCGGCAGGCTCATTGTACCGAACGCAGACTTCAAAGCGAAGAAACGCTCAACACCAAGACAAATAACAGTAAGAAGCAATGTAAGGATGATACCCACAACAATACCTCCTTTATACACCGTACCCATCAAGTTTGCCGGGTGTCCGGCTGTGTCGCCTCCGATAAAGTTGTCGGGATTACCGAGAACACCAAAGTAGAAAGAATATGCAGCAACACAGCATATTACAATAATCCAAAATGCGTTCTTAATACCTCCGAAGCCCGATTTCTTAGCTGGGGCTGCAGCTTTTTTTGTTGTTGCCATAATTTAATAATTTTAATTTTTTTAGTTATTTATAAATTTAAGTTTGTAATATTTCACGATTAGTTTTTCAAGCATTGACATTATATAACCATGTTTTCCGCTTTAATCTACCCGCAAAGATAACAAAATAATGTTTACTACAAGGTTGATTAGCATCTTTTAACCTATCATTTATAAAAAAATGCACATCAGAATATTTATGTTTCTTTTCTTTTAATGCAGTTTTGCCAATGCGCTTTTAATTCTTGACATCGCTTCTCTGATATTATCATCACTTGTAGCATAACTCATGCGGAAACAATCCGGGTCACCGAAAGCATCGCCGCCCACAGTGGCCACGTGTCCCTCTTCGAGCAGATACAGGGCCAAATCGGTAGAGTTGGCTATTACTTTGTCGCCAAATTTCTTTCCATAGAAGCCGCTACATTTGGGGAACAGATAGAAAGCACCCTGCGGCACGTTTACCTCGAGCCCCGGAATATCCTTTGCAAGCTCTACAATGAGGTTGCGACGACGTTCGAAAGCCTTTCTCATATCTTCCACACAAGCTTGTTCGGCCTCGTAAGCGAACTGAGCCGCCTTTTGACTTACCGAGCACGGACCGCTCGTATATTGTCCTTGCAGCTTGTTGCAACCTTTAACGATCCACTCCGGTGCTGCTATATATCCTATGCGCCAGCCTGTCATTGCATACGCTTTCGACACGCCATTTACGATTATCGTGCGATCTTTCATACCGTCAAACTGCGCGATACTTTCATGTTTGCCCACATAATTGATGTGCTCATATATCTCATCGGCAATAACAAACACGTCGTCATGCTTCAATATCACGTCTGCCAATCCCCGGAGTTCATCTTTCGAATACACGCTGCCGGTCGGATTGCTTGGTGAGCACAATATCAATATTTTCGTTTTGGGAGTGATGGCAGCTTCAAGTTGTGCCGGTGTTATTTTGAAATCCTGCTCAAAACCGGCCTCAATGATGACAGGCACACCTCCGGCGAGCTTTGCCATCTGCGGATACGAGACCCAATAAGGAGCCGGGATAATAACCTCATCCCCATCGTTTACGAGTGCCATTATGGCATTGCATACGCTTTGTTTTGCTCCATTGGAAACAAGTATCTCGCATGCCGAGTAGTCCAATCCGTTTTCTTTCTTCAGCTTTGCGGCCACAGCTTCGCGCAAATCGGCGTATCCCGGTACGGGCGAATATCTTGAATAGTTTTCGTCAATGGCTTTCTTTGCTGCCTCCTTTATGTGTTCGGGCGTATTGAAGTCCGGTTCTCCAACGCTCATATTAATAACATCTATGCCGGCAGCCTTCATTTCAGAGCTTTTTTGCGACATAGCCAATGTTGCCGAGGGGGCAAGTCTTTGCAATCGATCAGATAGTTGTGCCATAAAATAAATTGTATATTATTTATATATAACTGCAAAAATAATAATTTTATTCTTTTTCGTGAAAGAATTGTCTCAGTTTTTAACTTTATTATGCCATTAATCGGCACTTATGCGCCGGTTATTTCAGATTGAGAGTGTGCCCCATGCGCTCTTTTTTAGTACGCAGGTATTTATAGTCATACTCATTCGGAGTTATCTCTATTGGCACATTCTCGACTATTTCCAGTCCGTATGCTTCCAGTCCCACGCGCTTCACGGGGTTGTTTGTCATCAGCCGCATCTTGTGAACTCCGAGTTTGCGCAGCATCTGCGCCCCGCAACCGTAGTCGCGCTCGTCGGGTTTGAAGCCGAGATGCACGTTGGCATCCACCGTGTCGTAGCCTTCTTCCTGCAACTTGTAAGCCGCAATCTTATTCATAAGACCTATTCCCCTGCCCTCCTGCTGCATGTATATAAGCACTCCTTTGCCTTCTGCCTCAATCATGCGCAGCGCCTTATGCAACTGTTCGCCGCAATCGCAACGCTTACTGCCGAGAATATCGCCGGTGGCACACGATGAATGAACCCTCACGAGTATCGGCTCGTCGTCGTTCCAGCTGCCTTTTATAAGTGCCATGTGCTCCAGCCCGTTACTCACCTGCCTGAAAGGCACGAGTTTGAAAACGCCGTATTCCGTAGGCATATTCACCTCCGTGCCCACTTCGATGAGCGTTTCCGTTCTCAGCCTGTACTCTATCAGGTCTTTTATCGATATTACTTTCAGATCGTATTCTTTTGCCATTTCGAGCAGTTCCGGCAATCGTGCCATCGTGCCGTCGTCGTTCATTATCTCCATCAGTGCCGCAGCAGGATACAATCCCGCCAGTCGGCAGAGGTCGATGCTTGCCTCGGTATGCCCGCTCCGGCGCAGCACGCCGTTGTCTTGCGCGTAAAGCGGATTGATGTGTCCGGGCCGTCCGAACGTGGATGGCTTTGACTTAGGGTCAGCCAGTGCCTTTATCGTTGCCGCGCGGTCGTGTGCCGACACGCCGGTGGTGCATCCTTCGAGTTTGTCTATCGTCACCGTGAACGGTGTTCCGAGCACCGATGTATTGTCTTCCACCTGATGTGGCAGGTCGAGTTCGGAACAACGCGACAATGTCACGGGGGCGCAAAGCACTCCACGGGCATGTTTCAACATAAAGTTTACTTTCTCGGGGGTTATCATCTCGGCCGCTATTATCAGGTCGCCCTCGTTTTCCCGGTCTTCATCATCCACCACAATGACAAACTTTCCTTCCTTAAAGTCTGCCACGGCATCTTCTATTCTGCTCAATTTTGATATTTCCATTGTTCCTTGCTTGTATTTTTATTGTGAACGGAAACTGTGCTTTATCACATTATTATAATAATATGCCTTCCCGTCACGCCGTATGTCACTTTTTATCCTTGCCGCTCATTTCTTCTATCCGCTTCGTCACAGCCTCGTTTGTTCGCTTTATCGTGCGCAAGTCGCCGAGCAATCGCAGGCGGAACCGCCACATTCTGAGATAGAAGAACACACCGAGCGGTATCACGAGACCTGTTATTATGTTGAGAGCCTTGCGGCGGAACGGTCTCGTATGTGCGTGCGTGGCTATCAGCGGATAGTTGTTCAACTCATTGAGTATCACCCTGTCTCTCGTGTTCGACAAGTCTTCTATCACGCGCTCCAGTTCTTCGTTTATGTCTCTTATGCGCCTGTCGTCTCCCTCTCTGAAGAAAACCTTTATCGGGTTGGGAGCTTTCAGCAGGTTGTGCGTATGCGAATATTCCTCTATCTCCTCACTGATGACATTGAGCGACTCGGCATCACGCGCATAGTCCGGGTCTTCTATTATCACCTCTTTCTTGTATATGTTGCGCTTGTCGCGCAGTCCGAGTGCCGTGCGCACGATACCCACATATAGATCGATGTTGAAAACGGTAGAGTCTTTGTTTGCCTTATATGTGAAGAATACAGCCACAGGGGCGAGCACCATCGTCGAGATCCATTTACCGAACCATACCGTCCATATACCGTCACGCGCCATCTTCATGCCGGAATTCTCGAATATGAAATAGATGATAAACACGAGAACGGAGATTATCACCGGCACACCGAGACCACCCTTACGGATTATCGCGCCGAGCGGGGCGCCGATGAAAAAGAATATTATGCACGACAGAGCAAGCGTAAACTTGCCTATCGCCTCCATGCGGTGACTGCGATAGTTTCTGTTCAACCTGTTTGTATACATGCCTTTCATCTCGATATCCACCGCACGCATGCGCACCGTGGCCAGCGCGCTCTTCACCGTCTCGAGCTTTTTCTCGTCGCTCTGCCGGGCGAACACGGAGTCGATGTTCACCTTTCCGGCCGCCACCTCACGCACCGCGCGCAGAGAATCGTCTTTTGTGAGCGACATGCCGTAGCTCTGCAAATGGGTGACTTCTTGATAATACGCGTGCCCCACGCTGTCGTTAAACTCCACGATGGAGTCCAAGTCGTGATATATCTGCTTGATACTCTTCGACCGCGCATCATTGGCTATACCCGTGACGTCGGCCATGTTGAAGTCGCCGTCAAAGTCGAGCACCATCCTTTTCGTCATGAATGTCTCCCTGCGATAAGGCACACTGGCACTTCCGGCCATGTCTTGCGACTGCATGTTCTCAAACCATTCGCCGCTATACAGTGTGAGCAACAGGTGTTTCTTCTCAGCCGTCGACTGCAACCGACCGGAGTCGGCAAGTATTATCGCCGCGTCTTCATATCCGCTGTTCATCCGGTATATCATCACTCCGTATAGCATACCCGTGCCCACATCCTTTCGCTGCACATAAACATTGCTGCCGGGGATACCGTCGTAAAACACTCCTTCGGGAATTTCGAGCTCGGGACTTTTCTGTTTCATCGACAGAAGCAGATGCGCAAACGACTTGTTGGCATCCGGCCCGATGACATTCTGGAAGTAGAAAGAGCAGCAGGCTATTATAAACACGATGGTTATCAGCGAGCGCGACGCTTGCAACAGTGATATTCCCGCAGCCTTGATGGCCGTAAGTTCGGAACTCTCGCCAAGATTTCCAAATGTGATAAGCGATGAAAGGAGTATTGCCAACGGGAAAGCCTGAGGCACAAGCATAAGACTCATGTACCAGAAAAATTGCGCCAACACATCCACTGACAATCCCTTACCTATCAGTTCGTCGACATATCGCCACAAGAACTGCATCATCAGTACGAATTGACAGATGAAGAACGTACCTACAAACAGCAGGCCGAACTGCTTTGCCATGAACAAATCCAACTTCCCGATACGTAATCTCATATTCTTATATGGCCTTTCTCCGCCATCAGTCTGCAAAATTAGCATAAAAATATCAGAGAGCGCATATTTTTATGCTTTTTTATGTCGCATGGCAAAATAATGAATCACCATACATTTACATCATAGTAAATGATAGCACTGTCTTTTCAATACAATTCTTACATCTGCCATCTAACATATAGTATACCTTCCTTACCATCTCAATTTCTCAAACTTTTCCTTTGTCCTGTCATTGTATATATAAAGTGCGGTATCCTCATCTATGCACTTTGCGTTTATTATTCCTTTTGCGAGGTCTTCCAGCTCACATTCTATCATTTCATCATCAAGAAAATCCGTTATAATCAGTTTTTTATCCGTTATGACCAAGTGCTTTATTGTCTTATAAAAGAAAGTATAATCCGGATAAGTCTGATATATACATCCTTTTGCTATCGGGTTCTTTTTCAAGTCGAGAACCGTCAACATGAGTTTGAAATCGAATGATGTGAATACACAGTCGAGTACAACGTTTATGCCATATTCCTTTATTCTCTTTTTCTTGAACAGCCATTCGTTTCTGTACCCACCTTGTCTGAACTTTTCGTGAAGGCCGATAAGTATTTCCGGCTTTACGTCACATACGGTATTTGCCAGATAATATCCTTTTTCCAGCATTGCCAAATAAAATTCGTATCGTTCCTCGATGCCCATTGCGATATATCGGCTTTGTTCCGCTTCATCAAAAGGAATTGTAACCTCTATTGTCTTAAAGCATTCGCTTAGTTTGACTGTCGGCTCCTTAATCTTTGCGGATAGCAGAACATAAATCATATTATAAATGCCTGTTTCAATCTTTTCTTTCCTTACTGCCTTTGACAGATAATAGCCTATAAAACAAGTGTTATAGCCAAACTTTTGGCTAAAATCTTCATTTATGCCCGAATAGTGCTCATAGCTTATGTTCAAATAAATGTATCTTAAATACATAACTTCTATGGTATTTGATGTTTATTATTATCTTTTAAAAATCCCTGTTTTCTTAATTTATCAGCTCTCTCTCTTTCATAATTATAAATTTTTTCTCTTGCATTCTTTCCTTCCGGTTCTTTATGTGTAATGATAGATTCATATCTGTCCTCTCCTTCCTGTCGATTCCATTTCCTTACCTGACTCTCCGCCCGGTATGATTTTCCGTCTTTGCGTATTTTTCCGGAGCTTACGCCTGTCTTGACAATTTTCC
>JAGAPR010000061.1 GCA_017623155.1 Prevotella sp. | reverse complement strand
GCGGAAGGTTTCGGCAGGTAGTTCCCCGCGCTCGATGCGTGCCAGTTCCTTCTCCCATTCGCCCGTCATGGCAACGTCGGCGATGCGCATCGTCTTCACAACCGAATAGAGGGCAAGTCCTTTTTCGGTGGGTACAAGTGACTTCTTGCAACGTTCCATATAACCGCGTTTGAAGAGCGTTTCGATGATGGCGGCACGGGTGGCGGGTGTGCCGATGCCGCAGTCCTTCAATGCCTGCCGCAGCACATCGTCCTCAATCTCCTTGCCCGCCGTTTCCATAGCGGACAGCAGGGTGGCTTCGGTATGCAGCGGTTTGGGCTTGGTCTTGCCCTCCGTGATGGAGGCGGCTTTCAGTGTCAGCGTATCGCCTTCCTGCCAGCCGGGGATGGTGGTTCCCTCTTTTTCTTCCTCGCCATAGACGGCACGCCACCCGGCTTGCCTGATGATGCTGCCTTTTGCCACGAACTCCACTCCGGCACACTCCGCCGTGACAGTAGCGGTGTCTTTGACGCATTTTTCAGAGAAAGCCTCAATCATGCGTCCGGCAATCATCTGATAGATGATATTGTCCTCTTTGGAGAGGAACAGCGGCTTCTCGCCCGTGACAAGTAAAGCGTGGTGGTCCGTTACCTTGCCACCGTCCACGCTGCGGTGTGTCGGCACAACCTTCGGATTGACTTTGTCTTTCCATTCGGGCAGGCTGCCGATAAAGGCGAGTAGCTTGGGGATTTCCGTGAACACGTCTTCGGGAATGTAGCGGCTCCCGGTTCTCGGATAGGTGATGAGTTTCTTCTCGTAGAGCTTCTGCGCGATTTCAAGCGTTTGTTCCGCCGTGAAGCCGTGTTTGGCGTTGGCTTCCTTTTGGAGCGTGGTCAGATCGTACAGAAGCGGAGTGTCCTCCGTCTTCTCCTTGCGTTCTGCTTTCGTGACAGTGGCTGTGCCTGCTTCCTTCACCTTATTATATAGTTCCGTCACAGGCTCTTTTGCTTTCCACTTCTCGGAAGAGGAAAATTTCACCACTTCGCCGTTGCCATCGTCAGCGACAATATGAAGCTGCCAGAAAGGTTCCACCGTGAAACGGCGGTTCTCCCAGTAACGTGCGCATACCATCGCCAGCGTGGGTGTCTGCACCCGTCCGACGGAGTACGTGCCGTGTCCGGCAGCGATGGAGAGTGCCTGCGTGCCGTTGATGCCCACAAGCCAGTCGGATTCGCTCCGCGCTTTGGCGGCAAGATAGAGGTTGTCATACTTGCTTCCCGCTTCAAGGTTGCGCAGTCCCTCGCGGATAGCCTTGTCTGTAAGCGAACTTATCCAGAGGCGCACGAAAGGCGTGGTACATCCGATATAATGGTAGAGGTATCGGAAGATAAGCTCACCTTCGCGTCCTGCATCGGTCGCCACGATGATCTGCTCGCTTTCCTTGAAAAGACGGGCGATGATTTTTATTTGCGACACCACACCGCTGTCGGGCTTGTAGCCTTTCTCTGTCTTTTCCTGACGGGGAATG
>JAGAPR010000006.1 GCA_017623155.1 Prevotella sp. | reverse complement strand
TTTACCTCGTCCGTTTCTGCCCACAAAACCAAGCTTCCAATCGGTATCAACCTGGAAACTGACATTTTCAAAAACATTATCATAACTTGTCGGATATGAAAACGTAAGGTTTTCAATTTTAATCATTGACATAAATATTATTACCATTCGCTCTTTTCATGATTTCCTGTATTATTGATGTTTTAGCATTCGCATAGTGCTGGACATGCCTCCATTTATTCTTTGCCAAGCTTCGTTTGACTTGTGCATATTTGTCCCGATCAGTATCATTAGTCCGCAACCAATCACGGAAGCGTAACATTCTATCAATCTCTGATGTGCCCAAACTGAACACATGCAGATTAATATCGGTATCCGGTCCTTTAAACAAACGATGCTCAAACCAGTCAGGTTCTCGAATCTGTAGCACATATCCGGCCGCTGCCAACGCTGGAACGTAGGATGACTCATCAGCAGAATCCTTAACAACCAACAGTATATCGATGATTGGCTTTGCACAAAGCCCAGGAATCGAGGTTGAGCCCACATGTTCTATTTGCAACGCTTTGCTGCCGAGTACTGAATGAATCCGGTTCGATTCCTGCTCAAACAATTCAGGCCAACTTGAATCGTATTCAACAAGAGTGATCGGTGCATTGTGCGGCTTAAGCTCACCAACCGTATTCTTTTGCAACTCATCATCCGTTGTAGGCATGGAGGTATTATTAGATATCATATTATCGCACTCCTTTGCTGCTTATTATCTAGGGTTAAACTTAACTACTATTTTTCTTTGCGATATAAAATACATAACTGTAATAATCTACTACTAATCTAAAATAAAGCGATTATAAACAAAGTCGGTTCGGTGAATGTTTACTACGTATAGATTTCACCAAAAGGAACCGACACTATACGGAGTGAATCATGTGTAACTATCTGTTCTGCACTATTCATAAAGCACCTCTTACACAAGGGAGGCTTTGGTGCGGTGTGTAACTGTTAGACAAATTCAAAGTTTCCGCAGATATTATAACATAAAATTGTTAATCTTTCACCTAAAATAAAGGTGCCGCCGAAGCGACACCGTTATTTTGTGTTACGCCTTCCAAACCGCTTTAATGATATTGCTAATCTTGGGCGAGGTTCCGTACATAAGAACACCGACACGGTAAATTTTTGCGGACAGTATACCGATCCCGAAGGTAGATGCGACTAAAATACCAATAGAAATCGCAATCTCATACCAAGGCACAGTGCTCATAGCAATTCTTGTGAACATAGCCATCGGTGAGGTAAACGGAATGTAAGAGCAAATCTGCATAAGTATGTTGTCCACACTTCCGCTGCTCATTGAGAACATAACCACCATAAAACCAATAATGAACAGGAAGGTTACCGGCTGAACGGCTGTGTTGATATCCTCCAGCTTGGAAACCGTGGAGGAAATCGCACCGTAGAGGAACGCATAAATCAAGAAGCCAAGCAAGAAGAACATGAGCATATATACAAACAACTCAGGCGGTATATTGAAGATTGAGTCGATGATTCCGTTATCTCCCCAATAGGACTTATTCACATTGTAGAATACAAGGGCCGATCCGAAGATGGCAACAAGCTGAACAAGACCTGCAATACAAGCCGCCAAAACCTTACCGAACATCATATTGATGGGCTTGGCGCTGGTAATAAGCAGCTCCATAGCACGGGAACTTTTCTCGGTTGCAACACTCATTGCTACCATCTGACCGTAAAGCAGAATAACCATATAAAGAGCAAAGATCATAATGTAGGTGTAGAAGAAGTTTTGCATCTGGTCTTTGCCGAGACTTTCCACTTCGCCGTCAATCTGAATGCTCATAACACCGGCAGCGTCTTCAGCGGACATACCGCCATTAATCATAGCATTCATTTGATAGATCTGCTGCAGGACACCAGTGGCAATATCGGGGTTCATATCATACATCGAAAGATTATCAACGTAATAGGTAAATGAGGTTGCTCCGGTCATTACAAAAGCGCACTCTACATCACCGGAGGTGATCTTATCCTTGATCACGCTGATTTCTGCGTCAGTAATCTGTACGTCGTAGTCGGTAAAGGAAGCAGCAAACGTTTCTCTTACCATATCCGCCTGTGTAAGATCATCCGCCTTTACCAGCATGACAGAAAGGTCTGCAGTGGTATCAGAAGGATCGTCCGATTCGAACAAAGCAGTAATACGGGGAAAGAACATAACGATGGCGATTACCACCATCAAAAAGATCGTTACACCAACAAACGCTTTGTTCTTAGCATAATTTTTAAGCTCAAATTTGAGTATTTTTCCAAACTGTTTCATTTCTTAGTCCTCCTGTGCGGCATCGCCTGCGTATTCTACGAAAATGTCATTGAGGGAAGGTTCAAAGACCCTGACTTCATCGACATCATAGTTTTCCACAAGGCGAGTCATAGTAGCTTTCTTTTCGGAGGAATCAGCCAAGCGAATCATTAAAACACCGTTGTCCATAACGGTACAGGAAGAGCTAAAATCAGCAATGATTGCATCGGGATTTTCAGTGCGGACAACCAAACGATCACGAGGATAGTCACGCTTAATGTCGTGCAGATCGCCGTGCAGAGCAACAACACCGTTATTTAGAATAGCAATACTATCGCAGAATTCCTCAATATAGCTCATCTGATGGCTGGAGAACAGAACGATTTTGCCCTTAGCAATCTGTTCCTTAACCACATCCTTTAAGAGCATTGCGTTCACAGGGTCCAGACCGGAGAAAGGCTCATCAAGAATAACGATATCGGGATCGTGAGCAAGAGCAGTAATAAGCTGAATCTTCTGCTGATTACCTTTTGAAAGAGTTTCAAGTTTCTTATTACGATATTCGGTCATGCCAAGTCTTTCGAGCCAATAGTCAATAGACTCTACCGCTTCTTTGCGGCTCATACCCTTTAGTTCTGCAAAATATGTAAGCTGGTCAATAATGATCTTTTTAGGATAAAGACCTCTTTCTTCGGGCAGATAGCCGATGCCGACCTTGCTATAATCGATAGGCTTACCGTCTATCAGCACCTCGCCGCTGTTTGCGGGAAACACATCCATTAAAATACGAATAGATGTTGTTTTACCGGCACCGTTTCTGCCAAGCAGACCGAAGGCTTTACCACCTTCAGCCTTAAATGATACTCCGGTAAGAACTTTTTTCTCACCAAAGGATTTTTCTATGTTTCTCAGTTCTAATATCATTTCTGTTAATCCTCTTTCTTTGCAAATTTCTTCTTGCAGATCAATCCGGCAACACAGATAATGAGCGCCGGAATAAGGTACTCAATCGCATGGGCGATGATAAAAGCGTAGAACGGGAAGGAGGTCAGCATACTGTCGTATCTGACGGCATCAACAATGGTATGTATTGCAAAACCCAATACCAAGAGGGCAGCTACGGCATAGAGGAGCTTATAAATGTTTTCCTTTTTCATTCGCTTCACTCCCAACTTGAAATAGAGTTATCGCCATACAACAAGTTTCCATCCTTGTCGTAAATCATTTCACCGCCAAATACGGTTTCTGCCTGAGAACCATCCTCACGTTCAAGCCAGTAATGAGCCAGCGTCTTATGAATGTAGCCGAGAGAGTCCTCAGCGATTACATATACCTTTAACTTGTCGCCATAAGTAACCTTAAAGTTTTTGACATACCGAGTATTGTAGCTTTCACCGGATTTGCGTACTTCTTCGGTAATGTCTTGTCTACTGATTTCCTTGCCATTCACTTCCTCAATGAGTGTAAATGAAGTGAAGGTAATAGGAGCATTTTGGGATGCTGGCTTAGTTTCAACGGTAAATCCTAAGTCTACGCTCAACGTTCCATCGGAGAATTCTCCGCTACCACCGGACATATCTGCATACAGAGACGGCAGATGACGAGAGAACATATAAGAAACATCTACATCCTCTAAATACTCGGTCTTAGTTCCGTCTGCTGTCTTAATGGAGAGCAACGGCCATTGATTGTAGTCTACGAAAAGTCCCACATCAATCGTTCCCTTAAACTCGTTACCATTTCTTTCTAATGGTGCAGTAACCCCATCTACGGTTACTGAAATCTGCATATCATCAGAAATCAATTTTGGAACAACCGTCAATGAAAGCTCGACGGTTTTCATATCTTCGCTCGGATTGCCTATGGAAAAATCAACGCCTGAAATAAGGCTCGCTTGCTTTTTTAATTGCTTATCGACATTATCGTAAATCGAGTTGATTTCTTCACGCAGGATTTGAATATCTCCCGTGAGGTTAGAGTTCCTTGATTTGAGATGATCTATCTCGTCAGAAAGTGTGGCGATTTTATAGAGGGAGAATGCCAGCAAAACCGCCATAAGGACGATTATGAATGTTTTCCAATTAAACTGCTTTTTGTTTTCTTCCATTTAGGCGCCTCCTTTGCTCACGGCAGTTTTTTGCCACAGTTATTGCAGAACTCAAAATCACCTGCAACGGGGGTTCCACAATACGGGCAGAACTTGTTATTAACATCGTTCTTTTTCTGCGTGGTAGCTTGTGGATTGCCATAGCACTCGTTCAGCGGGTCGGGTTCCTCGCTACTGTCGGTAATGTCAAAGGCAGAATAACGATTTTTGCCTGTGGCATTCTTGAAGTTATAGATCGCCTGAACTACAGCCACTGCGATGAAGATAATTCCAAACAACGCAAACACACCGCCGCCCATACTTGCTGCGACGATTGTCCAAACAACGCCAAACAAACCAACTAATATACTCATAACCCCGCCCATAAAGGATGGGCCACGTCCGGGCTTAATACTTTTCATTGAGATTACCTCCCATCTCACAATCCATAGTGGATCACATATTTGTTTCTATTCTTTGCATCAATCAGCAATTTCCTTAGTTCGGCATACTCTGAGCCATCTCCGATAGCCGTTAGAAATTCTTCCAAGGATTTCGGTGGAATCAGCGTAATACCGATATAATTGAGTCCCTTCATTGGGATGTCAATGGTATGGCAGAAGCTATCGAACATCAGTAGCTGCTCGATCCCCTCAATGTAATCATCGTCAACAGATATGCAGTTGTATTTCTTGGGTTCATATTCATCATACCGCTTTCCGCTAATCGGAGCAGATTCCATAATTCCGAATTCGTGCTTTGCCATAATACGTTACCTCATCACAGCAATTCTCTCAGCTTATCGAGGAATGCTTCTTCGCCCCAAGTGTTGACCTTGAAGAACAGCGCTTGACTTCCTCCGGCTGTAATTGCAGAAAGACAGATCGGGCCATCACCGTTTTGAAAGAGCGTAACGCTCAGACTCACACGGTTGCCTCCAGCATAACTATATCTTTCAAAAACTCGAACGCTGCAGCGAGCATCACCGCTACGAAAGTCACTGGAATCTTCCAGGGATGCAGACATACTTCCGTTCAGTATTCCATCTTCAATTCTACTTAGCCACTGATTAAAACTGCCATTCAGTGTATGTTCTAATTTAGCCATAACACGCCTCCTTAAAAATTGTAGTACGGATATTTCCTATATTCCTCTGGCACGTCCTCGCCATCGGCTGCCTGGAAGGTCTTGAGCTTTTTCGACGGCTTATCGGGATACAGCACGGTGTTCAGATATTCGATGAAATCCGTTTCATCAAACACCGCACCGTACTGCTCTCCGCAGAGCTTCAAAAACTTTCCGCTTTTCTCGCCGTGCCACACGTAGTTAAACGCAAATTCATTAGCAACGGTAGCGAGATTGTCTGCAACGTCGGCAGGCACTAAATAGAGTGACAGATCTCCGTCAGCACTCAATACGACCTCTTTCATTTCACGGGTGTCATCGGTCTGTTCATAGAACACAATGTTGTTATGGTATATCTCTATGGTACATTCGCCCATCGTACCGCCCTTAGAAAAGAATCCCATATAGAGCGCACGATCTTGTCCGTAGTATTCGTCCATAATGGAGAAGCCTGCGTTTTGGAATTCAGCGATGAAGTCTTTGAGGTGCATTTTCTTGAAGGTCTTGCCCTCATAAGTACCGAGATTGCCGTAGTATCCTTCACACACGGTAGCATAGCAATATTTCCAATTCACATCGAGAAATTCGAGGTATCCATCCACCTGACCCCAATTCGGTGCGGTTCTCACCATGCCCAACTGGGTTCGCATTACGAGATTGTCGCCGTTTACCTCAAATTCGATCACGTTCATATCGTGAAGGCTGTACGGTATTTCGGGGTTATAAAATCTTGTTATTTTCACGGGATCTCCTCACTAATCGTAGGCTTTCTTATTTGTTCTTTATTTTATCTATATCTTCGAGGTAAATGGATACCTCTCCGCATTCGGGGCAGATGGCAACTTTGGGTTTTCCCATTCTGCCGCCAAACAGTTTGTTCTCATCAGACGACAAAACGATGCCGTAGCCTGCACCTTCAATTTTTATTGCACAACCTTCTTTCATTTCGCTTCCGCATCTAATACACTTTCTCATAAACATACCTCCGGCTACATTTTCAAATCAATCAAGAACAACAGACTTTTTCTTACCCTTTTTGTTTTTGGGATACTCTCTGATACGGATAACAAAATCAAGGTTGATTGCTTCGACAGTTCCGTTCTTTTCCACGAGAATAGCACTGTCACTGACTTCCTTGATAACACCCTCAAACTGATGGTTGCTGTCAAAGGAAGAAATCAAACACTCTTTATCAATAAATCTCTTTGCAAGCTCTTTCATTTCGGTATTGCCCTCCAATTTTCTTTTCTTAATGATTTGCCTTGCGACAACTGCCCGACGATTGCGGAAAATAACATAAAATATGATAATCCATAAAATGATTATTGGGATGTATGTTGATGGGTTCAATCAATCACCTCCAAAACAATGTGGTCGATATTATTTCTCTTGGAACTTCAAATTGATAGCACCGATGCCACCCTCGATTTCGATGTGATTTTGACCGTTTCCGCTGCTACCATAATCGGTAACTGTTTTTCCATCTACGGTAATACTGCCAAGACCCTTTTCAATATCGACTTTGTAATCGTCTTTGCTACCGATCAGCGCCACGTTAGATTCTCCAACGCCAAATTTCAAATCACTATCTCCGAACACGGCAGCGGTTAAGTTCAATTCGCCCATTCCCATTTCAAGTGACAGATCGTTGAGTGTGCCGCTAACAATAGTAATCTGTCCGGCTCCACCTTTAATATCTACCTCCGCAGAAGCGTTAAGTGACTCAAATCGTACATCACCTGCGCCGAGTTTAAGTTCCACCGAGCTTGCGGACAAAGTATCTACCGTCATTTTTGCCGCACCGGTTTCAATGTCCACATCATCAAACACCACACCGTTGGGTACATAAAGAGTAAGGGCTGCATCGGAATAATTACTATTACTTTTCGCTTCATCCACGATTTTCAGAACACCGTTTTTTTCGGATACGGATAAATATTTCAGATTGCTTTCAACTGAAAATTCATCTGCGCTTACGATTTTGAAATCGGCCGCGTTGATCTGAACATCTAAGGAATGAATTTCAGATGTTATTTCATACGTTTTGGTTTCATTCAAAACAACGTCTTGCTTGTTACAACCAACAAGGCATATCAGCAATACCACTGATACAATAAGTGCTGTAAACTTTTTCATATCACACCTCATTTTCCACAATATGTATCAAACATATTGAGTATTTGTTCCATAAGAACGGGATCGGGTTCAAAGCATTGCTTTTTATCGAGATACCCATTCATAAATTCTTCTTTCGTTTCGGCACTATACTCTCTACCGTTATCCTCAACGTAGGATTTATAGTCGGCGTTCAACTGCTCACGGTATGCCCAAGCTGCCTCGGAGTAGAACAGATAATCATGTCCTTTATCCTCGTATAGCACAAACTCAAATCTATCAGAGTTTCCAAAGGCTTCGTAGAATTTGTCGTAACCATACTTTGTGGGAACGGTAGCGTCGTCCTTGCTATGTACGATAATAATGCCTGCATCGGTTTTCTCCAAGCCTTGGAGGGCTGATACAGCCGTAAATTCCTTGCCAAACTTGATACGCTCATAGAGCTTCAGATAAGGCATAAGGATATGTACGCCCGCACCTGCCATCTGCTGCCCTTGATATTCAAGCAGATTTTCGCTCTCGTTAAAACCGGCAATGATAACTGCCGCTTTGATGTCGGGGTGCATATAAAGCACGTTGCCGACAGAGTACCCGCCCCAACTGTGTCCGAAAAGCGTTATAGGAAGGTTTTGATATTCCTCGATTGCTACTACGTGGTGAAGTGCGTTATCCAAACAGATAATTCCTTGCGGAAGTCCACCAACGGAATCACCGCCGCTATTATCGTTTCCTCTCGCATCATAGGCAAACACATAGTAGCCGTTAGAAGTAAAGTAATCAATAAAAGGCATATATGTGTTGTGTCCACCGCCGCCAAGTCCGTGTGCGATAACCACAACACCTTTGACCTCTTGGTTTGCCTTTGAATATTTATAGCCTGCGAGAGTAACATCCTCGGATTGAAAATCGCTTCTTTCCATTTGCAAGCCATCGTAATCTTTAACCGAGAATTCCAACCAAGAAACCGTTTCGTAATGCTCACCGAAAATCGACTCATAGACGATAACCGTTGTTATGGGAAGGATGATCAACGGTATTGCAAGCAGAACACTTATAATCGAGATAAGTATTATTTTCTTTTTGTTTTTAGGATTTTTCTCCATCTCAAAATCCCCTTATACTAACGTAAACAAATATCCAACCGTAGGGCCTGCGAAAATCGCAAGATATATGAGCGTGATCCACGGCTGATAGTCAACATAGAACTCCTTGAAAGACAAGCTCCACGGGTGTTTGATAAGCACCCAACCGAACACATCAAAAACGATACAAATGCCTGCCCATATTGCTCCCGTTATCAGAGCTTCTGTCAAAGTTGGTTCAGCCAGATCGTTCACATATAACCAACCGAACAGGGAGAACAGAATAATGTTATACAGTGGATGCCAAGGCTTTGTTTTCTCATAACCTTCACCCATACCGTTCTCGTCCATCGGTTTCATTTTAAGTACGTAAATATTGAATATGGTGTGGAGTATGCCTACGCACGTAACAATGGCATAGCATACCCAAAACCATAACATTGACATTCCAAAGTTAGCCATTACTTCATCTCCTTTACGAAGCGTTTCACTCGTTCCATGTCAAGTGTTACGATTAGTTGTCGCGCTCCTTTATGGCTGGTGATATATGTAGGCTCATTTTCCGTGACATAGCTGGTGAGCTGTGCATACGGATCGTAACCTCGTTCTCTTAATGCCGCCACAATGTGATCCATTGCAGCAATAAATTGTCTTTCGTCCAACAGTTCCACTCCTTATGCTTGCTGGCTTTCCGGCAGGATGATTTCGGCAATATCTCCGATATCGCAATTCAAAGCCAAGCAAATGCGAACGAGAACCTCGGTATTAACATTTTCGTTCTTACCCATCTTGGTTACAGACGATTGGCTTATACCTGAAATCGCCATAAGGTCTTTCTTTTTCATATCACGATCAATGAGAAGTTTCCAAAGTTTCTTATAACTGATAGCCATTGCTTTTACCTCCGGTATTTCAGTAATTCAAAATGTTTTCATCTCATTATATCATAAAATCATTGCGTTCGCAATGATTGTGACGCATTTGTTATAATATGTTCAAATTTGTTCATTGTCAGCAAGGTTAATTACTGTTTTTTCTTGCTTGATGGCATACTGAACTGTCTGCCAGGCACCGCCTTTCTCACGCTCAATACAGCAGAGGATAAGGTCGGCACGATCAACCATTTCACGGTTTCGGATTTGGATCGCCGCCTTGGGATGTGCCTTCGATGCTGCATAGGATATTTCCACGTCGCTGTAATAGTCGTGATAGGATTCCTCGTTATTTAGGTATTCAGCTCTCGCATACGGCAACACAAGAACGAGGGAGCTGTTGTCATCCCTATATTGCTTTCTGACTCGAAGAACGGCGGAAGATGCGAACTGATCGAACTCGCCGTCACGCCCTACGAGGAAGTCTACGTATTCGTGTTCCGAAAGCAGTCGGTGGATTTCTTCTTCCAGCCGATCTTCTATCCTGAACGGATTGTCAATATATCGGTGTCCAAAGAACGCCACCGTGTAAATGTCCATACGCATCTCCTTACAAAAATACCCACCGAACCGTTTTGTGTCCGGTGGGCTATTCTAATGACTCGGCTATCTCTTAAAAACAGTCCGGTTGAACTGCAACGGCCTTACTCCGCAAAGGATGGGGATATACCTTCTCGCAAGGCGGATGCCCAAAATTGTTATGTGTATAGCGGTCATTTAGAACCGTGTTCCATTACTTTTGCATACTATAAGCACGGTTTTTACGCTTATAGATATTCATAGTATAGCACATTCGAGAAACAATATCAATAGTCTGTGGAAAATCTGTTTTAATATTTATAGACTATTTATAGTGTGAAAAGGATGGTTAAACTTATGAGCGATATTGCAAAAGCTGTTGGTCAGCGTATCAGAAACTACAGAACAAAAAAGAGACTCAGCCAAGAGAAGCTCGCCGAGCTTTCCGGTTGTCATCCGACCTACATCGGTCAGCTTGAGCGTGGTGAGAAGAACGCAACGCTTGAAAGCATCGAACGGATCACCGCTGCCCTGGGCATCTCTCTTTCAAAACTGTTTGAGAAGTTAGACGGTCAAGAGGACGGCGGAGAGAAAGATATCCCGCTTGCCTGCTATGAGTTTCTCTCTGCAAAATCCAAGGAGGAGCAGGAGCAGCTCTACAAGATCCTTCTTGAGATGGACAAATACAAAGCTAACTGAATATAACCGATGGATGCCGTTCCGAAAGGGATGGCATCTTTCTTTTATACACTATCTCTTTTCTATTCTGCTGTAGTATCTCTTAGAGTGGGAAGTTCGCTTTCTCCTATCATCATGACAGGTACCACCTGCCACCGAGAAGGTATAGTTCCCCCTCGGCGGAAGGTGTATATTTTTTCGGCGATTATCCGCTTCGGATTTTGTAAAGCAGACTGCTCTTGCCGCCTTTGGTGCGGTATCGCTGCTCGGTTTCAAGCAGTCCCGCTTTCCGCAGATCGTGGAGCGCACGTCGGACGGTGGACTGCGACAGCTTCAGCTCCGAGGCGATGGTAGGGATCGCAGGCCAACACTCGCCGTCCTTATTGGCTCGGTCGGCAAGGTAGGTGTAGACTGACACGGCTCGGTGCGGCAGTTCCTGACGGTATAGGAAATCAAGACGGCTCATTCGGCTTCACCTCCGGTTTCGGTAAAGGCGTAGTTTGCTTGGCAGACGGTTTCTCTCGTATGACGGCTCCACCGCCGCCTTTCTTGTCGCCGGGCTTCTTGGGCGGTGTCTGCTGTGGCTCATTGCTCTCGCTCTGTGACTGATCCTGACCGCTGATACCGCCACCGCCGTCTGTTGCAGGCTTATCCTTGACGATCCAGTCGGGATGGTATTTCTTGATGATACCGTCCATGAGTTCCTTCTTTTCGGCGTACTTGACCTCACGGCCGCCGTGGTCGACTACGGCATAAGGGTTGTCCTCATCAAATTGTATTCCCCACTTAAAGAACAGCTTCAGCTTGACTCGCATTGGATGGACACCGGTTTTCATCACCACGAACTGACCTTTGGGAAGGGATTTCAGTTCGTCGGGTGTGAGCAGAGGTCGCTCGATCATCTGCAAGGATTCGGAAGGATCGTTTCGGCTTCGGGACACAGATCCCGACATGACTGTACGGCTACCCAGGGCTTTGGACAGTACTTCTGCCGAGCTGCTGTTGGGAGCGAAGCCGCCGAAGATGGTGAGCTGGGTGTTGTCCACGATGATCTCCGCACCTTCCTTGCCGTAGTTCTTGTCGAGCTGCGAGAAGGACTGGATAATGGGCACGATCTGCAATCTTCTCGAACGGGATGCCGAGAACATCATCTCGGCGGATTCGATCTTGGGGAGCGTACCAAACTCGTCGCAGAAGAAGACACAGCGGTTTTTCAGCTTACCGCCATGCTCATCGGCTACGGCAAGTATCTCTCGGTATAGCTGCTGAATGATCAGCGAGATCATGAAGAAGGTGTTGGGGTTTTCTTCGGGCATAACTACGAAGATAGCGGACTTCTCATTACAGAACTTCTCCGCGTCGATCTCGGTATCGAAGCACAGGAGCTGTTCCAACTCGGAGTCGAGGAAGGAGTTCAGTCGGGACAGTGCTGTTGACATGACCGATGCCATGGACTGCTCTGCGGTATTTAGTGCGGCTCCGGCAAACCATTTCGCCTTATGGTCATCGGGTAGCATCTCCATGAGCTGTTGGAACTGATTCTTGCCTTTCTTCTGTGAGGGTGCCAGCAGTTCCTGAATGATCTTGAACACCGATACAATGTGCCGTTTCTCCGGTTCGCAGAACTCTGCCACGAGCAGGATCGTCGCTGTAAGCAGACCTTCGGCTGCATCGTAGAAGTAGGCGTTCTGACCGAAGGATGCTGCATCCATACCGGATAGGATGATGGTCTTGGATATGATCTTGGCGTACTTTTCAGCTTTCGCCTTATACACCAAGGTGTCGGGATGCTGTTGGTACAGATCCATATACTTGTTCACAAGGTGGAGCAGATTGTTGCCGTTACTGCGAGTCGGGTTTCGCAGGTCAATGACCGATACGTTGTAGCCGTACTGCTTGGCGATGTGTCCGTAGTTACGCATGACGTCGCCTTTGGTATCGGTGGAGAGCCACGACATTCCCGATGCGCAGGCATACTCGATACACGGGTACAGCCAAAAGGCGGTTTTACCGACACCTGCTGCACCGATCATAAGAGCGTGAACGTCGCCGGTGTCCACCATTGCCGTGGTGTTTCCGGTGCATCCTACCACGATGCCTTGAGGCAACGGCTTACCATCGTCGCCCGTGGGAGTTTGTCCTTTGGCTGCCTGCTTACGCCAACGCTGTGGATCAAACGGCACGTGCTTGTAGATTTTCTTGATCTCTGCTTTGGTCGCCCATCGAGCTGTGCCGTGCTGGCCGTCACCGACCGTCTTGGATTTGATACCGTTCAGACTGTAGATGTGGGACAGCAAGGTCACACCGCCGAGTACGGCGAACATGATTCCGGCGACGATCACAAGGAGCAAGGGATTTCCTGTCATGAGCTACCGCCTCCTTTCCTTACATAGTTTGGATACATATTTCTTCCTCCGTTTCATCGGGTGGATATAATAAATCCTCGTTCCAGTCCTTTCGGATCGGCACGAGGATTTCTGTGTTTATGCCTTGTTCGGTGAGTTTATTCGCAATACGGACGGCGGCTTTCTGTCCGTCCACGTCGCTGTCGTGGCAGAGGTACACCGTATCCACCTGCGGATGATCGGCAAGTATCTGCCACAACACCTGATCGGATACACCGCAGGCGGCGGCATAGCTGTGCTTCTGCCAGCCGTTTCTGTGAAGCGAAATAAAGGACAGCATATCTATCGGTGCTTCAAAGAGATAGACTCGGTTGCTTCGTCCGATCCAGTGAAAACTGTATCTCGGATCGCTGCTGTCCACGTTTCCTTTGAAGGTACTCTCCGAGCCTGTTCCGCGCTTATGAGCATGAACGGCAACGCCTTCCGGATTCTTTCCCACGAATACTGCGTTGTGGTAGTCTGCCGATTCGTAGATCAGTCCGGTATAAAAAAAGGCGTTCAACACTTCTCGGTTGATGCCTCGCTTGTTTAGGAGGTAGGCATAGGCTCGGCGGTTGTTATCGTTCTTTGGTGGCAGCTCGAAGGGCTTTTGCTCTCTGACCACAGGCGGTGCAGTAGTCAGCGTACCCATACCGCTTCCGCCCAGCAGGTATTCCATCGCTTCGGGATAGCTCTTGTTCATATACTTTCGGACGAAGTCGATGGCATCGCCACCGACTCGTTCGTACTGATGAAACCACAGGTTTCCTCGTATGGTTACCTTCTGTGAGCCGTCACGCCATTCGTATTCTCTGCCGGAGCGTTTGAGCTTCTCGCCCTGGCGCTGGAGCAGATCGCAGAGGTCGGTCTGCCGAGCCTGCTCTTTTTGTTCTTCTGTGAAATGGATATAGCTTGACATGGGTTCTCCTTTCGTTGGGATTATTGTTTGAGACCGTGCGCCTGTTTCTTCTCGTCAATCTTCCGCTTGAGTTTACGGTCGATGCCGCCGAGCTTCTCCTTGCGCTCGTCCTCCAACTGATTTTGGAGCATTCGTGCAAGGTGATGGAGCAGACGGAACGATCCCATTGCCGCCGACCAATGACGGTTACTCTTAACGCTGTGCAGGAGCTGCTTGGCATAGGGGTTGCCTTTGTCAGCTGCAGATTGCAGATGTTCCATCGCCTTGTGATAGTCACGGTCGATCTCTCTGCCGTAGAGGTACAGCTTTCCGAGTTGGTATTCGGCGTAGTCGTTGCCGTTCTCCGCGGCGATCTCGAAGTTCTTGATGGCTCGGAGGATGTCCTTGATATCTTCCTCGGTGAGCAGTAGTTTGCCTGCGAGGTAGGCAGCGTAGGGATTGCCTTGACCTGCGGCTCGTTCGAGGTAGTCGATGGCTCTCTCCAAGTCCTTTGGTATGACCTCACCTTGTGAGAGCAGTTTTCCTAACAGATACTGTGCCGGAGCGAAGCCGGAGTCGGCCGATTCGGTCAGCAGTCGGATCGCTTCGGGGATGTTCTGTAGGAGCAGTAGTCCTTCGAGGTAGGCTTTGCCGAGAGCGTATTTTGCATAGCGGTTTCCTTTGTCGGAGGAACGCTTGAGCAGATCCTCGGCACGAGGCAGGTCTTGTTCGGCATCCTCGCCACGGAGCAGAGTCTTGCCCAGCAGATATTCGGCGTACTGATTACCGTCTGCCACCGCATCCTCTAACCACCGCAGAGCGTAGTCGGTGTTCCTTGTCACGCCCTCACCTCGGAGGAACATTTTTCCGAGACGGTATTTTGCAACGTCGCATCCCAGCTTTGCCGAGTCGATGAGCAGATCCACCGCCGTGTCGGGATCGTAGTCCTCGCTCTCACGGTCCAGCATTTCTTTCGCCTGACGGTAGTACCGCCACATAGCGGAGATCCGTTCTCGGTCGCTCATGGGAGCTGCGGACTCGCTCTCTTGCTCGGTTCGTTCTATTTCTTCCGACTCCGGTTCGGGAGTGTCGAGGACGAGATCGTCCGTGTCCTCGTCGATGGGAGTGATATCGCCAAGGATGTTCATGGCTTCTTGTATCACCGCATTCTTCACGGACTTGAATTCCTCGTTGTCCACGAGAGGTATTCGTTCGGGAAGGTCTTGAGTATAGATGCCGAGTACCTTCTCTCGCTGTTCGTACCACAGGTCATAGAGGGCGGCGATTCGTTCGTCGGCCGACAGCTCAATGACGATGCGGTTGACGATAGCCTTCACGTCGGATTTCAGATAGCCGTACTGCTTCTTTCCGCTTGTATGATAGAGACGGTCAGCAAGCTCTTTCAGCATTTCTTCCACCTTCGGGTTATCGTACACGCCGGAGTTGATCTGCTCCACGATCTCTGCGATAAGCTGACTGCCGTGCTGTCGCAATTCATCACGGTGTTCAGTCTGTACGCTGTATATCTCTTGCAGGTCATCTCGGAATATTTCCCTTGCGAAGGATGAGCGCAAATTCATAATGCCTTGCCGTGCAAGGTACGGTGTTTGGGACTCATCGCTGTACACCATGAGGTGAACGTGAGGATGGTGACTCTCGTTGTGAAAGGCGGCGTACCAATGGAGATCCTCCGCAGGTATCTTGAAATTTTTTGCAATGATAGCCGCTTGGGTACGGAGCATCTCCCGCCATCGTTCTCCTTGATTGTATCCGAGGCGCTCTGCATCCTCACGGCGCAGAGAGATGATCACCGTCCACACGTTTCCGTTATAGTTGTTCAGTTCCTCCGAGACCTTGTCGAGCTTGACGGGGATACCGTCATCGGTGAACAGACCGTGAGAGCCGAAGCGTTCGGCTCTCGGTCGGGTAGCAATATAGTCTGCGTAGGTTTTGGTCTGCATCACCTCGTAAGCGTTATCTTCCAGAGCGCGGGTGATGAACTCGGAAGCGTTTCCTACCGTTGGCTCTTTCAGATAGTCCTCATACTCCAACATCTCTTTACTGTCGGGAAAATCTTTGAGGATTTTTTCGATGAGCTGCTGTTGCCTTTGTGAGCAAGGCGAGAGCCGATAGGACTCGTCGATCTTATCCACGCCTTCACGGGTAGCAATATATTTTGCGTAACCGCCAACGCTCTGTCGTGCATTGGGCTTGAGGTACTTGAACTTGGTGATCAGCTTTGCCATAGGCTATCCGCTTATCCTTTCTGCCAAGCGAGAGCATCCTCGAAGGAGAAGCCACCATTGAGTCGCTTGACTTCCTTAACGCATTCACCGCGCAGGCGTTCGAGGGACACGGGATCAATATCCTGTGTCGCTGCAATGAGGTTCTGCACGATGGCGATCTCCACCGCCAGTTTGAACATCATTCTGTTCTGTCGGGTGTCGCTGCTGTCCACGATCGCTTTGAGGGTAGAGGTCACCACGTTCGGCAGGTATCCTCTTGCGTTCTCGGTACTGAGATATCCGGCGTAAAACAGGATAGCCTTTTCGATGAATTCCGTTCGGCTGCGGCAGTTGTCTTGCTTGTATAAACGGTCTACGATTTCCAGCGTGGACGGCTTATACCAGGTCTGCATACGCACCTTTACCTCTTTTTCTCGTTTCTGTTCGTTATCCAATGGGCAAACCATCCTTTCTGTATTTGGCACCTTGCTTGGCACCGTGTTTTTTCCTTACAGTACGGGCTTTTCGGGATTTTTTGGCACCAATGGTAGCCCACGAGCCCCATTTTTCGGCACCGTAAAATTATCGGGCGTGAAACCCTCAAAAACCCTTGTGCGGTCGGCGTTGCCGTCCGCTGTGAGCCGAGTCGAGTGCCAACAAAGGCACCGACTCTTTCACCTGCTTCTCTTTCGACCTTGTCGAAAGAGCGTAACCCTGCGTAAACCTCCCGATCTTTCTCTGTGCGAAACACGCCCGAAACAGGGCTTGAGAGGCGGTCTGTGGGTGTTTTCCCGACCTCGGTGGGAAACTCGCCACACAGGGCGACACGGTGGCTCACAGGCGGTCACATCCGCATCACCGGCGCTTCGCCGTTGCCGTCCGAATTACCTTCGTGTTTTCGTTCCACCCATTCGTCGGGATCGAGTTCCTTGCCAATAAGGATATTGTCGAACACCTCTTGGCGTTTGCTCATGGGCAGATCACTTTGTCGGTATGCCTTCTGTGCTGCTTCACACACATCTTTCAGATCATAGAACCACCAACAGTTATCGTTGCTGTCAAGTAGACTGCACACGCCGCCGTCGAGAAAGAACTCAGCAGAGAATTTGATTTGGGGATCGTATGGGATGTGATCACTGTGGGCATCAAAGGCTTCCATCGAGATTTTTTCTACTCCACCGAAGGTACTCGCAAAGGTTGTGGGTTTACCTATTGCCGTACCGTTTTCGTACTGCCTGTAGAGATTGGCGGCTGTGAGGAAGGAATGTGTTCCGTGGGTAATAAAATAGGTGTCTTTTCCATTTTCACAGATGTGGATCACACCGGACTGTGGAACGATATGCTCTGCGGCCTCCGGTGGATCGATCTCTTTGCCGACGAGGGCTTGGTCAAATATTTTTTCTCTGCTGTTAGATCCTCGGTAGTTGGAACGGTGCGCTTTGAATGCTGCCACTGACAGATCCCGCAGTCGGTAAGACCACCACGCATTGTCGCTGCTTTGACAGGTGGTGACCATTCCGGCATCGAGATCGTAATCTGCTGCTATCTTGATGCGGTGGTCGTTTGGCATTCGGTCGCAGAGTTCTTCATACTGTGCGGCACTGATATGCTCCACCTCGCCGAAGGCTTCGGCAAACATTTTCGGGTTGGAACTGAGTTCACCTCGGTCATACAGGCGGTACCTGTATGCTGTGGACAGCAGAGAGTCGAACAGCTCGCTTGTGAAGTATCGGTCGCTGCCGTTCTCATGAACGTGGAAGACACCGAAGCGACGACGGGCTTCTCGTTCGGCATTCTCGGCTGCTTCGATCTGTTCGATCTCCGCTTCGACAGCGAGCTGTTCCTCCTGAGGGACATATTGCTCATAGAGGAAGTCGAACTGTTTACCCAACTCATCCTTTAGGGTTGTGCCGTCGAAGTTGAGGTGATCTTCCAAGGCTCGGAGTTGCAGTTCGTTAAAATACAGAGTTACCTCAACGTGGTTCATCCGTTCTGCACCTCCTGACTACCTACGCCCACGGCAGAAGAAGGAGAAGGCTTCGTTTTCTTCACGGGTGGCGCAGGCTTCGGTGTGTTGCCGGATTTCATCTCAATGAATTCACGCACTCCGGCAGGTACGGTTTTCGTGTACAGGGTTTCGAGGGAGCGTCCCAGCTCCGACTCCACCTGCACACCTCTCTGTGTGAGGTACATCTTCAGCGCAGAGAGCTTTTCCTCGTCAAAGGAAATCGTGATTGACGTTTTCTTCATTTCGGATTCTCCTTTCACATGACCATTGCCTGACCGGTATCGGTGCAGGCAATGTCGGGATCGTTTAAGATGGTCTGACCGTTGTTATAGTCCTCGACCATCTTTTCCGCTTCGGTCTGTCGGTGGGTGGCATCGTACCAACGGGACTCCATCTCATCGATGGTCTTATCGATACTGTTCGGATTCACGTGGTCGGAGTAGTAGGCGGCGGCTTCGAGGAATGCCTCACGGCCGTGCTTCTTATAGATGCCGTGGATGGATTTGATCTTACCTGCCATAGCACACCTCCTACATCGTGATCGGTGAGCCGTTCTGTTCGGCGTTCCAGATATCCTCGTCGTAGGTGCATCGGTTCATGCGAACGAGAGAGGTGTCGGTGTCACCGAAGTCCGTCCCCTCAATACAGGAGCCGTCCAAGCTGCAACTGTACACCTCGCAGTTGCGGAATCGTGCATCGGTGAAGTTGCTGTGGGTGAAAACGCTACGACCTAATTCCGTGCCGATAAACTCCGCGCCTTTGAAGTTGGCTTCTTCGGCGGTGAGGTCGGTGGCGTAGCAGTTATAGAACTTGGTGCCGACACAGGATGCGTAGCACAGCTCGGCACTGTAGAGCTGGGTGTTGCTGATCTTTGCTCCGTCGAAGATGGCTTGATTGAGATTTCTTCTCGACAGATCCATTCCTCGAATCACGCAGTTTGAGAAGTCGGCTTGTTCGCCGCCCTCGTCGTTGAGCCACAGGATATGCTTGGCGCACATGACCTCGATATCCTGTTCGGTCAGATACCGCATTCCGCTTTCATCGGTAAATCGGATATGCTCATCCGCAAGTGCGACGGATACGGTATCGTTCTCGTAGTCGTAGTCCACCTCGGCGATCTCCGGTCGCTCGGAGAGCATCTCCATAAACAGAGACGCACTGAACGAGTCGTTGACCACTTTGTTTCGGATCGGTGCGAGGGATATCTTGTATTCACCCTCGACTTGCCTGTCGATGGCATCGACAACGAATTGATTGGTTAGGCTGTGCATTCGATCTACGAATTCGGCGAGGCGGAAGAACTGCTCCATCTTGAGGAACTGTCGGGCGTTAGGCAGGTGTGCCGTATGCCTTGCGTAGTCGTAACCCTCGGTCAGCACCAAAATGCCGTCCTGACGGCCTTCTGCCATAACGAGCAGACATCTTGCGACGCCGTGTTCGTCCACTCGGTATCGCTCGGACTCCTGTGAGAGCAGTTCGCTCGACACGGTGAGGTTCTGACTGAAACGTTCGTATTCTTCATCGGTCAGCTCCACCACTTTTTCGATCTCGCAGATATTGGTCAGCATACCCGACCGTGCTTTTTGGAAGGATGCGTGGAATATACTCATATTCGCACCTCCTACATAGAGAGCGTGGGACTGTGATCCTCAGTCTGCGGATAGGTGATGCCGGAGCTTTTCACCCAACGCTCATAGTCCTCGGCATCGCATTGACCGTTCAGCATCTCGGTGAATGCACGGAGTCGTTCGGGATCGCAGTTGGCAAGCTTGCACTTGAAGCTCTCGTTCTCGAACGTGATGGACTCCACCTTTGCGGAGAGAACGTCAGCCCATTCTCGTTTACCTTCCTCGGTCAGCATATCTGCGCTCAGTCGGCTGATGGGCGTACAGTCCTGATCATCGCAGGTGAAGTGTACGTCGTAGAGGTTGCATCCGAGAAGTGAGAGCAGATCCAGCGTTCCGCTGATACCGCCCTCGCCGCAGTTCTGACAATACGCCAAGTGGTAGTTGATCTCGATGCAGTCCTCGGTCATGATCAGCTCGTTGACTTCATCTCTGCGCTGCAGTTCCTCTCGGAGCAGTTTGCCGTTGCCGTTGGCATCGGTGATGTTCGCTCCGAAGTGATAGTACAGCTCGTCGTAGGTGTTTGCCCATCTACCGTCCTCGGTATGCTCAGTGCCTTCGGATACCACGTAGTCGGCAAGCTGCCGGATGTGGTTTCTCACGAGGGTTCTCGCTTCGGGGATGAATGCGGATCGCCTTGCGTAGGACGATCCCTGGCTATCTACGAGGATGCCGTCCTCCTGGCCTTCGCCGAGGACAAGGACACAGCATCGCTGTCCGTCAATGAAGGATTCCATATCAGCCCTTTCAGCAAGGTAATCACGCTCTCTCAGAAGGTTCTGATACAGCGAGGCGTATTCGCTTTCGGGCAGTTCAATAATATCTGTGACGATGCAGTTTTCATCCTGTATTTCGGATTGCTTTCGTCGCAGTTCTGCGTGTAGTCGCATAGTCGATTTTCTCCTTTCTTACATCTGCGGTATAAATTGCGGACGCTCTCCGTCATCCTCGGCGATACCGTCATCCTCCACGTAGGGACAGTACATGGTGTAGAACATCATGTCGAAGTCCTCGCTTGTTTCCAGGTCGGATATAATGTCGCCGTGTTCGAGAAGAGCGTCACGGATCAGATCCAGCATTTCTTTGTCTGTCGGTAGGTTTACACCGTACCTTTTGTTGATCTCCGAGAACGGCACGTGGAGGTTGCCGGAGTAGGTGTCATTCGTGCCTTCGTCGATGAGGTATTCCGCAATGGTCTGCGCATATCCTTCTCGGTTGAAATACGGGACAAGGGAGGTAAAGCCTGTCGCCCGAATCTCATCGTCTTTCATACCGACGACCTCGGAGAGCGTATGATACAGTTCCTCTCCGCTTTCGGTTTCGCCGATCCAGCACACGAGCCGTCCGATCAGCTCCGACTGCCGTTTGGCAAAGTAGTATTGCTGTTCTTCCACGAGGTCATCATAGTGATCGTCCACGTATCTTGCGATACCTCGCTCCAACTCACCGTAGGAGCAGTCCTTGATCTCATGACCTTCGGCGATGCAGAAGTCATCAAGCTGATTGGCGTACTGATCGTCATCGCCGTCGTAGATCTGACAGTAATATCCGTTGCAGAGAACGTCCTGACTGCTTTGTCTGTCGTACCGTTCGATACCGGAGTCGGGTGTGCTTGTGATAATAAAGCCACGGTATCTCATTCTGTTGATTCCTCCGTTTCTTCCGCATAGGTGATATACGGTATCTTGAGCCAATGTGTCCATCCGCTGTCGCCGATGGGAGTCTTGATCACGCCTGCGTTGGTGTTCGCTGCGTGGATGACCTCGCCGTTTCCGATATAAATGCCGATATGACCTTCGTGCCATACGGCAAGTCCGGGGATTTCGGGGATGGTGTCGATAGTGCCTTTCTCGGTGGCGTTATTGTACATATCGTCAGCACCGATATCGGGCATTCCGTTGGTGGCGTAGATGATGTTGTTGGTGGTCGGCTCAAACCACCCGTAGCCCTTGATGAGACCGACACAGTCGGCGGTTCTGCCGCCGAGCCAGTTGGCTTCGATGAAGTCTGCCTTGCCGCCAACCTCGTCGGGATACTGCGTTTTCTTGTACTCGAACAGATCGCTGTCCAGCACATCGCCGTAGGTTCCCCAAACGTAGCCCCATCCTTTGGCGTGAGCAAATTCTGCCCACATCACAAGGTCTGTGCTGTTTTTGGTGGTGGGATCGGTATAGCCGGAGCTGTCGATATACGCCGCACGGGTGCTTGCCATCACGTTGGTGAAGTCAGCGGTTACGATGTTCGTTCCGAAGGCTGCGTTGACAGCAGAGATCAGTTCCTCGTCTGTCTGCTCCTGTGCAAAGCATCCTACCAGCTTACTTGCGAAGTCCGGCTCGGAAGCGTGATCGTACAGGGCGAAGGTAAACAGTGCTTGTGCCTCCTGAATACGGAGGGAGTCGTAGCCTGCATTCGTCATGGCGGTTTCTACATTCGACCAGCTCTCAATCGCCACAGACTGTTGCTCGGCGATCATCTCATGGAGTCTGTCGGTGTCGATGTCCACGCTGCCGGTGAAGATTCCGAGCAACGCCACAATCGGCATAATAATGATGATAATGATACCGAGGATGATGCCGCCTACAACCTTGAGGGCTTTCTTGTCCGTAAGGATGTAGACGGCTATCTTTTTGAGAGCTGCCGCTACTGTCGCGCTCATCGTCCTCCGGCCTTTCCGAAGATAGCGGACTTATACTCCGGTGCGATGACCTGCAAGAGATATCGCTCGTTGCCGCATCGGTACAGGCAGGTTCCTCGTTCGGGATACTTGATCAGCTCGAATTCGCTCGGCTCTACCTGCAAGGCGTCCATATATTCCTTCGGATTGATCTGTCCGGCATTGAAGAGAAACTGATGCGTGGGAATGCTGAACAGGGGCTTTGTAAACTCACGGATGGACGGAATCAAAAAGTCCTCGATATTCTGACTTGCCAGAATGACCGAGGATTCCTTCTTACGCACACGCTTGGAGGCGTTACGGATATATTCGATTGCCGTCATATTGGTGAGGAACAGATACAGCTCGTCGATGGATGCGGCGGTGTTACCCACGCCCAGGAGCTGATTAGACATATACGAGAGGATATTGAAAAGCATCGCATCCTTCAGTCGCTTGTTGGTATCCATCAAGCCCTTGACTCCGAAGACCAGGAAAGCATCGTCGGTGATGTTGCTGTAGCCGTTAAAATACACCGACTCCGATCCTACACACATACTGTGGATGCCGAGGCACACCTCCTGGAGCGTCTGCTCGGTGTAGAGGTATCGGCGCTGCTTGTCGTAGGTCATGAATTCTTCCTCGCAGAGTTTATAAAAGTCCTCCATGATGGGATAGTCGGTAGGCTTGAATTTGCTGTAGTCGGTGCTGTCGGTGATGCCGAATCGGGCGTAGAGCTTGGAGAGCAGTATCTCGATGGTGTCGATCTGCGCATCGGTGAAATCCTTGTAGCTGCGGAAAAAGTCCTTGAGGAAGGCGATGTGCTGACTCAGCCTTGTTACCTTCTTGAAGGCATCGGGAGTGGTGGGATCGATGTCCTCCACGCCGTCTGCCCATACCTTCGGCTCTAACGGATTGATGGTGTATTCGCCCGACATGAAGTCGATATAACAGCCACCAAGCTCTCCGCACAGCTCATGGTACTCGCTTTCGGGATCGAGGCAGATGATCCTCTTGCCGGACTCACGCAAGTTCGTGAGAATGAGCTTGAGGAGATAACTCTTGCCCTGACCGGAGTTGCCAAGGATGAGGATATTGGATGTGGTCTTATCCTCGGCTCGGCGGTCGAAGTCTACGAGGATGTTCGTTCCGTACTTATCTCTGCCAATATACAGACCGTGGGGGTCGGTCTTACCGGAGAAGTTGAATGGATAAAAATTAGCAACGCTGGAGGCAGGCAGTACGCGCTCGTACTGTGCGCCGAACTGATTGAAGCCCACGGGCAGAACGGAGAGGAATCCTTCTTTCTGTCGTAAGGTCAGTCTGTCCACCGACATTTTGGAGCGAGTCAGCTCCATGGCGATCTCACTCTGCAATTCCTTGAGGGAGTCCATGTCCTTAGCCTTCAGCTCGATGAATACCGAGCAATGCAGAAGGGGTTCACGGTTCTTTCGCAGGTTGGCCAGGAGTTCGATCACGTCCTGGAGGTTGCCTTCAGCTTCGATGGTATCGTTCATGTCATTACCGCCGCTTTTCATCTTGTTACGGCGGGTGGCGTTCTGAATGATCTTCCTTTGCTCCATTGCCTCCACCAATCGGTGGTAGATACGGAGCGTTACGCCGTTGCGGTCGGCAAGCTGCGAGAGGATGGCCTGTTCCTCGGTGGATGGTGGATACTCACGGATTACCCACACGCAACGGTAGCTGTCGCCGACGATATAATGGTCGGATAAAAATTTCACGGTGCCGGGCAGGATCATATCGAAGAAGTCCTTGGTGCGGATTTCCTCCATCTGCTCCGGCGTGAGAACTTTGGGGGTTCGTTTTGACATTTTTCCTCCTTCCGCCGCTTTGCGGACAGAGGGCAAAACAGCCGTATTGCCGTATCCGCAAAACGACTGATTCATATTGGGATTTAGGTTTCTTCGGCGATGACGAGAAGCCTTCCGCTTTTCGCCGAGCCGTAGCAGGTGGAGAGGATGAGCTTTTGTCTGCCGTCCTTCACTTCGATGTCCTCGTATCGCTTATCGTAGATGTCGGTCTTTATCACCTCGGTTACCGTGAAGTACCGCACACCGTCTGCTGTTTCCAGCTCTATGACGGGGTGCTGTTCTCGGAAGGTCTTATCGAGGTATTTTTTCAGATCGGAGAACATAGTTCCGTTCTTCATGTTGTGACCGTAAATGATGAGGTTGGTGTCGGGGGTGCATCGGTAGTCGAGGAACGGAATGCCGGATACACTGTATTTCTTCTCGAAGTTCTTTCGCAGGTATTTTTGCGGATCGCTTGGAGTGTGCATCACGGGATAGTTCACCGCCGTGCCTTCGATATAGATCCACCCGATGCATTCGCTGTTCTGCTCCATAATGGGAGCAAGGTTTCGCTTCTGCTCGGTTGGCTCCGGCTCGGTTTCGGCATCGATAGTTTCCTCCGTCGTATCCTCGGTGGAGTCGGTGGACTCCGTTTCGGTGGCCGGCGCGGTCGTTTCCTCCGGCTTTTCTACAAGCTCGGCGAGTTCGTCAAAGGCATGGCGATCGCTTGCCTGATCTGCGTACTCCTTCCACGCCATCGTGAGGGATGCCAGGCAGACCGCCGACAGCAGAAGAAGCAGAATAATGAGACTAATCCTCCGTTTCTTCATCGTCCACCTCATAGAACTGTTCGCCGTCGACATCGGGCATATGCTCTCCGTTCATCGAGGCGTCGAAGTACAGAGCAAGGAAGCGTTTTATATCCGCTTTCTTCATACGCTTTACCTCGAAGCCCTGCTCGGAGATGATCTTCTCGATACGGTTGGCACTTTGGAAGACCTGCTCCGGTTTCAGCCCTTTGCATCTTGCAATGAAGAGGAACTGTCGGGCGGTTGCCATTTCCACCTGAATGCTGTCGAGGAAGTCCATGTCCTTTTTGAGCAGACGGCGCACCTTCGGATTGTTTTCCTCGGCGAGTCTGCCTTGCAGGTATGCCTTGTTATCGTCAAAGCATTCGGAGGAGTCGGTGCAGGTGATCTCGATGTCGGGGATCGCCGACAGTACCATCATCAGATGGCGCACCTTGATCTCAATGTTCACCGCTGACAGCACCGATATATTGGTGGGCGAAACGAGGTAAAAGAGCAGCTCGCCCTTGTTCGTTGCCAGACCGTATTTGGTGAAGGTCTTGATGCCCATGAGATCCTGCACGGAGCGTCCTTTTTTCTTTTTCTGCGGTTTGTTTTCCTTTGCCATGATCGTCACCTCCATTCGTAGTACTGTTGGGTTGTAATAAAGTACCGGATGGCGTATTTGATAAAGTCCATCACGGTGGTTTCATCCATGCGGATGGTTAAAAAGCCATAGCACAGGGTTGCGGCTGCGGGAATAAAAAAGCCGAACTGCACCATGCACACGATGGAAAGCAGTGCGGCAATGCCGAGTATGGCAAAGTCCCGCAAGCCCCACAACCACAGGTTCGCTGTGGCCTTTAGGTTCTGCGGATACAGATATTGTGTCATTTACATTCCTCCCATCGTTATGCCTTGATCTTCGCTCTCGGTCTTGGAGGCGAAGGTCAGACCGCAGTCCACTGCCTCCACCTCGAAACCGCGCCCACACAGATAACCGACTACCTTATCTACGTCGGCAGGAGCTTCTCCGATATCATGGAGGCTGTCCACCAATATCTTGGAGATTCCACGGACTTTGCAGTAGTCGATCATATTCTTGAATTCGTTTCCGCTTCGGCTCATCGGCACGGATATGCTGATGCTGCCGTCCTGAATATATCCGCATTCCTCGCAGTGGGCTTGGATGCGTTTGTGCTTAGCAATGATTTGCTCGTCTGAGAGCGTTCCTCGGTTTTGATATACATACACCTTTTCGCCCTGGGTAATGAAGCTGTTGCAGAACTCCTTCGGAGTCTGACCGTGTACCTCACGGATGCGTTCGGTGATCATATCCTTGATGAGCTGCGACTCTGCCGCCGTTGGCTGATAGTCGAACTCGTCGGAGAAGTCATCACCGCTGATCACGCATTCGATACGGAGCGTATCGGCAAAGGGATTGTATTTGCCGTACATATTCAGCCACGTTCCATTGTCCGAGTCGGTCTTTATACGGAACTTTTCGTCCACGTCGAACCAGGTTTCGATATAACAGGTGATCTGCTGACCGATGTCACAGTCCACCTCCATATCACGGTCGATGACGAGATCCTTGCGTTCCAATTCCATATTTTCTTTCATGCCGTACCTCCTTTACTTCGCTCTCGCAAGGGAGCGAGTGAGGTTGACGGCAGTGGTAGTCGCATGGACAACGCTCATCATATTGACTCTTACCGAGCTGTCGAGACCGAACTGCTGGGCAATTCTCGGCACCTCATTGGCGGCAAGCATAATACCGAGTCCGAGGAGCATATTGCCGGGGAAAGTAAGCAGTCCGAGGAATAGCAAGGTGGTCTGCATAAACGCCGTAAGGCAGATCGCCGCTACCTGCTTCATCCATTGCACGAAGCCGTCCATATATCCTCTCGGAATGGAGAACATATACAAGGCTCCGACCGCCATCTGTACGAGCAGTATTCCTCCGCGCTTGATGTTTTGGAAGAATATCTTTATTACGCAGTAGGCAAAGGCGATCAGAGCAAGGATGTTAAACAGGCTGAACGTGATGTTGCCCGATACGGCGAAGCTGCCGACAAGGACACTTGTGCTTTGTCCCGCAAGGTCAATGGATTGCCCTCCGGCGAACAGTGCCGACAGGTCGTGGGAGAAGGTGTTTTGAAGGGATATGCAGAACTTATACAGTTCTACAGGCACTACTCCGATTAAGGAGCAGGCAAAGAAGCCTTTAAGGATATTGATGGACGTTGTCTTGATATCTGCTCGGCCGTGTTGGTATTCGATTGCCACGTCAAATACGGCAACTACCAATCCGGCAACGAAGAGCGACCATCCAAACAGCGTAAACAGCTTGATGGTGGCTTGTACCCAATCAAGAGCAAAGATATCCGCGCCCATATTGCCCATCATCGTGAAGAAGTCGGCAACGGCATCGTAGATGGTTTCGTAAAACCATCGGAGCATTGTGTTCCAAATGGTGTTGGATATCTGTGTTCCTAAAAATTCAAAGGCTTCCCGTATGGCTTCGGCTATTGCGTCAATCAGATCGCCGATCCAATCAAACATGGGATTTCACCTCCTGATTTCAAAACAGACATAGACGGTGGATCTCTCCACCGCCTATGCCTGCGGATAAAAAATGACCGATTACTCCGTTTCGGGTAATCGGTCGGGGTTGGGGATTTCTTTGATGAGTTCAGCACCGTGCAGGAAACCCAGCTTATATGCGTGAGCATATGAGTGATCGATGCATTCAAAGAACCGTTCCTTATAGGCATTGAACAGCACCTTTTGCTCTGCTGTCAATGCATCGTCCAGCTCCTTGGCTGCTTTCGAGAGCGCCGACTGTGCTGCTTTGAACTCATCGGTGTCGGGAATTTCCTCGCAAGGGCGAATTTCGCCGTTGTACAGGTCTTTCAGAAAACTCATGTTGCCGCCTCCTTTCGGCACAACAACATACCACGGTTCTTTCCGAAAGTCCAGCGAGTTTGGGAATTTCTCATAGGGACATTGCCATCCCTTCGGATTGGTACATCCCCACGTAGTCGAGGACGGTGTCGGCGATCAGTGCTTTGTCGGAGGCTGTTACAGGCGTATACCAATACGCCTTGCTGTTGCTTTCCTCCCACATATAGGGATAGACATTGGGTGTGCCGTGATCGTTCTTTAGTCCGATGATGTCACCGAACCTCATGGTTTCTCTGTCCACCGCGCCTTCAGTGCGGTTGAGGATGGAGATCTGAATGGCATCGTAATGCTTGGCGATTCCGGTGGAAACGAACTGCAATTTCACTCGCAGGTCATCATCCAGCTTGCCGAGCAGAGTTCTGCCGACGATCTTCGGATCGTGGATAATGTCGTTCCCACCGAACATCCTGTGAAGTTCGCCTTCAAAAAAGTTCATGCCGACACCTCCTTACAGGATGGTCCAGATATACAGAGGTGCGGTCAAAGTGAAGATGAGGCAGGCGAACAGGATCGCAGGCGCGGTGAACTCAAACTGACCGTGCTTGCGGTAATCGAAGTATGCCGTGCCGAGCTTCACGAAGAAGAGGATCGCCAGGATCATATCCACCACGGGAAAGACCACGTTGTTGACCACCGTCTGCACCTGAGTCTTGGCGGTGTTCCATGTCTGCTCGATAGCTCCGGCTACGTCGCCTGCGGCGAAGGCCGTTACCGAGAAGGTACTGACGATCACCATCATCAGCACGGCACAGAGAAGAATTCGCATAATTTTCTTATTACGCATTGTAGTTTCCTCCTTGTTTCTTGAGAGTTTGTTTTACTTGGGATTCCTTGATATAGCAGGTGCGGATGTTGAGGTTCTTGGCAAAGTTGATTTCCTTTTCCATGCCGTGGGATACTCGGTCGCCGAATACCCAAAGCTCATCGCAGAACCACAACAGGGACAGCCCTGCGGCGAGTCCGATCTCCCGTTCCTTCGGGTTTTCGTCATTCAAGCATAGGGCGTAAAAATGCGGAACGACCGGAGCCGTTCCGCACAGAAGCGCATATTTGGCGTACTGCTTTGCCCGCTGCAGGTTACCCGCTACATCGCCGCCAAGCGGAGAGCAAATATACACCTTTTTCATCATTCATTTTCATCGTCCTTTTTCTTCTTGATGAGGACGATGGCGGTGGCGATGACACCGCCCAGGGCTACCGCCGCAAGTCCGATCCAGAAACCGATGTTGCTCTCATCACCGGTCTGCGGTACTTCGGGGATTCTTTCATTGGTCATAGCTGCTTTCACGATTTCTCCATCCTCCTTGATCTCGAAGGGATATGCCTTTGTGTCGGGGATATAGCCGTCCAAGGCTGCGAATTCCTCGTAGGTGTACTTGCCGTAGCGAAGGGTGAACTTGGCAATACCGTTCTCGTCGGTGTAGCCTTCTGCCACGATCTCTCCGGCTTCATTGCGAATGAGGAAGCCCACGTTCGCAAGGACTTTACCGTCAGAGATATCGGTCTTGGTCAGCTCCAATTCACCCACGATGGGCTTGTTGGTGAAGCCAACGCCAGCTTCGTTTTCCACTGTTACGGTTTCACCGTCATTCCTGATCTCGAAATAGTGGTAGGTGTCATCCTTAACGAAGCCTTCGGGAGCAGTCTTTTCGTAGAGGAAGTAACCGCCGTAGCGGAGCTTCTCATAGAGATATACGCCTGCTTCGGTTTCGGTCATTTCGCCTACGAGTGTGTCGATCTCGGCATCGAATTCGCCGTTACCGTCCACGTCCTTGTAGATCTCAAAGACGGCACCGGACAGTTTATTGTCGGGATACTCTTTGTCCACCTTCGTGGTGGTCACGTTACCGAGGATAGGCTGGTTGGTAAAGCCAACGCCTGCCTCGTTCTCCACGATGACAGTTTCGCCGTCGTTTCTGATCTCGAAATAGTGGTAGCCGTCATCCTTGAGGAAGCCTTCGGGCGCGGCCTTTTCATGGAGGAAATATCCGTTATAGCGAAGGTCGTGCATCTCATAGATGCCATCCTCGGTTTCGGTCATCTCGCCTACGAAGAGGTCGATTTCGGGATTAAATTCGCCGTTATTATCCACGTCCACGTAAACTTCAAAGACGGCGCCGGACAGCTTGTTGTCGGGGTATTCCTTATCCACCTTCGTGGTTTTTACCGAGCCGGTAATGAACTCGTTCTCGATGGTGATCTCAATAACTTCCTCATCGGTGCCTACGGTTACAGCGTAGCTGTTCTCGTTCAGTACAAATGCGGGAGCTGCCTTGATCTCACGGACGATCCATCTGCCGAAGGGTACGTTCTCGAAGGTGAAGATGCCGATCTCATTGGACTGGCAGGTAGCAAGGGCAGTTTCCTCGGTGAACTCGGTTTCGTTCTCACGGAAGAGACCGAAGAGCGCACCGCAGATGGTAAAGCCATCCTCGTCCAGCTTCTTGCCGATGATAGTGCCACGGATGATCTCGTTGGTGATGGCTTCGCCGTCATTCACGGAGATCTTCACCACCGCGGTGTCCTGGCCTGCATACTCGAAGGTTACGGGATAGGTGCTGTCAGAGAGGATATAGTGGCTGTCGGTTGCGATTTCCTTGACGTATACCTTTGCGCCTACGGGCAGGTCGGTCACAAATACCGCCTTGCCGTTCTCGTCGCAGGTTACGGCTTCAATGAGACCGTCTTTTGGGATGACCTTGCCGTCAGCTGCGGTGATGTCCTCAGAGGCATACAAGCCGAACTTGACGGAGGTGATCTCGTTATTTCTACCGATGCCGTATTTCTCGTCCTGTTCCAAGACTTTGGAGAGATCGATTTCCACCTTCTGTCTTTCATTGACGAAGGCTGCGGAGGTGGTCGTGATCTTAATCTCCTGTCCGGCGTAGGTCAGCTCTACGGTTACGGTATCGCCGTTAAGGATCATACCGTGGGGTGCTGTGATTTCTCGGATTTCGAATTTGCCAAGGAACAACGGCTCGGTGGTAGCCGTACCGTCTGCGCCTGTGGTGATAGTGGCAACGACGTCGCCCTTCTTGTAGCGGAGCGTACCGTCGAGGGTTACCACATCTTCAGCGGCAGTGATCTCATAGACCGCACCTGCCAAGCCCTTGATCTCATATACAGGCTGATACACGCCGTTCTGCTCTGCCACAGAGGAGAAGACCTCACCGGTCTTGGTGATGGTAATTGTTCCTTTCTGCGGTTCATTCTCCTTGACTACCTTGACGATGGTGATGCCGTTTTCATCGGCGGAGTTTTCCTCAGTCACGTCAAAGTAGATAGGAGTAGCATCGAGGACATAACCGTGGGGTGCCTGAACCTCTACAAGGTAATAGCCCTCACCGTAAGGGAGCTTTTCGGGAGTGAGAAGCGTACCTTCCTCGTTGGTGTAGAAGGTATCGATCACAGTCAGCGTCGGGTAGGTGTAGCTCATCGTTACGAGGCTGCCGTCGGGAGCGTAGATCTGAAAACCTGCGCCCGCATAAGGGATGGTCTTGCCTGTGGTACTGTCGGTCTTGACCACGTGGAGATAGGACTCGAAGTTTGCGTTGTTAATGAGATAGCGATATACTTCGCCGTCCTCACTGACGAATACCTCAAAGGGATCGAGCAGCTCTCTGCCATCCCAGCCCTTGATCTGCTTTACCAAGTACACACCGTAAGGCAGGTCGATGGTTTCGGCATATCCGAACTCATCACAAGTGAGGATATCTCTCTCGGTGGTTTCGGCGGCTTCATAGCTGCCGGCGCTCTTGAGATAGATTTCAAACATGGCGCCGACTTCGGGAGTTTCGATCTTGGTGGAGCCGTCATCGGTATGCTTGATGATGGTGATCTTGCCCTTGATGATATCCTCGTACACGTCGGGATAGACGGTGTTCAACTCAACCGTATACTGGCCTGCGTAGGTGTCGATATAATAGACGGTTTCGTCAAGCAGGTATCCTTCGGAGGGGCTGATCTCACGGATCGTCCATTCCACGTTCTCGTAGCAAGGATAGTAGTCGGTAAGGAAATATCCGTTTTTGTCGGTCGTATAGGTGTCGATGAGCGCACCGTCCTTGAATACGCCGTATACTGCACCTTCGAGGGTAGCATCGCCCTGGGCCTGTCCATAGATACCGCCGAGGTCATCGACCATCGCATCGGAGTCGAGGGAGAAAGCCATCGGCATCAGTTCCACTGGGACAAGCCCGCTATCGCCATCATCGAAGCCTGCCAAGTCCGCGTCGATCTTGAACACGTCGGCTCTCCATTTCTTGAGGACATTGTGGAACTTGACCTCGGTCACCTTGTTCCACTCAATGACCGCACCCTGGCTTTCGGGGATCACGTAACGGATGGCGGTGTTGACTTCCTCCACGGTGTAGTTGCTACCGATGAGTATATCTTCGAATACTGCCACACCGTTCTTGTCGGTGTAGGCGTAAACGCTGACCTTCTCGCCGGAGAGAGAGGTTCCGTAGAGGTGGAATCTCATGCCTTCCACGAAGTTATCCTCGGAGGTCTTGATGACCTTGAGGTCGCCGCGCTTCAGCTCGTTGTACACCTCGGCGGTGGCAACCTTTGCCCATTCGATCTCCACATCCTGACTGTCGGGTACGATATACTTGAGGGCGGTATCCACTTCCTCCAACACGTATCCGCTGCCGATGAGGATGTCCTTGAAATACGCCTTGCCGGTACTGTCCACAGTGGCAGTCACGTCGATCTTAACGCCACTGTCGGAGGTGCCGGTGAGACGGAACTTGATGCCTTCGGTCAGACCGTCCTCAGCAGTCTTGGTGACGGTAAGATCACCGCGCTTGAGGACGTTGTCAAAGGACACCGTTGCGGTCTTATCATATTCCACCGTAACGGTTTGGGATGCCTGAGGCTCGTAGTAGTCCTTGTGCTGCTCGGTTACCGTATAGGTGCCGGGCAGGAGACCTTCGATCTTGATCTCTCCGTTTGCATCGGTGGTCACGTTCTTGGTGATGCCGTTGCCGGATACCACGAAAGGAATGCCCGATACGATGCCATCCTCAGAGGTCTTAACGATCTTGAGGTCGCCGCGCTTGAGGGTGTTGTTAAACGATACGGTTGTGGTCTGTCCCGATACGACAGTTACGGTTTTTGCCGTCTGCGGTTCGTAGCGATCCTCGACCTCCTCGGTCACGGTGTAAGTGCCGGGGCTGAGATTGTCGATTTTGATCTCGCCGTTTGCTCCGGTGGTTACCGTCTTATTCACACCGTTGCCGGTGATGGTGAAGGTAATGCCGGACACCTTTCCGTCCTCGGAAGTCTTAACGATTTTTGCAGATCCGAGGCTGACCTTGATATTCAGATAGCCCTTGACGGGATCGTTGACTTCGGCAGAGTAAGTGGATAAATCCTGAATGCCGCTGCCGGGAGTGATCACGCCGTCCGACCATACCACAACGCCTTTTCTCACAGAGCCGGTCTTGGTGGCTGTGATGCTCACCTTGCCGGAGGGTGCGGTGTTTGCAGTTACGGTCAGCTTGTTCCCACTGACGGAGAAGGAAATGCCGGACTGATCGGCACTAAAGGTGTAGTTACCCAATACGTTATTGGTATCAGTTAGGGTTGCGGAGTAGTTCGTGCCGTTCCACGCAAGCTCAATTTCCTGTGCTTTGGAGGTGGATTTGGCAAAGAAACTCGGCACCTTGGAGTGCTTCTGCACGTTGGCTTCCATGCTGTTGTAGTACGAAATGAACTGACTGTACAGCGGATGATTGGTAGCAACACGGTCTTTCACCGCATCGTAGCTGCCGGGATCAACGTGGTTGAAGTCCGAGTCACGCTCACCGACGATGGTTTCCCAAACGAGCGTCTGTGTTGCCATAATGTGTGCCAGCTTATCTGCATCAGCGGCATTCTGCGAACGCCATTCGGTTGTTACCGTTCCGGTGTAGCCGTACTGGAAGATTCGACCGATGAACAGTTTGATCTCATCTGCTTCGATGGTCTTGTTATAGGTCGAGGGATAGTTATCCCAATAGGTTTCATCACGCTTGGTCATCACGTCGCCGATGGCGAGAGGTGTACCAGGTTCGATACAGTAACAGGCATTGCCGTTCCAAGAGCCGATGGTGTAAACCGTGACTTTCTTGGACTCGCCTGCGAACCAGCCGTTCATATAGTGGAGTTCGCCATGCCCCCAATTGGCGCTGTAGTTATCGTCGCCTTCACGGGGGAATGCCATCATTACCACCTCATCGGTTTCGGCTTCGGCTGCAAAAGCAGTTGTCGTTCCCATACCGATAAAAGCGGAAAGGCACATCATTACGGCAAGCAATGCCGACATACCTTTCCTGAATAGATTCTTTTTCATTCAATAGGCCTCCTTTTGAAATGAAAAACGCACCGAGCGCTTCGGTGCGTTTTTGAGATTGATATTTGGTTATGCGTATCCGATATAAATGTCATAGCAGTCGTTGCCCGTAGCTTCTGCCCAGATCCACACGTCGGTGATATCTTCATCCTTTGCGTAGCGGTTCAGTCTGCTTTGGAGATCCCTTTCGAGGTAGATGCAGTGTGCACCTGCTCGGATGGGGTTATCCCAGCAATCCACCGCTGTGTTGCTCAGCACGAGTCCTTTGCTTTCGGCGTAGCTCTTTGCATAAGCGATCCAGTGGTTGATGTCGAAGGGAGCAGGCTTTTCCGTAGGCTCCGGCTCGGTCACCTTCGGAGGTTCTGTTTCGGTGGGAGGCTCCGTTTCCTTTGGCGGTTCGGTTACCTCCGGCTTGGTTTCCTTGGGCTTTTCTTCTGTCTGCTTGGGAGGAGTTTCGGGTTCGGTCGGTTTCATTTCGGGTTTTGTTTCCTCGACCTTTGGTTGCTCGGTGCTTTCGGTCTGCGATGGCTTTGTTTCCGCAGGTTTGGTTTCCGTAGGCTTTTGCTCGGTTTCCTTTGGCACCGTTTCGGCAGGCTTACTCTCTGACTCCGGCTTTTCCGTGGTCTGCGGTTTGGTTGCGGCAGGCTTTGTTTCAGTCTGCTCGGTTACGGATTCTGACGGCTCTTGGGTTTTAGTCGTTTCAGCAGGCTTTGTTTCCTCGGCAGTGCTGTTTTTCTTTTCTTCTGTGTGTTCCGTGTCCGTATCCGATTCGGCTGTGCCTGTGGTTTCCACCGTAGTCGTTACCGTCGGTCTTGTAGTATCGGGAGCAGGAGCAGCTGCTTTGTTGTTTGCACATCCCGCAAGGGTTAGTAGGATTACCGCTGCGAGGAGGGCTGCGAGTATTCTTTTCTTCATTTGGTATCACCTCAACCAACAGGATACCGATACTTTCCCGAAAGTCCAGCGACTATCGGAAAATTTCGCATAAAATCCTTACATCGTCTGTCCCTGGCCGAGATCCTCGCCCTGATCCTCGCTTTGTTCCTCCTGAAGCTTCTGTTCATAAGCTTCGAGAATGGTGCTGTTCAGATCCTCACGGGCTTCAGCCGTGATAGGATGCGAGTTCTCATAATACTTGCCGTTTTTCTCGCTTTTGGTTGCGGGGCAAAGGACGGACAAGCCTTTTTCTTCGGACTCATAGACCTTGAAGCCGTGGATGGCATAATGACCGCCGATGGTGATACTTGCAAGTGCTTTGACACCGTCACCCTCGGTGGGGACAAGACGGTCGATGCTTGCCGTGATATTTGGCAAGGGCGGCTTTTGTTTCTGTGCCGCTTTCTGCGGCGATTTCTTGGTTGCCATAAGGCATTTACCTCCGTTTCTTTGATTGTATATTTAGGCGTTTTATGACCGCAGTCATATTTATCACCACCACCTTTCAACTGCGTATTTTATTCTTGCTTATTAGAATGAGCTGCCTGTTTCTCAGCCCACAATACCGAGAGGTGGACGAGAGCTGCTCTCTGCTGATCGGCAGACAGACCGCTTAAAAAGTCAAAGAGCGTAACCTCGTCGTCTTTTACGACCGCAGGTTGCGCTCCCTGGCAGTTATCACAGATCTTCTCACGCTTGACGATGACGGTTCTGCCGTCATCTGCTTCGGTAAAGGAGAGGACGTCGTTGTAGGAAAAGCCTACACGCTGTCTGATCTCATACGGGATGGTAATTCTTCCTCGTTTGCCGAGGATTCGGAATAGCTTTTTCATTTTTCGTTCACCTCACTGTATTCACAATGTTCTCTGCACGGGCAGGAGTCACACTCGCCGTCGCAGTCGGTTTGGTCTACGGGACAGTCCTCGCAATCGCCTTCACAGACGATGTCGCCAACGTCATCGAGGTTTTCGATAACGAGTTTATTGCCGTCCACGTACATCTGCATAGGATCGCCCTCAAAGATCCCTGCCTCCAAGAGCATCTCGGCAGGCACGGCAAGGAGGACGATTTCCGTTTTCATCTTCTTATCTTGCATTGGATGATACACTCCTTCAGTATTTTTTCGTAGTCGTAGCACTCATCGTCAAAGGCGTCGCCGTACACATTGAACAGCGTGAGCTGTGCAGGCTTGGCGCGCTCCCTTTCGTAGAGGTCGTAATTGCCGATGAGTAGTTCCTTGAATTCTTTGCCTGCCTCATACCTCTGTGCCATGGAATGGGTTCGGGAGAAGTCGAAGAGCGAGAAGCCCTCGTACAGCTCCCGAATTTCGGGGCAGTCGTTGTAGGACAAGAGAAACTTGCCCTTGATGTTTTTCAGCGTATCTCTCAGTCTGACGTGGTCATCCCATCCGAAGCCCACCTCGTACATATCCTCTGTGGAAAAGTACGGCGGATCGGCATAGAAAAACGCATCCGGTCGGTCATAGTGCTTGATGAGCGTTTCGAAGTCCTGATTTTCCACGATGACGTTCGCCATTCGGGTTTGCAGCTCCGAGATCAGTCCGAAGAGTTTTCGGATGTCAAAGGGCTGCGAGGCATAGGATTTTCCGCTGCTGGAGTAGCTGAATCGCAGGAGCTTGAGGAACATGGCGGCACGTCGGACATCGTGATCTTCGGTTATCCTTGTGCGTATCTCCATCAGCTCCTTTGCTTCGGGCGGTGGGAACAGTATCTCCGTCAGCTTCAGTTCTTCCGAGAGGTACAGATCGTCAAAGACCTCGTTCTCGAAAAACCTGCGGATGGCTATAAAGTCCTCACGGGAGTTTAAGTGGCAGAAGCCCAGCTCTCGGATGGTCGCCATCGTTCGCTCCTTCATACAGTGAAACAGGTTCGCAAGGTTGCGGTCAAAGTCGTTGTACACCTCGAAGGAGGACACGGTGGGGTTTCCGAGAAGTACGCTGCCGGAGCCGCCGAATACGTCAATAAATCTGCCGTAGTTCAGCGGAAACAGCGCGTAGAGAATGTGGAGGATGGATGTTTTATTGCCCACCCTCGATACAGGGGTTTTAATGGGGATCACCTCACTTTCGTGACGGTTCAATCGCCCCATAAACGAAAAAAAGACGGTACCAATCGTCACGGGGCGATTGATACCGTCTTAATACTTATTGGTCAAGATAGGGCTTTTCCTTACGGTCGAGCTGTGCCTTCAGCTTACGGATTTCCTGTTCGTAGTAACCGGTGCGGTTGATCAGAAAACAGCAATGGATGCCGATTCCGAGGCAACCTCCGATCAAAAGTCCTACAAGAAGCCATACGAGTTCGTTCATTTACATTCCTCCCATATTGATTGTTTCGGTTTCGTCTTGTGTGTCCATGTCCATATTGTCCTCGCACCAGGACATGGTTGCGGTAATGCCGGTGACGGCAGAGTCCATGCTGTGCAGAAGGGATGCTTTCAGTCGGGACAGTTCCATCTGCGCGGGGAACGGTATGCCGTCCAATTTGTTTAGGCTGTCAAACACCGACCTGATCTTGGCCGTCAGCTCTACGCTGTCATCCAGGATTTCGGCAAGGTCGATGCTCGGCTGCTCGGTGCTTTGACTGCCACGGGTGAAGAATACGCCACGGTCGCTTTGATCGGTGCGGATTTCATAGATACCGTGAGAGGTGCGCTTGAGCATTCCGTCATCCTTCATGACCTGATCCCGCAAGAACATTTCAAAGTCCTTTCGGGATATCTCAGCCGAGCCGCCCTCATTGAGATACGCCTCATAGATGGCTCCGGCTCGGTAGGTGGTATCCTCTTGCATATACCCTTCAAGGAACCGGCGCAAGGTCTGCCATTTGGATTCGGTTTTCTGTGTCATTGACAAATTCCCATCCCTTCGCTTTCTTCCTCCGGCGGGATATATCCGATGTCGTAAGCATCTTCGCCGAGATCCTTGAGAATGGCGTTGAATTCGTCCACGTCCTCGCATCTACGGATGCCGAAGTCGGCAACGCCTTGCTCAAACTCGGACAGATCCGCGCCTTCGTCAGCAAGGTCATAGCGGAGCATCAGCCACGCCACACCCTTCGTCCAACAGACACAGAGGCAGGTGGGATAACCGCCTGTTTGGTCGCATTGAAAGTCGCCGGTGGTATCAGTAAGGTCGCCGGAGCCTACGGTCTGCTCCAATTTTTTGCTGAATTCATCGTAGTTCATTGGCGCATACCAAACCCTTCGTCTATATCTTCGTCGCAGTCCTCGTCGGGGATGTCACCCTCGAAGCCGCCGAAGTGTTGAGACATATACTCATTAAACCACGTACCGCCGAAGGTTTCGTGAGAGGCGATTCGCCAGATGGACAGCTTTCCAATGTTCAATTTTGCACCCTCAAAGGGATAGAGGATGCAGGTGGTATCACCGTTTTCGAAGGCCACACAGTTGGTGAACTTACTTCCGTCCAACAGGATATTTTCCTTTGTCATGAGATCGTTGAAGCCGTCCACCCATTCTTGCAGATCTCCACCGCACCCTTGAAGGACAATTCCTTGACTGTTTTTCATACGGCGGAGTTCGTCAATACTTACCGTTCTTATGCTCATTGTAAGATACCTCCCATCTGTATGGTTTGGGTTTCGTCCTCATCCATATCCTCGTCATCGGACTGCGTAAAGTCAGTTTCCATGAACTCGGTGGGAGTCAGCTCGTATCCGAGGAAGTTGGGCGAAGTGTCATCGTCAAAGGCGATATATCCTTCGCTGCCGAAGGACAGAGGTGCTTTGACGAGGATGGTGCCGCTGTGGTCGCTCCTGGCATACGGCTCCACGGTGGCAAAGGTGATGCCTTCACCGGATCGCAGATCGTATCGGTATAACCCCTCCGGCAGTTCCTGTTCGGTGACTCTGCCGTTGGTAAACAGCGCCGTTTGCCCAAGCACCTCCACCACCTCTAATTTCTCATCGGTGAGGGCTTGGGTGGTCAGCTCCTTTGCCTGTACCTCGTCATACGGGACAAGGTCATGCAAGGTGCCGCCCCTTGCGGAGATCACGCCGTAATCGGTGTTGGTAGCTCCCAACCGTCCGAGGAGTCTTGCTCCTTCATCCTTTGCGAACAGACCGCCCAACCACTTATGATCGAAGCCAATGCCGAGGTGGTGTTCGAGATAGCTCTTGAAAAAGTCGCTGTCGCTGTCCACGTAGGCACTCAGCTCGTACTTATTGAGATTGGCAATAACGTCGCCGATATCGTCAAGATCGGCGGGATGCTCTGCGGAGAGCACCGCCTTGAACTTCATCTGTTCCTGTGGGGAGAGATACGGGAGCTTCTCGGCAAGACCGTTCAGCTTATCGAAGAGCTGCATATCACCGAACTGATCGGCAGTGATCTGCGGCACGGAGGACTCGAAGTCCAAGTACACGCATTCTTCGATACTGCCAACACCCAGTTCACGGGCAATACGGTCGGCCGCTTGCCTTGCCATCGGGAGGGTGATCCATACCGCTTTGTCCTCGACCTCGGATACATCCTCAGTGGGAGGAGGTGCAATCTGTAAGCGGAAGGCGTACCAATCTTCCACCTCGGTGTCGGGGAGCTGCTTTCCGTCGTAGATTTCGGGTGGCTTATAGTCGCCTGCGAAGATGGCGTAACCGTCTGTCAGATCGCAGTTAAGCGAAGTCCGATAAAGCGCACCGATCTTGGCTTTGTCAAGCAGGTACAGAGACGATTCGGGGATGTTATTCACGTCATCGTGCAACTCGTTTTCGATGATGAACTGACCGAGCTGCTCGTCAGTGCGGATATTGGATGCCACCATGATCTCATCGTATCCGTAGGTGCAGTTGATCAGATCCTTCATACTGAGAAGTTCATCCGCAGGACTGCCAAGCACCTTTGGTGCAACGGTACGGAAGATAGCGAGTTCGCTGTCATCCATCTGTGCGATGCGGTTAGCAAAGAAGTTCAGCTCGTCAATGCTCGGCGAGTCCAGTCTGTAATACAACAGCTCCGGCCACGCACCGCAGTCGAGGATGCCGATACTTCGGAAGCTTTCCTCACGACCGATCATTCTCGCTCGTTGGATGGCATCCCTGATCTCATGTTCTTCGGCAGGCAGATCCAGCATGGCGTAAAAATAGCCGTCGCCGAGTGGATTCTCATGCGACAGCTCTATGGTTAGTGTTTTTTCCTTTACCACGTTTCACACCGTCCTTTCGTTAGGTGATAGATTTCATCGAGCTGCAAAAGTTTGCGCCCGATAGCAGAAATGACAGGAACGCTCACCGCATTGCCTGCCATCTTGTATAGGTGACCGTCCTTGAGTCCGGTCGCCTGTGCTTTATAGAATTGTTCATCTGTGAAGCCCTGGAGCCGCCAGCATTCAATGGGCATCAGCTTGCGGATACGGCCTCTGTGCCATACGCCGTGTCTGTCCTGTGCTGTAAGCGTGAACATGGCTTCGTTCGGTTCTTTCACACGCCGACCTTGCTGACGTACCGTTTCTCGGTCGGGAGTGAGTACGGCTCTCGGCTCGTCCTCATCATCCACCACGATGACACCGGAGTGTTCACCTCGGTGGTTGCTGATACCGGAATCCTGTCTTGCGGTGATGCATCTTGCATGATCGGTAATGACAGGATCGGGGTTCATATCTATGAAGTACAGTCCTGTTTTACCGCCCCATCCACCGGAGCCGGCGCATTGAGTGCAGGCACTTCCGCTTGGATCGTAGACACGCTGACCTTGCGGTCCGGGGATGAGTTGCTTGAGATCTTCCGCATTGCCGCAGTTGAGAGGAAATAGCTCTCCGGTACATTGGTTTCCAAGATATCCGACAATATACAGGCGGCGCCGCTGCTGGGGGACTCCGAAAAACGCGCTGTTATGCACACACCATTCGATATCATACCCCAATTCAACAAGCGTGGAGAAGATGGTAAACAGCGTCCTGCCTCCGTCATGCGATAGCAGTCCGGGAACGTTTTCCAAGAGAAGAAGTGGAGGCCGTTTCGCTTCAGCGATTCGGGCAACCTCGAAGAAGAGAGTTCCTCTTGTATCGTCCCTGAATCCGAGCCTTTTGCCAGCCACGCTGAAGCTTTGGCATGGAAAGCCCGCACAGATGAGGTCAATGTCCGGCAGGTCGTTTGTATCAATTTTTGTAGCGTCCTCAAAGTAGATTTCTCCTTTCGGTTGGTAGATTGCGTTGTAGGCTTGGTTTGCCTTTTTATCGATCTCGCAATGACCGATGCATTCAAAGCCACCCACCGCTTCGAGTCCGCTGCGAAAACCACCGATACCTGCGAACATATCAAAAAATCGGATCGCCATAGGGCATCCGACCGTTCCTATTTAATTGTTATTTCACCTCGATTCTGCGGTAGTTTACATACCGCCCATACTCATGCCGAAGCCTTCGGACTCGTCCTCCGTTTCATCCTCGTCGGTGCCGTCACCGCCTGTGCCGTCTACGGCTTCGGGATCGTCGCTTATGCCTTCCTCGGTATCGACACCTCCGGTCTGCTGATCCTCGGTCACACCGTTTCGCTGTGCCTGTTCACGGTCCAGCTCGGCTTCGATCAGTCCGAGGACGAACTGCTTCTGACTCATGTTGTTGCGCTGCAGGTAGCCCTTGATCCTCTGAAACAGTTCCTCCGGCACCTGAAACGCCATCGTGCGCATATTACCCATGTTCTTTTCCTCCTTGTTTTGGTACTTGGGGTGTAATTCGTTGTCGACGGCAAGGGTGATAAACTCTGCCATCGTCATTCCGTGTTGTTCGATATACTCTCTGACCTCTGCGTGAAGGTCAGCATCGATCTTGACGGTAATGCCTTTCTTTTCGTCAGCCAATGTCATCGTTCCTTTCCATATAGTTTTGAATGATCTCGGTGAGAAGTTCCTCTACCGAGATGCTGCGGTCAGCCGCTTCTGCAAGAAGGGCATCCGCTTGGGGCTGTGGGATATAGACTTCGTATTCCAATAGGCAGTCCTCCTACATACTCATAACGGGAGCTTCGCCCTCGTCCTGGCCTTCATCCTCGCCTTCATCCACGGTGGAATTCTCTTGCTGTGCCTGTTCCTCCGCAAGCTCGGCGGCGGTCAGTGTGCGGAAGGAGTCCGCATCGCTGCAAAGACTGAGGGTTCTTCCGTTATCCCATTTCATGTGGATATTACCGCCGTCATCGACGTGATCCACCGTTCCTCTCGTACCGGGCGGTACGGGATGGTGTGGATCGTCCATGCCGAGGAGCAGGATGCGAGTGCCGGGCGGATACTTCGCTCGGTTCTCCTTTGCCATGCGGTTCCAATCATCATAAATTGACATACTATTTCATCTCCATTCCGTTGGTTTCGGGAACATCTTCTTCAAAATCCGGCGTACCGTCGAGTTCCTTCTGCATCGGTATTAATACCTTTAGCAGTTCCTCTCGGTAATCCATATCTGCTATGCGGTCGATATAGATGCCGAACGTATTGAGGAAGGGGGTGTTGTCATCGTAGGTGATGGTAACGTCGCCGTGCAGTCCGTTTTCGCAAATGAATTTTGCTACATCTTCAATGCTGTGAAGCTCCTTGCTACCGTTCACCGAATGACCGATTAAATTTGGATGTTTTTCTTTGTCGTACATCGTTGTACCTTCCATTCCGAATAGTTCTTTCGGTGACCACGGGATGGTGAAATCACTGTGTCCGGCATCGGTGCAGTGGTCGTAGAAGAAGTCATCGGTTTGCGCCGCCCTTATGGTGAAGTACGCAACTTCTTCGGGGGTAGCTGTAAAGACTTCGCCTTCGCCGTAGAGACACGCTGCTACGTGGACTTTGATATCCTGTTCCGTGTCCACCTCGTTCATAAAACTCTCAAATGCAGTCCAGCCTTCGAGATCAGCATAGCTCTTGGGAACACCTGCAACGAGGAATTCCGCTTGGTCGCTGTCCGAGGTTATGGTTACTGCGGAAAATAACACAGCCATATATCACATCCCTCCAATCTTCGGTTCATTTTGCTGTGCAATATATTCATCCAGCTCGTCACAGGTGGATACGAAGTAGTCGTTACCGCCGTGCCAGAGCGAGATTGACAGTTTGCCGTCCTCGCTGTCGATGGGGTGATCTTCGAGGCTTTCAAAGGCTCCGTCCGAGTTCTGCCCGGTGATCCAATCCTTCACGGAGGTCAGCTCGTCCTCGGTTAATTCCTCACGGAGTCGCAGATCCACCTTGCCGTAGAGCGTTCCGTCCACGATCTCGGTCGACCACTGTGCCGATACCAGCTTGGCTTTTGCGCCTGCATCGCCGTCGAAGTATTCGAGAATACTTTCCACGTCACGGTCTTGGTATTCCTCGATGAGGTCGTTGATGTCGTATCGGTAATCGTAGAGGAAGGAGTCGCCCACGGTGAAGGGGTTGCCGTCACCTTCGTCGATGTTACCTGTTAAGGGAAAATACAGGCTCATCTTCACGGGGCCAAGCGCCAAGGTTCTGTCCTTGATATCGTTTATCAGCTCCGCGGCTGTGCCGTATTGGTCGTAATAGATATCGTGTTCCAAGTCGGTCTTGATGCCTTCGTCAGCGGTCTGCACGAGGTAGGCAGTGGTGTTCACGTCGCCGAGGCTGTTTTCGGTATTGAACAGTCGGCACAGGTGCTGACCGACTCGGCTGCTTGATGCGAGCTGCACGTCGATCTCCGCATCCTCACCGCCGAACAACTTGATGTTCTGCGGCAGTGTCCTTACTCCAATGGAAAGGAGCTTGATTTGTAGGTCGGTGTTGGCTCTCGGAAGCTCCACCACCAGGGTGTCTTTTTTATGCTGAATTACTGCAGTTATCATTGTTACATACCTCCCATACGCATTCCTTGATCGGTGTCGAGTACGTCGCTGATGGAGTATCCCGATTCCATGCACACGAAGCCGGAGGAGACGAACAGACCGTTCAGCTCGTCGGCAATATGCTCACCGAGCATATCATAGTCGATGAAATCCACCACGGTTTCGGGTACGCCGTAGTCGGGATCGTGTTCCACGAAGTGCTTGCCCACATCTTCGTTATCCTCGGCACCCTCGATCAGTGTGAAGAGACCGAGACTGTTGGCGAGAGCTGTGATGGACTTTGCATCCTCGACTCCGGCGTATTCCGCTACTGCGGTCAGCTTATCGAGCTGCATATCCGCATTGCTGATGGCTCCAACAAGGTCGTTAATATCGTAGATGCTTTCGCTTGACGTCATCTCACGCAGACGGCGCATCCATTCGGGGTTATCTACCATGAAGTCATCGAGGATAATGCTGACGGACTCGGCATCGGGTGCGCCCAGCCTGCCGATGGATTTGTCGATGGCGGCTCTCTCACAGGGCAGGTACAGATATTCCACCTTGCCGTGGTATTCTGCCTTTGCGGTGCAGAGAATGCTTGCATCGTAGAGGTAAGGCGGAAACACCTGCCCGTCATACAGCTCTTGGAACTGCACGTCCTCATCCACAAAGAGGATGCCGTGTTCGGTGACGATGCCGGTGCCGGACTGCATCAGCCGTCTACCGATCTCTGCATATTTGGGGTTAGCATCGTCGTTGGCAGGAATGGAGCCGTCACGGTTCAAGAGGTATTCCTGACCGATCTTGCCCATATTGCCGATGTTCTGAATGAGGCAGTATTTGTTGAGGTTGAAGGACAGGTTGATGAGATCCTTCAGCTCGGTGAAGCCTTCTTGTTTCATGGCTTCGTAGAACTGTTCTTCCTCCGTACCGAAGAAGCTCTCCATACGCTTGGCAAGGTAGTTCAGCTCGTCCAAATTGACGAAGCGGTCTTTCAGATGGTCGAGTTCTTCGGGGAAGATAACGTCCGTAACGAACAGTTCGGGCGGGTTATCATCAGCGGCGTGTATCTCCATGAGCGCCGACCGGAGTGTGGTTTCGGAGCATGGGAAGTGGATGTCGACCAGGTGGTCGTTGTATCGCACGGTTACTTTGATCATTGGTTATTCGTCCTTTCCGTTGTTTTAATTGCGCCGAGGCCGAATCTTCGGATCGCCATTGCGTTGCAGATCAGCTCGAACAGCTTCGGTGGGATGAGATCGGTGTCGGCGAGGTCTGCCACGGTTAGATGCTTTGTGCCGAGGCAGAGGTCTTTGGCACAGCAGAAAAGGGCGTAGCCGTTTGCGTGAATATTCTTGAGCCGAATATCCGCAAAATTGATGCTGATCTTTCCCACGTGGCGTTTGGATAGGTTCCACAGATGAAGGTCTGCGGTCAGAAGGTACAGAGCTGCCATCATTGCGTAGTCCTTCTTGTCCTTTTTTCTGATGGCATCCTCGAATTCGCTTTGGTGATTTTCGTTCTTGTATCGCATAGGGTTCATCTCGCTTTCTTTCAGATATTTGTTGAGACGGTGTCGGAATCGTCTGTGATTGATTGCCTTGGTGGTTTCGGTCAAGATCTCTCGGTGGGTTGCCGTTCCGTCCTGTATTCGCAGAATGACAAGCGGTTCTGTGTGACGGCTGCCGACGATGACGACACCGTGTCCTCTTGGTTTGAAGTTAGGAATGCCGACCATCATTCGCTCGTAATATCGGTCGGAGGGGTTGTCGCTGAAATACATCCGTGTGGGACTCCTTTCTCTGTAAACAGAAAAAGCCCACGGTTTTGTTTGGGGTTCAAAACCGTGGGCTATATATTTCTTACATATTTAATATCGGGTTTTCGCCGTCATCAAAGGTGGGCGGATTATCCTTTAGGTGCGGATACGCCGTTTGGAGCTTTTCCATCAGTTCCATGAGACCTCGATCCTGTTCGTAGGTCAGCGATTCACAGTTATCTCTTGCGAAGGCTGCACACTTGAACAGTTCCTCGGCTTCCTCTTTGGTGAACAGCTTATCGTCATCGACGAGTCCGGCACGGACGGCGAAGTTCTCTTTGGAGACGAGATAGTCGGGAGAGTAGTTGCCGTGAGCAACGTATTTGCCGCCGTCTGACTGTCGCCAGCTACAGAACATAAAGCCGTGCTTTTGGCTATACATTCCGGCGAACACTACGTCGCCGTACTCGGATAACTTACGGTAGTTCTGCACGTCCTTCGGTTTCATCTGTGGGGATGACTCATAGAGGCCGACATACTCTCGGACGGTTTCAGCATCGTCCGTAAGGTGGGAGAATACCTCACGGGATTCGGGATCGGTGAGATCCTTGCTGTTGTAGAACATAAATCCTTCGGGGTTGATTGCGGTCAGATGGACTCCTTTGTGCGAGATGAGCAGGAGTTGGTCTGCTTCGTCATAACTTGTGATGCATCCGTAGTGCTGTGCCTTTCGCTGCATTTCTTCTTGATATATGGTCATTTTCGTTACCTCCGTTATTCTTGTGATAATAAAAAATCGGAGGACAGATCCTGTACCTCCGTAATGTTTGTCAGATAGGAAGGATCGACGATTACCTCGGATTCGTTCCTTCCGCTGAAATATGCGTATATATGCTTTTTATCGATCTGTGCTTCGTAGACCGTTCCGTTTTCTCCGAAGCGGTGGGCAAACCATTCGGCCGTTTCCTGACTTAGTGACCAGGATAGTGCCTTCACGCTTTTGGCGTTGTGAGGGGTTACCCCTCGGTAGACGGTCACCGTATCGTCCAATGTCTTGAACTGGATATATTCGTCTTGCTCCATGAGGCAAGTGGGATTGGCTTGCTTGAACATCCGCAGGAGTTGATTGACTGTAACATTCACATCCTGGTGCGGTGCTTCTGATCTCGTCCATGCGCTTGCAAGGATTTGGGACATATCTTCTCTTGACAGACTCGGCTGTGCAAATTTCAAAAACGTCAGCGCGTAGGGCTTGGTGACCATCATATAAATCTCGTAGGCGCTGTTTGCCTTGTTGATAGACTGAGCCATTGTCTGCCGCCATCGGTTCTGTGCATCTTCTTCCATAAGGTTGATCATCGTGATGCCACCGTTGCCATCGGGAAGGGCGGTTAGTCCAGTGTCGGCGAATGGGTGCTTGACGATCATCGGGGAGTATGGGGTTTCGTAGATATCGGTGTGGAGCAAGGTGATGGCTGTTCGTTTGATCTCGTCCAGGTCGGTTTGCTTTCGCATGGTTTTTCCTCCTTTCTGTGGGAATAAAAAAAGCGCATGGATTTGTTCTTATCCATGCGCTCGGTGGCTTGTATTCGGTTGTGCGAGAGTTCGGCTCACTACAGAAAGGGAAAAATACCTTTTTCACATCTACAAAATCGCTTGTAAAAATTTCGACCGTAGAAACGGCGAAACCCCCGATAAAATCGGGGGTTTCTTGGGCAATATCTTTTTCATTGCCCTTTGATGGCGCAGACGGAGAGATTCGAACTCTCGTGCCGGTTAAGGCTAACGCATTTCGAGTCAAGTGTCAAAAAACGAACTTAACGGAATTTAACGGAAGATAACGGCAACCAAGAGAACCCCGAAAACCCCGATGATTTCAGGGTTCTTTCGGTTTTTATATCAAAAAACACAGTGAAAATCAGAGTCTAAAAGTCTTCTCCGATTTTGCCGAGTTCTAATGGATTTTTGGAAAAGTCTATTAGAACTTTTTATAGAACTGCGCCTATTTTCACCCCAAAATCACCCGTTTGGCAGTGCAATAAAAAGCACCGGTTGAGGCATACAACACACAAAATCGTGTCGGCTAATCAACGGTCAGAATAAAAATGCCGTTATCGGCAAAAAATCAAGCAAAAGCTATTTTAATCCAATTGACATTTTGCCGATATAATAGAAAAGCACGGCAAGGATGCTCCGAAGTATGTCGGTGAGTATGTAAAGTCTATGAAGGATGCAATAAGATAACGCAGGAGACTGGTTTTGCCGATTTCCTTTTTATAAGCCGTTATATGCGCCAAAATTTCGTTGCAAAAAAAATTAGAAAAATTTTCATTTACCTATTGACAAGGTAGGTAATGTGTGCTATACTTATACCAACCTGAACGGTAGGTAATTCGAAAAGAAAGGAGAACACGGTTATGAAAAAGCGTACTAACACCACCACTACTATGATGATGGAGATGTGCATGTGGACTTGTGGCATGTGCATGACTTGTTGCGCTTATCTTTCCGATGTGCTCTCCATCTCAAGAGTAAACCCTTGTGCCGCTTGAATTTAGCGGAATTGCAATCGCTTACAGCCGGGAGACTTCATCGGAGTCTTCCGGTTTTTATTTTTGTAAGGTAGGTAAAGAAGTATGGAAAACTATTTTGAAAAGCTTGTCAGAGCAAATTTCCGATTCGGTCGAATGTGTCGATGTATATGAAAGCGAAGCTGATTATCCAATAAACCATATACATTAAATCATTCAATAACGAAAGGAAATAACGATTATGTCAAACTATAAATTTGAAACTTTACAGCTCCACGTAGGTCAGGAAAATCCCGATCCCGCCACCGATGCCCGTGCGGTACCGATTTATGCAACAACATCTTACGTATTCAAGAACTCCGCTCACGCGGCGGCTCGCTTTGGTCTTGCCGATGCCGGTAACATCTATGGCAGACTTACTAACTCCACGCAGGACGTTTTGGAACAGCGCGTGGCAGCGCTTGAGGGAGGCGTTGCGGCTTTGGCTTTGGCTTCGGGTGCGGCGGCTATTACCTACACCCTGGAAGCACTCGGTCAGAACGGTGGTCACTTCGTCGCACAGAAGACCATCTACGGCGGCAGTTACAACCTGCTTGCGCACACACTTCCGAATTTTGGAATTACTGCAAGCTTTGTAAATATTCACGATCTTGCCGAGGTCGAAGCAGCAATTCAGGACAACACGAGAGCAATCTATATCGAAACCCTCGGTAATCCCAACAGCGATATCCCCGATATTGACGCGTTGGCGGAATTGGCACACAAGCACGGACTGCCTCTCGTAGTAGATAACACCTTCGGCACCCCATACCTCATTCGTCCCATTGAGCACGGCGCAGATATCGTGGTACATTCCGCTACTAAATTCCTCGGCGGTCACGGTACAACGCTTGGTGGTATCATCGTTGACTCGGGTAAATTTGATTGGGCGGCAAGCGGAAAGTATCCTGCTATCGCTGATCCCAACCCAAGCTATCATGGAGTGTCATTTGTAAAAGCAGTAGGCCCTGCCGCTTTTGTCACCTATATTCGTGCAATACTTCTTCGTGATACTGGCGCTACCATTTCTCCCTTTGCGGCGTTCCTGCTTTTACAAGGCATTGAGACCCTGTCGCTTCGCTTGGAGCGTCACGCAGAGAACACCAAAAAAGTGGTTGAATTCTTGAAAAATCATCCTCAAGTGGCAAAGGTTAATCATCCGTCCTTGCCCGAACATCCTGACCATGAACTGTATCAAAGATATTTCCCGAACGGCGGCGGTTCAATCTTCACTTTTGAAATCAAAGGCGGTCAGTCGGAGGCACACAAGTTTATTGACAACCTTAAAATCTTTTCACTGCTTGCGAATGTTGCCGATGCCAAGAGCCTTGTAATCCATCCGGCAACCACCACTCATAGTCAGCTCAGCGAAGAAGAACTTGCCGATCAAGGCATTAGACCTAACACTATCCGTCTTTCCATTGGAATCGAGCATATTGATGATATTATCGCCGATCTTAATGGCGGTTTTAACGCAGTAAAGGAGTAATTATTATGTCAAGAGTATATACATCTGCCACAGAACTTATTGGTAAAACCCCTCTTCTTGAACTCACACACATTGAAAAAGCCTTGGGTCTTAAAGCGAAGATTGTCGCAAAGCTTGAATATTTTAATCCCGCAGGGTCTGTAAAAGACCGCATCGCCAAAGCAATCATTGACGATGCCGAGGCAAGCGGAAAACTAAAACCTGATTCGGTTATTATTGAGCCAACAAGCGGCAACACAGGAATCGGTCTTGCGTCGGTGGCCGCTGCGCGGGGTTATCGTATCATACTGACAATGCCCGAAACAATGTCGGTGGAACGCCGTCAGCTTATGAAGGCATACGGTGCAGAACTGGTACTGACCGAAGGTGCAAAAGGCATGAAAGGTGCTATTGCAAAGGCGGAAGAACTCGCCGCCCAAATACCCAACAGTTTCATTCCCGGTCAGTTTGTAAACCCTGCTAATCCAAAAGCACACCGGGAAAATACCGGTCCCGAGATTTATGAAGATACTGACGGACAGGTGGATATCTTTGTAGCAGGCGTAGGCACCGGCGGTACGGTTACAGGTGTAGGTGAATATCTGAAATCCCAAAATCCTAATATCAAGGTCGTAGCGGTCGAGCCTGCCGCTTCTGCGGTGCTCTCTACCGGTGTTGCCGGTCCTCATAAGATTCAAGGCATCGGCGCCGGCTTCGTTCCCGATGTTCTTAACACGGACATTTATGACGAGATCATTCCCGTATCCAACGAGGATGCTTTTGCTACCGGAAAGCTCATCGGCAAGAGCGAAGGTGTTCTTGTAGGAATTTCTTCCGGTGCTGCTGCGTGGGCGGCTATCGAACTCGCAAAGCGCCCCGAAAACGAAGGAAAAACCATTGTAGTCCTTCTGCCCGATACCGGCGACAGATATTTATCGACTCCGCTGTTTGCAGAATAATGAAAAGCGCCGGTGCCTTACGCTTTGGGCACCGGTCTTTTTGAGGAAAGGAAGTTTACTGTTATGTCTGAAAATAAAAATCAAAAAGTTAAACGAACAACCTATTGGTTGTGCATTACCGCCGTTTTTATGGCACTCAATGTAGCAATGAGCTCGTTTGGTGTTCCTGTTCCCGGCGGTCATCTGTATATGAATGATATTATCATATGTACTGCCGCTATCCTATTGGATCCGCTCGCCGCATTTATGGTCGGCGGTGTAGGTGCTTTTTTAGGCGACTTATTCTTCTATCCGCTTCCGATGTTTGTATCTCTCGTAACTCACGGTTTACAAGCGGTAGTTATCTCGGTATTTTCGCATTATGTACTCAAAAAGCATCCGGTGCTCTCGTCAGGAATCGGTGTGACAATCGGTGCCGTTATTATGGTGGTCGGTTATTCTCTCGGCAGAGCGTTTATTTACAGCACACCGGAATATGCCGTTCTCAAACTGCCTTACCAGATCTTACAAGCGGGAGTCGGCGCTATCGTGAGTATGATACTTTGCTGGAAATGTAAATTAGTTGAACTGTTTAGGGGGAAAGGTTTGTTAAAATGACAGAAAAAATTATTTATCTTGATAATGCCGCAACAACAAAAATGAGTAAGTCTGCAATTGAGGCAATGCTACCCTATATGGATAGTATTTACGGTAATCCTTCAAGTCTTCATTCCGTAGGACAAAGGGCAAATGAAGCACTTGTAAATGCTCGTGAGCGCATCGCCAAATTGCTCGGATGTGAGGCGAGGGAGATCACCTTTACATCCGGCGGAAGCGAAGCGGATAATCAGGCAATCCTATCCGCCGCAAGACTTGGTGAAAGTAAAGGAAAGAAGCATATTGTTTCCACCGCATTTGAACACCATGCCGTTTTGCATACACTTGACAAACTCAAAAAGGATGGCTTTGAAATCACGCTTCTTGATGTTCACGAAAACGGGCTTGTAACGCCCGAGCAGGTGCGTGAAGCCATTCGTAAAGATACCTGCCTTGTTACAATTATGTATGCCAACAATGAGATAGGCACCGTTCAGCCTATCAAAGAGATTGGTGCCGTTTGCCGTGAAAAAGGTGTCATTTTCCATACCGATGCAGTGCAGGCGGCGGGACATCTTCACATAGATGTAAAAGAACAGAATATAGATATGCTGTCCTTGTCGGCGCATAAATTCCACGGCCCTAAGGGAATAGGTGCTTTGTATGCAAGAAAAGGAATAAGACTTACAAACCTTATTGAAGGTGGCGCACAGGAACGTGGAAAGCGTGCAGGAACTGAGAATATCCCTGCGATTATGGGAATGGCAGCGGCTCTTGAAGAGGCCTGTAGACATACAGATGAAAACACAGAAAAATTAACAGTTTTGCGGGATAAGCTGATTGCCGGACTTTCTGAGGTTCCGCATTCTGTTCTCAACGGCGATGCCAAAAAGAGACTGCCCGGCAATGTGAACTTCTGCTTTGAGGGCATTGAAGGAGAATCTCTTTTACTTCTTCTCGATGATAAAGGTGTATGTGCTTCGTCGGGTTCGGCTTGCACATCGGGTTCGCTTGACCCGAGCCATGTGCTCCTTGCCATCGGCAGAGTGCACGATATCGCTCACGGCTCACTGCGGCTCTCTCTTTCAGAAGAAAACACGGAGGAAGAAATCAATTATACAATAAAAGCAGTAAAAGAAGTGGTGGAATATCTGCGTAGTATTTCTCCCATTTGGCGAGATCTTGTAAGTGGAAAAAAAGAATTTGTAATAAAGTGAGGTTAAGTTATGGCTTTATATAGCGACAAGGTAATGGATCATTTCAGAAATCCCCGTAATATTGGCGTGATTGAAGATGCTGACGGTATAGGTGAAGTCGGTAACGCCAAGTGCGGCGATATTATGAAGATCTATTTGAAGATAGAGAACGACATTATTGCAGATGTAAAATTTGAGACCTTCGGTTGCGGTTCTGCTATTGCTTCAAGCTCAATGGCAACCGAGCTTATTAAGGGTAAGCCGGTTTCGGAGGCTCTGGCTCTTACCAACAAAGCGGTCGTTGAAGCGCTGGACGGTCTGCCGGCTCATAAACTGCACTGCTCTGTGCTTGCGGAAGAAGCGATCAAAGCGGCGCTGAAGGACTACTACGACAAAAACGGAATTGAATACGACCATAAGCTTTTCCCCGACTGTGAGAGTTGTGGTCATTGCTGCGGAGTGTAAAATGAAAAAGGCACTGATTGCTATGAGCGGCGGAGTAGATTCCTCTCTTGCGGCGAAGCTGATGAAAGATAGCGGCTTTGACTGTATCGGCTGCACGATGAAGCTGTATCACAATGAAGATGCGGGTATCGAGCGTTCACGTACCTGTTGTTCTCTTGACGATGTTGAGGATGCAAGAAGTGTAGCTTATAAGCTCGGTATGCCGTTCTATGTGTTCAATTTTACCGATGCTTTTCGTGATACGGTCATCCGAAAATTTATCGAAAGCTATGAAAACGGAATCACCCCGAATCCGTGTATCGACTGCAACCGCTGTATGAAGTTTGACAAGCTCTTTGAACGGGCGAAAATTCTCGGTTGCGATTATATTGTAACGGGGCATTATGCAAGAATAGAAGAACAAGACGGTAAATTTGTACTGAAAAAAGCCTTGGATGAAACCAAAGACCAAAGTTATGTACTGTATTCTATGACACAAGAGCAGCTTGCACACACCATGTTTCCGCTCGGAAATATAAGAAAGACTGAGGTGCGGCAGATTGCAGAGAAAAACGGATTTATCAATGCCGACAAGCCTGACAGTCAGGATATATGCTTTGTGCCAAACGGTGATTATGCCAGTGTTATCGAACGGAACACAGGTAAAAAAACAAATTCGGGCAACTTTGTAGATAAGCAAGGCAATATTCTCGGACAGCACAAGGGCGTGATTCATTACACCATAGGTCAGCGAAAAGGTCTTGGTATTTCAAGCACCGAGCCCCTGTATGTATGCGGGATCTGTCCGGAAAGCGGTAATGTCGTTCTCGGCAGTAATGACGATCTGTTCAGCCGCGAGGCTGATGTATCCGATTTTAATTGGATAAGCGGCAAAGTACCTGGGGGTGCGTTTCGCTGCAAGGTCAAAATACGCTATCGTCAGCCGGAACGGTGGGCAACCGTTATTCCCACGGGAGCAGATACCGTTCATATCGCTTTCGACGAGCCGCAACGGGCCATCACACTCGGACAAGCCGCAGTGCTCTATGACGGAGATATCGTTCTTGGCGGCGGTACAATAAAATAATGATATTTGCTTGATTTACCTACCTGTTTGGGTGTATAATACTTTGTAAGATTTTGTAAAAAGGAACACAGCTATGAAAATCATTGATATAATTACTCAAAATAAATTATCCCTTTCTTTCGAGGTTTTTCCGCCTAAAACAGAAACGAGTTTTGAAAGCGTGAAAGCTGCCACAGAGGGAATTGCAAAGCTTTGCCCTTCCTTTATGAGTGTTACATACGGTGCAGGTGGCGGCACAAGTGAATACACGCTTAACATTGCAAAGAATATAAAAAAGCTTTACGGTGTGCCAACCTTAGAGCACCTCACTTGTGTTTCATCAACAAAGGAAACCATAAAGAAAAAGATCGAAGAAATAAAAGCGGCGGGAATCCAGAATGTTATGGCGCTCAGAGGAGATATCCCTGCAGAACTCCAAAATGCCGACCGAAGCGGTTGGGACTATAAGCACGCCATAGACCTTGTTTTAGAACTCAAAGTTGCCAACCCAGATTTTTGTATTGGCGGCGCTTGCTATCCCGAAATTCATCCCGAAAGTGTAAATCAAAAAGATGATATAAAAAGACTTAAAGAAAAAGTGGATGCTGGTTGTGATTTTCTGACCACGCAGATGTTTTTTGATAATAATCTTTTATATAATTTCCTTTATAAGATTCGTGAGGCGGGTATTACTGTACCTGTTATTCCGGGAATTATGCCTATCACAAATGCCAATCAGGTCGACCGTGCTATCAAACTCTCAGGCTCGTTTATGCCACAGCGTTTCAAAAGTCTTGTGGATAAATTCGGTTCTGATCCTGCCGCTATGAAGCAGGCAGGTATTGCCTATGCTACCGACCAGATTATCGATTTATATGCTAACGGTATCACCAATGTGCATGTATACTCGATGAACAAGCCCGACGTGGCGGCAAAGATACAAAATAATCTTTCGGATATGTTAGGAAAATGAATTCTGTGATTTTAAGTAAAACCTATAACGAGCCGCCTTTTTGCGAAAAGGAAATCTTGCGGTATGCAGGGTGTAAAGCGGCAAATAAAGAGGTATTGTTGCTTCTTGAAGAGTGCATAAAGGAAGCAAAAGATAAATTTACATATAAGGTTTGTTACCGCGAGTTACCCGTTAAAACAAGTGGAGATATTTGCAACTTTGATTTATTAAGCTTTAAGTCCGAAAAGTTGGCACTTAATCTTAATGGCTCAAAAAAGGCTATTCTTTTTGCCGCAACGATAGGCGTAGAAATTGACCGTCTTATTGCTAAATACGGACGGATTTCCCCCTCAAAAGCGCTGATGTTTCAGGCTATCGGCGCTGAGCGGATAGAGGCGCTTTGTGACGCTTTTTGTGCCGATATTTCAAAAGAATATAATGTAGGCACAAGACCACGATTCAGCCCTGGTTACGGCGATTTGCCACTCACCGCACAAAAGGATATTTTTGCCGTGCTTTCCCCCGAAAAGCAGATAGGGCTGACCTTGACTGACAGTCTGCTTATGTCGCCGTCAAAATCGGTTACGGCAATAGTAGGACTTGGCGGCGAGGAAAAACAAACAAAAAATAAATGCGATGTTTGTAATATGAAAAACTGCACATTCAGAGGTGTCTAATGAATTTCAGAGAATATCTAAAAAACAACATAGTGTATCTTGACGGCGGTATGGGAACGCTGTTGCAGGCGCAAGGATTAAAACCTGGAGAACATCCCGAACGCTGGAATTTGTCGCACCCCGACGTGATTACAAACATTCACAAAGCTTACTTTGATGCGGGTAGTAATGTTGTTTGTACCAATACCTTTGGCGCAAATATTCTTAAATTTGCTGAGGACGAGCTTGAAAATATCATAATGGCGGCTGTTTTTAATGCTAAAGCCGCAAGAGAACAGTCTGCATCTAAGAGCGAAAAATTTATAGCACTTGATATAGGACCGTCAGGAAAACTGTTAAAACCTCTTGGTGATCTTGATTTTGAGGATGCGGTAAGCGTTTTTGCCAAAACCGTAAAGCTTGGCGTAAAATACGGCGTAGACCTTATTATCATTGAAACAATGAACGACTCTTACGAAACCAAAGCCGCTCTCCTTGCCGCAAAGGAAAACAGTAATCTTCCCGTAATCGTTTCCAACGCTTACGGTGAGGACGGTAAGCTGATGACGGGTGCAACACCTGCCGCTATGGTGGCACTTCTCGAAGGTATGGGCGCAGATGCCTTGGGTGCAAACTGCTCTTTAGGCCCTCGTCAGCTTCGAGGTGTTGCAGCGGAACTGCTTAAATATGCATCTGTTCCTGTAATACTAAAACCCAATGCAGGACTTCCAAAGTCGGTAAACGGTAAAACGGTTTTTGATGTAACGGCCGATGAATTTTCTGATGAAGTGTCTTCTCTTGTGAAAAAAGGCGTTCGTCTTGTGGGCGGTTGCTGTGGCACTACACCGGAATACATTGAGTCTTTATATCGCAAGACTTCTGATTTCGCACCGATGCCTACCCAAAATAAGACTATAACAATGGTATCTTCTTATACCCATTCGGTAGAATTCGGCGAAAAGCCGGTCCTTATCGGTGAGCGTATCAATCCTACGGGTAAAAAGCGTTTTAAGCAGGCACTGCTTGATAACGATATGGATTATATTCTGTCTGAGGGTGTCAATCAGCAGGAAAAGGGTGTGCATATCCTTGATGTCAATGTGGGACTTCCCGATATTGACGAAGTGGGAATGCTAAAAAATGCCGTTTGTGAATTGCAGGCAGTGATCGACCTGCCTTTACAGATCGATACCGCTGATGTTACCGCAATGGAAGCGGCGCTTCGCCGTTATAACGGTAAAGCAATGATCAATTCCGTAAACGGTAAGCGTGAGAGTATGGAGACCGTATTTCCGCTGGTTAAAAAATACGGCGGAGTGGTGGTAGCCCTTACTTTAGATGAGGATGGTATTCCCGAAACGGCCGAAGGCAGAGTTAAAATTGCCGAAAAGATACTCTATACCGCCGCAAAATACGGCATCGAAAGAAAGGATATCATTTTCGACACGTTGGCTATGACCATAAGCGCTGACAACAAAGCGGCTCTTGCCACTCTGTCCTCGCTTAAAACGATAAAATATACGCTTGGTTGCCATACCTCTCTCGGCGTTTCAAACATTTCCTTCGGACTGCCGAACAGGGATGCCATAAACGGCACGTTTTTTGCTTTAGCTCTCGAAAACGGACTTTCAGCGGCTATTATGAATCCGTACTCTGTTGATATGATGAAAACCTACTACACCTATAAAGCGCTAAAAGGAATGGACGAAAACTGTGCGGAATATATCAGTGTGGCAGATTTGTTTACAGTTACCGCACCTGCTACAACCGCTGAAACTAAAAAGACTTCCGAAGAATTTTCTTCCGAGCTTCAACATGCTGTTATAAAAGGATTCAAGGATAAAGCCGCTGAACTTACAAAGATGCTGCTTTCAAGCATTGCTCCGCTCGAAATTGTTAATAGCGAGATCATCCCTGCGCTCAACACCGTAGGCAAAGGCTTTGAAGAAAAGACGGTCTATCTGCCGCAGTTACTTATGAGTGCTGAAGCCGCCAAAAGCGCCTTTGAAGTTATAAAATCGTTTATGGCAGGCGGTGAAAAATCCGCCGATAAAGGTACTTTTGTAATTGCCACCGTTCACGGTGATATTCACGATATCGGCAAAAATATAGTAAAGCTCTTGCTCGAAAACTATGGCTTTAATGTTGTGGATCTTGGCAAAGACGTACCGCCCGAAAAAATTGTAGAAACGGCTATGCAGCTTCACGCACCTTTAGTTGGACTTAGCGCTCTTATGACCACCACCGTTCCCGCTATGGAGGAAACCATCAAACAACTAAAAGTTAAGGCCCCTTGGTGCAAGATCGTGGTAGGCGGTGCTGTTTTAACAAAAGAATATGCCGATAAAATAGGCGCGGATAAATATGCAAAGGATGCGATGGAAACTGTCCGCTATGCCGAGAATATTATAGGAGGAAATGTATAATGTTGATCTCAACAAGAGGGAGATATGCACTGCGAGTAATGCTTGACCTGGCACAAAATCAAAGTGATGGCTATATTGCAATGAAAAAAGTGGCTGAGCGTCAGGGTTTATCGCTTAAATATATCGAAAGGATTATGCCTGTACTTTCAAAGAATAATTATGTCGAGGGTGTTCATGGTAAAGGTGGTGGATACCGATTGTCAAGAGAACCTAAGGATTACAAAGTAGGCGATATTTTACGACTCGCAGAGGGCGATCTTGCTCCCGTTACCTGCCTTCAATGTAATGCAGAAAAGTGCGACCGAGCAGATACATGTCCTACACTTCCAATGTGGACAGAGTTTCACAATATGGTGAATACCTATTTTGACGGTATCAAACTAAGTGATTTGATGAAATAAAAAATTACGTAAAGAAAAAACATAGTAAAAGGCGTCGCTGAATAGCGACGCCTTTTTGTGTATAAGCGAATTCCTTAATCTATTTTTGGCAGTTTAGCACGGTAGGCTTCAAGCTCTGCGTCGGTGGGGATGTAATCGCTCATCTGTCCGTCGTGGAATTTCTCATAAGCCACCATATCGAAATAGCCGGTGCCGGTAAGACCGAATACGATGGTTTTTTCCTCGCCGGTTTCTTTATATTTCAGTGCTTCATCAATTGCAACGCGGATGGCGTGAGAGCTTTCGGGAGCGGGAAGGATACCCTCAACCCTTGCAAAATATTCCGCCGCCTCAAATACATCGGTTTGTTTTACACTTACAGCTTCCATAAGTCCTTGGTCATAAAGCTCGGAAAGTGTAGAGCTCATGCCGTGATAACGCAGACCGCCTGCGTGGTTGGCAGAAGGGATGAAATCACAACCGAGAGTATACATTTTCGCCATCGGACAGACCTTGCCCGTATCGCAGAAGTCGTAGGCATATACGCCCCTTGTAAAGCTCGGGCAGGATGCAGGCTCAACGGCGATGATACGGTAATCCGCCTCTCCACGCAGCTTCTCACCCATAAACGGAGCAATCAGACCGCCGAGGTTGGAACCGCCGCCTGCACAACCGATGATCATATCGGGTTTAATGCCGTATTTATCAAGCGCTGCCTTTGTTTCAAGACCGATAACTGACTGGTGCAAAAGAACCTGATTAAGTACGCTGCCGAGCACATAGCGGTAGCCGTCGCTTGTAACAGCCTTTTCCACCGCTTCGGAAATAGCGCAACCAAGACTTCCGGTGGTGCCAGGATGTTCAGCAAGGATCTTTTTGCCGACTTCGGTTTCCATTGACGGCGAAGGAGTTACCGATGCGCCGTAGGTACGCATAACTTCACGGCGGAACGGCTTCTGTTCATACGAGCATTTAACCATATACACCTTGCAGTCAAGATCAAAATACGAACAAGCCATAGAAAGAGCAGTGCCCCATTGACCGGCACCGGTTTCGGTGGTTACGCCTTTCAGCCCTTGCTTTTTAGCGTAATAGGCTTGAGCAATAGCAGAGTTCAGTTTATGAGAGCCGCTGGTGTTGTTGCCCTCAAATTTGTAATAAATCTTTGCGGGAGTTTGGAGTTTTTCTTCAAGACAGTAGGCACGAACAAGCGGTGCGGGACGGTACATTTTATAGAAATTACGGATTTCTTCGGGAATTTCAAAATAGGGAGTATCGTTATCAAGCTCTTGTGCAATGAGTTCTTCGCAGAATACACCTTCAAGCTCTTCCGCCTTCATTGGCTGAAGCGTTGCGGGGTTAAGGAGCGGTGCCGGTTTCTTCTTCATATCGGCACGCAGGTTATACCAAGACTGCGGCATTTCGCTTTCGTTAAGATAGATTTTATAAGGAATTTTTTCAGTTTTCATTATGATTACCTCCGTATAGGTTTAAGCTGGTTTTAGTATATGATATTTCTCCGTGTGTAAGTTGATGATTCGGCGTCCCACAGGGCGCCAGCGTTTTGTTAGCAACATTGTATTTACCTCCTATAAGGGAAAAACTCCTTTGACTTTCACTGCCAAAGGAGTTATAAAACAGAAAACGCCCTTGACAGAAATATACCATCTGTCAAGGACGAATAATACAAACATTATCCGCGGTGCCACCTTGATTCATAGAAATGACCCTATGCGCTTAGCAGGATACTAACATATCCCCGGCATTTGTACGCTTGCCTACAGCGTCGCAGAATACTTTGGAAAAATCCATTTGACTGCGCCCTCAGCGGTCCATTTGACAACTTGTTTCTTACCTGACTCTCAGCACCACAGGCTCTCTGTAAAGGCATAATTGCCGTTATCTCCGCTTCAACGGTTTGATTATTAAGTTTACTACATTATATTCCTATTTGCCTACATTGTCAATAGGTAAATCGATTTTTTAAAAAAATTTAAAGGTGCCGTATCATAGATGTGATGCGGCTCCGAATGATCTGTTCTATTCTTTTGTATGTGCTTTTCGATAGTCACGTGGGAGCACTCCTGTTATATCACGAAAAGCAACTGTGAATTTGCTTTGATTCTCATAACCAACAGCACAAGCAATTTCAGCAACGGAAGCATCGCTGTGGCAAAGGAGCTCCTTTGCCCGTTTGATACGGTATTCCTTCATATATCCGCCGATTGACTGTCCGAAAACCGTTTTGAAGGTGGTTTTCAGCGTGGTTTGATTGATGTGAAATTTAGAAGAAAGCTCTTCTATCGTATATCGTCTTGTCAGATCGCTTATCAAAAGCTCGTGTACCTCGGTTACTGTTTGTATGGAGGAATCCTGAGCGTGCATATGTGTTTCCGTGAGTGCATCATCTGCGGGACACGCTACTTCAACGATCTGCTCAATCATCTCGTGAAGTACCTCAGTTCTGGTGGTCTTCGTTGCTGTGTAATAGACCTCTTTTCCTTCACGGCGGCTTGTGATAAGCCCGGCGGTTTTCAAAAGCTTCAGATGATGGGATGCGACAGGACTGCTTGTATCGAGAAGTGCCGATATATTGATAACGCATTCTTCACAATGGCATAAGAGCCAAAATATCTGTATGCGTTTTCCGTCGCTCATCATTTTCATAAGCTCGGAAACCGTTTCAAAGGTCTCGGGTTTCGGCATTTCAAGCCGTAATTCCCCGGAAAGATGTCCGTGATCATGCGGTAACGGGTTAAAGTCCATAATACTACCTCCTAACACGTTACCATTATACCATTTAGGCCCAGAAATAACAATATGTAAACAGCAAATAATCCATTTAGACAAAAGATTATCCCTATAAGAAGTCATTTATCCCAACACATTGACATTTGTTTAATCGTACAATATACTATAAGCAATGATTAAACAACCATTTAATTGAACTGCAAAGGAGTATCATATTATGAAGAAAACTTATAAAATCGAAGTTGATTGTGCGGGCTGTGCACTGAAAATGGAAGATGCCGCAAAAAAGACTGCCGGTGTTAAAGAAGCAACGGTAAACTTTATGACACAGAAAATGATCGTAGAATTTGAAGACGGTGCCGATGCCGCATCGGTTATGAAAGCTGTTCTTAAAAACTGCAAAAAGGTCGAGGACGACTGCGAGATCTATTTATAAACTACATAAACTTGGATAAGGCATCCTAATTCCTGACAGACGCAGGATGCGGATGCCGTTTTCTGTGAAAGGAATATGCTATGACGAAGAAGCAAAAAAAGATGCTCATAAGGATCATCGTTTCAGCAGTGTTGATGATCGGCTTGGCTTTTCTACCGATAGACGGACTACCACGATTTTTTCTGTACTTAATTCCGTACCTTATTATAGGCTATGACATTCTGATCAAAGCCGGAAAAGGCATTTTGAACCGTCAGGTGTTTGACGAAAACTTTCTAATGGCCATCGCCACTATTGGTGCAATGATCATCGGAGTTGTGGATAGCGGCGATTATGTTGAAGCCATCGCCGTTATGCTGTTCTATCAGGTGGGCGAGTTATTCCAAAGCTATGCTGTGGGTAAAAGTCGCAGAAACATCAGCGAACTTATGGATATTCGACCGGATTATGCGAACATTGAGGAAGACGGCAAACTGATACAGGTAGATCCCGACGATGTTGAAATTGGGACAGTAATTATTGTTCAGCCCGGTGAGAAAATCCCGATTGACGGTGTTGTTATTGAAGGGCAATCTTCTCTGAACACAAGTGCTCTGACCGGCGAAAGCCTGCCCCGTGATGTGAGGATAAACGATGAAGTTGTCAGCGGTTGTATTAATATGACCGGCGTTTTGAAGATACGCACTACAAAGGAATTTGGCGAATCGACGGTATCGAAAATTCTTGACCTTGTAGAAAATGCCAGCTCACGCAAATCGAAGTCGGAAGACTTCATCTCCAGATTTGCGAAGATATACACACCCGCCGTTTGTTATAGCGCATTGGCGTTAGCGATCATCCCACCGCTTTTCTGTATGCTGATTCTGAATAGTCCTGCCAATTGGAGCGTGTGGATCTATAGAGCACTTACCTTCCTTGTAGCAAGCTGTCCCTGTGCGCTTGTTATCAGCGTTCCCCTCAGTTTCTTTGCCGGTATCGGTGGAGCAAGCAAGGAAGGCGTGCTGGTCAAGGGATCAAATTATCTTGAAGCTCTATCCCAAACCGGTTATGTAGTGTTTGATAAGACAGGCACACTGACGCAGGGTGTGTTTGAAGTTACCGCTATTCATCACAATGAACTGCCGGAAGATAAACTAATCGAATACGCCGCCCTTGCTGAAATTGCTTCCTCTCATCCCATTGCACAAAGCTTACAGCGTGCATACGGTTTAGAGCTTGACAGAAGCAGAGTCAGTGAAGTAGAAGAAATCAGCGGCAACGGCGTGATTGCCAAGGTTGACGGACAGTTGATTGCTGCCGGTAATGACAAGCTGATGAAGCGGATCGGTGTCCCTTATTCCGACTGTCATAAAGTAGGAACGATTATCCACATCGCAATTGATAACGAATACGCCGGACACATCGTTATTTCCGATGTAGTCAAGCCCTCCTCTGCCAAAGCGATGGCGGAGCTTAAAAAGGCAGGCGTTCAAAAGACGGTTATGCTCACCGGCGATGCAAAAGCTGTAGCCCAGCAGGTTGCAGGCTCGCTTGGTATTGACACCGTTTACAGCGAACTTTTGCCGGGCGATAAGGTCTCCAAAGTGGAAGAGCTTCTTTCTTCAAAGTCTAAGAGAACAAGACTTGCGTTTGTTGGCGACGGTATCAACGATGCTCCTGTGCTTTCCCGTGCTGATATTGGTATCGCTATGGGTGCTATGGGTTCGGATTCAGCCATTGAAGCCGCCGACATTGTTCTTATGGATGATGATCCGCTGAAAATTGCAAAGGCTATCAAGATTTCCCGTAAGTGCCTAAGAATCGTACATCAAAATATCGTCTTCGCAATTACCGTTAAAATTCTGTCCCTCATTCTTGTGGCTTTTGGAGCAGCTAATATGTGGATTGCAATTTTTGCCGATGTCGGCGTAATGATCCTTGCTGTTCTCAATGCGATTCGTGCTTTATTTGTTAAAAAACTATAATATAAATAGTAATATTACAAAACATTAAGAAGGCTCCGCTTCGGGTTTGAAGCGGAGCTTTTTTCATATTTGTCTGGACTTGTAGAAAGTGTTGTGGTATATGTTTGTGTTGCAAAAAGGAGGTGCAATGCACATGACAACACTTGAAGATTTATACTACGGCAACATCAGTCCGCACGAAAGGTATATCAAGCGAGGAACGAGAGTGGATAAGCTCGTCAAACTGATATGCAAAAACGAGGAAGAATTAAACTCTTCACTCACAGAGAAACAGAAAGAAACCTTTGAAAAGTTCAAGGACTGCACAAGCGAACTGTCCTGCATTACCGAGCGTGAGGCGTTCAGTTCAGGATTTATCCTCGCAACACGGATTATGGTTGAGGTAATGGAAGGTCTGCAGGAGGTCGAGGATATATGAAGAAAATTATAATCTTTCTTCTCTGCTGTGGGGTGCTCGTGAGTATGGTGGGATGCGGTGGCAACACTGTGCTGCCGCCTATGGAGAGTCCACCGACAGAGATATCGGAAACGGTAACAACAGATGCTCCAACCGAAACACCGTCTACAACGGCGGTAGAGCCGACAGGGGAAGAAAAGGCGTCTACCACGACCGAGAGCAAGGCTCAAGCAACCGAGCCGACCGCAACCGCTACAGCGCCTACGACAACAACAAAACCAACAGAAGAAACAAAAACCACTGAAACGGAAAAGCCAACCACATCAACGGCGGCGGTGGAATCCACCACCGAAAGCATAACGGAATATCAACCGACGTGGGAAGATATTAATGTGTACGGATATATGGTTGATCCGCCCGAAGATGAACTTCCCGATGAATCGACAGAGAAAATAGTAGTACCGCCCAAGCCGAGTGCCGATACAGTCGCACAGAAGGTCGCAGAATACATAAATCAGTTCCGCACCGAACAGGGCGATGTTACAGCAACAGTCATCCCCGGACTGACCGAATACTGTAATTACCGATGCACACAGCTTAAAACAAATTTTGCGCACGACACCACCGACCAACGAGCCGCCGCTGAAGCATTACAATACGGCGAATATGTGGACTGGTCGCTGTACGGAATCGAGGGCGAAGAAAATTATTATACCGCTAATGTGCGCGAAGCCATCGGCAAAGGTAATTGGGGCGGCACCGCTGATGAGATAGCCTACTCTATAGCGGACGGATTCAGGAACAGCAAATTACATTGGTCGTATGTCGGCAGCTCCAAGTACACCTATATGGCGGTCGGAGTGATGTATGACGGATATTATTGGTATGTCTGCGTATGTATGGACTCTGAAAATACAGACTTAAAATAAGCATAAAAATACCCACAGGATGCGGCGGTTCAGCACGGAACTTTGCCACAAAATCCGGTGGGTATTTTTTTTATTTTGCCTTTGTAGGCGTTTGTTTTATCTCAAACGGCCTACGGGTCGATAAAACTATTGCTGTTTGATTGTATGGGGTTTTTTATAAAAAGGCAGCCGTGGTTTTGCGTTGTGTTTATTTACCTTGGAAAGTTCTTCGAGGGGAATGGCATAAAACTTTTCTTTAATAAAATTGCCGCTCATATAGCAAATTATTTTTGATACGTATTCAGCGTAAGCACCGGTCTCATCATTTTCAGCAAGCCGAACAATATAAAAACGTTGTTTGCCGGTAGGAGTATGAATTATCTCACCGGCTTCGCCATCGCCATGTGGAGTATAAGAATACGATACGGAAACCACTTTTTTGTTTTCTGTTTTTAGCGCGGTTCTCTTTAAGGTCACACCGTCGCAGAATCCCAAGTCGCAAAGCTCCTTGGCAAACTTTTCAATGGCGGTCTTGCGTTTCTTTTCAATACTTTTCTCACCTGCAGCACCTTGCTTTAAAGCAATTTCCGCATAGGAACTCGGCTTGAAGATACCGAAGCAGTCAAAGCAAACGCCGAGGGATAAGGATATTATTTGTTTATCTTTCGGTGAAATTTTATCGGCAGCGGTGCGGAAATAATCACGGCAGATGCTGCGCCAAGCCTCTTGGAACAGGGACACCGACGGATCTTCGATAAGCTCATCCGAGATCGCGCTCGACTCTTCCTCTTCGTCATCCTCTGTCGGTACGATGGCGATGGGATACTCGGTAGCCTTGCCGATGGCAACAAGCTCGGTAACCTTATCTACGGCAAAGCCTGTTTCTTTTGCAATGAGGGCGATACGCTCATTTGCAGAAAGTTCAGGATTGTTATTATAAATACCCATAACCTTCCGCAATTCATTATAGCCGTTTTCGGTAGGAACAGAGCAGGCGTTTTTTACCGTGCGGATATATTCGAGCCGCTTCTGTGGCACCGCCATTTTCACATACTGCAATAATGGAATCGTATCATCCGCATCGTAGCCAAGGAAGGCAAACCACAGAGTCTCCCAAAAGATTTGCTTGATATCCTCTGCATCATCCTCGCTCAGACCGTAATGCATAACAAAACGGTTGGCGGAATTTTCAAGGGCAGGCTCGTAAGCATTGATAAACGCTTCAAAATATCCTTTGTCACGGCTCTCAAGGGCGGCGATAAAATAGTCGTTCAAATCATCGAACCGCACATCGCTTTTATCGGTCTCGGTAAAGGCAGATGCGAGTTCGATTTTTTCTTTGCAAAAATATTTTATGCGCAGAATTTCATCGTTAATTTCCCAAAGCTGAAGTCTGCCCGACCGAACAGAAGAAAGAATATCGTTCCATATTTCCGGCTCACGCAACCGCTTGTCCGTGATACCGCAAAGCAATTTGTTTGCAACTTTGATATATTCTGCGTTCACACTCGCACCTCCTTTCAAAGAATAAAATACTGTTATTTTTTACTGAGCAACCGTTTTGCCTCGGCAAAGATATGCTCTAAAGCCATATCCTGTTCATACCCGTTCTCAGCGTAGTCAAAATCAATTTGTGCCTGTTCAAAATAGCGGTTGATAAGTTCTCTTGCTTTAAGGCAGGTCTCCACATCGTATTTTGCGTTTGGTTTATTGTTATTTGTGAGATATTTTTCACGGCGGATAGAGTCTTTTCTGTGTTTCCAAGTAACATAACCGCGCCCGTCTGATTTCTTTTGCTTTGGCATGTTTAATTTGTTTTTAGCGACATAAGCGCAAGGAACACCATACTCCGGATTGACTGTGCTGCAATATAGTTGTTTACGCGCCGTCTCCATAAAGAAAAATTTATGACAGATCCCGCATTGCCATGAGTAATGTCCAACAGCGAGTCCCTCAAACATATCGGTAACGTAAAAATTAAGCATACGGTCAAAATGAATTCGGCGGCCGAGCAAAGACATGCCATCCTTATTTTTTAGTATAACGGGTGCCATCCAAACGCCCGGCTCAAGCGTAAAGTTGTATGTGAAATCGGTCACATTCATTTCTTCAAGCCACTCTAATATTCCTTCGTGCGAAAAGAATTCTTTTGTATATCCGGCGAGAAGCACTTTGTCACGAAAACCGTTCTCAGTGAGGTTTACAAAATAGGTCTTCGCAATGTTATAAAAATTGACGGTGTCGGTACAAAGATACATATAGGATTTTATAAACTCGGTGAGAATAACAACATGGTCATACATAGCCGTGCCTTCGGGAACAAAATTAATGTTGGGGATCGGCATAGAAGAAAAATTGCGATTCCACTCCTTAATTTTTTCATCACTGAGAAGCAGGTTAATGTAATCGTATTCACCCTTGATGTTGAAGTAAGAAAACGGTTTTACATTTTTTATAATCTTGATTATTTTTTCAATCGTTTCTCTAATGCTTATAAAAAGCTCATCGCTGTAGTTTTCTGAATTCAGACGACTGTATAAAGTAATTAATTCATTGCCCACGTCACCGATAGCAGGTTGTTTGTCAACGGGGATATTTAATATGTCGTGCGTGATAATTCCGAGCGGCAAAGTTTTTCCGCCTATGATAAATTTATCGCCAACGAAGTCGATGGAGAATTTATAAAAATTCGCATCGCCGATAGGTTTTGTTTCGATTGCCCTCATTAGCTTCCCTCCGCACTATAATTTTACAAAATGTTCTGTACCATAAACCGTACTCTACGATAATTATATCACAAAAATATTCCGTTGTCATTAAAAATCACACTTTTTTCAGAAACGATTTTTAACACTCACAACATTTTATGTAATTTTCAATTTTTCAGCCATTAGATAATTAGGAGAGCGAAAGCACCGGTTCCGCCGCCGATGTTTTCGCTCTTACTTTTTGTAGAAAGGAGAAAATCCTATGGCTGATAAAAATGTAAAACTTGCTGTCATTGACGGCGAAACCTTAATGGACATGAAACTGCCTCCGACAAAGTTTTGTGTCGAGACCTTATTACCGCAAGGGATGTGTATCCTCGGCGGTGCTTCCAAGATAGGCAAATCGTGGTGGGTGCTGGATCTGTGTGTGCGCATTGCTAAAGGCGAACCTGTGTGGGACTTAAAGACCAACAGAGGAACTACCTTGTATCTTTGTCTTGAAGATACCCTGCGCCGTGTTCAGAATCGTCTTCTGTGCATCACGGACGAAGTGCCTCCCAATGCTTTCTTCGCTACCTCTGCTGGAACTCTATCGGACGGCCTCTGCGAACAGGTGCGTGAGTTTGTAAAAGAGCATCCCGATACCGTTTTTGTTGCTATCGATACCTTTCAGATCGTGCGCAATAACAATATCGATACCTCATACGCAAACGACTATGACGAGATACGGCAGATGAAACAGTTGGCAGACGAACTGAATATTTGTCTTCTGCTGGTGCATCACCTGCGTAAGCAAGGCGACAACGATCCATTCAATAAGCTAACCGGCACCACAGGTATCGTAGGCGCAGTTGACACTGCATTTGTTCTTGACAAGAGTAAGCGCAACGCTAACAGTGCCACGCTCTATTGCACAGGTCGTGACGTGGAAGACCGTCAGCTCGAACTGCAGTTTTCCAAAAAAGAATTTGTATGGAAAATGCTTCGGGACAGCATGGAAAACCGTGAAATGTTGTTGCCGAAGGAAATGGAACTGCTGATTGATTTTATGAAAGAGCAAAAATCTTTCAGCGGAAGTAACACAGAGTTTGCCGACCTCTATAATGCGCATACGGAGTCGACTGTATCGGTAAAGGGACTCAAGCAGATGATGAACCTTTGGCGGTACAGTTTGGAAGAGTTCGGTTTAAGTTTCCGTAGCCACCGCAGTAACGGAGTCAGGCTCTTAGAAGTGAATTATTCTTCCTCTGCCCGTGACGAAAGTGCCGTAAGTGACGAATAAAAAGGGACTCCCAAAACATTCGGCACATGCGTTCCTTTCGTCCCTGTAACCGATTTGTGCGCGATTTGAGGGCGGTTCACAAGGAAAAGGCGTAAACACCCTACCCAAGAATTAAAACGCAAATTTGGGGGCGATTTTGGAAACTTCGGGTTTCCGTTTCCCAGACTTCAGTCTGGGGCAAGCAGAGCGTCCGGCTATCCGCCGAAACGCCTAATTTACGGGCAGTAGCCCGAACCCACTATTATTACAAAAGGAGTGATAAAAATGAGCGAAAAAAGACGGCGTGATAACACGCTAACCATTCGGCTGACAAAAGCTGAAAAAGAACGAATCGAGCGAAATGCCAAATGCGCCAAGCGGAGTATTACTGACTATATTGTTTCGCTTTCGCTCGAAACACCCATCCACGTTGCAGAGGATGTAAAGCCGTTGTTGATCGAACTCAAGCGCATCGGTAACAACTTAAATCAGATCACAACAAAAATAAATTCGGGTGTGTTTCAGTCGTATGATTTTCAAGATGTTGTTGACGAACAGAGAAAAATCTACGAACAACTGCTAAAGATTGTGAGGAAGGGATAATGGCAACCGTAAATTATATTCCCGAATCCAATCAAAGCATCAGCGCGATGAAGGCGGTCATTGATTATTGTTTGCAACAGAAAAAAGTTGCAGACGAGGATAGTGGCCGCCGTCTTGTCGGCGGTGTTAACTGTAACGGAGAAAATGCATTCACGGAATTTATGGTAACGAAAAACACTTATAAAAAGACCGGCGGCGTTACCTTTTATCAGTACGTGCAATCCTTTTCTCCGAGAGAAAATGTTACCGCCGAGCAGGTTCACAAAATCGGTTTGGAGTTCGCAGAAAAAGCGTGGCCCGGTCACGAAGTTTTAGTGACAACCCATACCGATGCTGAGCATCTTCACAATCACTTTGTTATAAACTCTGTGCATTATGAAAACGGTAACAAGCTCAGGCAGAACCCCGGAACGCTGACTCGGTTGCGAACACTCAGCGACAGTATCTGTAACGAACACGGGCTGAGTGTTCTAAAACCGTATAAAAAAGACGGCGCAAAAATTTCAAGCCGCGAGTACCGCGCCGCAGCCAAAGGCGAGAGTTGGAAGTTCAGACTGATGGCTGACATCGACTCGGCAATGAACAAAAGTGGCAGCAAACAAGATTTTATATTCGAAATGCAACGCAAAGGATATGAAATTACTTGGACAGATGAAAGAAAATATATAACTTTCACTTGTCCAAACGGTAAAAAATGCAGAGATAAAACCCTGCACGATGAAAAATATTTAAAGGAGAATATTGAATATGAATTACAATTCAGACAGCAACACTACAAGAACAGAAAACAGTTTGGTGGAGAACCTTACGAAGAAAAACGCGCAAGGGATCACCGAGATGCAGAAGAACGCTCTGCCCGTCATGGTGCCGATTCAAGAAAAGGATTGGGATACAATGGTGAGCCTGCTACAGTCGGCGGTGGATTTTCAGCCGAAGGTCTACGAGTTGATGAGAACCCTTCTGACCGTATCGAAGATGAAATCAATGATGGAACAGTGGTCGGAAACAGAACAGGGACAGTTCGACAAGGCAATCAAGGAGATGACCTACAAGCTGAGCAGTCAGCAGACGGCAGTGGAGAATATTTTATTGCAGATGAAGAACCACGAACAACAGGCTGGGAGTCATCTCGAAAAAGTTATGAACGATACCTTGGAACAGGGCAAGGAACTGGAGAAGGCTATCGCCAAGGCACAGGAGAAAACCGACCGCCGCACGTGGATAATACGCACAGCGATATCGGTGGGAGCCTCGGTGTTGGCGGCGGTGTTATCAACTCTGCTCTGCGTTCTTTGGCTGGCGTAACTGACGGCAGCGAAGATCCCGAAGAACGCCGTAAAAGAATTGAAGCGGAACAAAACGCATCAAATCTCGGTGCTGTTATCGGTCTTGCTGTCGGTGCAATCACCGCCATAAGCGATGCCGATACCGCCGAGGAAACCGAAACAGAAGAAACAGAAATACCTACGATAAAAATGTAGGAGAAAGGAGTTAGCCTATGACTAAAAAAGAGCGCGAAAAAGAATTGCGCTGTTATCCTGCGGCGCTGACTGCCGCTGAAGTAGCGGAGATATTGAGAGTAAGTACCAAAACCGTCTACAAGCTTATCAAAGAAAAAACTCTGCCGGCGGTCAAGGTCGGCAGAGAAAATCGCATTGCCAAATCGCAGCTTATCGATTATTTACAGCAAAAGGACAGAAAAAGTTCGAACCCGATGGTCTATTTTCTTGAGAAAACTTCCGATAATGTCTGGACTTGCAAACCAACTTGTGATATTGTTCGTGTTGGCAAAAATAAAAAAGGAGTGATGACGAATGGATGCCAAAACCACACTTGCAGCCAGCGTACAGGCTAAAAAGGGTCGTCTCTATGCCGTAATACAAGTAAAAGAAAACGGTAAGACAAAACCTGTGTGGCGTGCCCTCGGTCTTCCCGAAGGCACAAACAAATCAAAGGTGAACAAGGCCTACCGAGAGGTAGTACAAACCTTTGAAAATGATTACGCCGAGCAGCTTGCCCGAAATGAAAAACCTGCTTCGGATATTCCAATCTTCGATTATATGTGCGCACACTATAGAAAGATTGAAAAGAATATCCAAAAGAGTACCGCCGAAAGCTACCATGGAATGATCTACGGTAGAATTCGGCGGTATTTTACTGCCCACAGTAATCTGACGGTTGGCAACATCACCTCAAAGGACATCGAGGATTTTTATGACTGGATGTTCGAATCGGGTGTTGTTGCCAACACCGTCATCCACTATCACACCGTCCTGCACAGCGCCTTTAAAAGAGCGTTCAAGGACGAGCTGATAGATGCCAACCCCTTCGACCGAATCGACCGCCCAAAGAAAAATAAATTCACCGGCGAAAATTATTCCGAGGACGAACTGATAACAATGCTCGGACTTTTCCGCGGTGATGTAATCTATCCGGCGGTAATGTTAGCAGGTGGCTTGGGACTGCGCCGAAGCGAAGCCTTGGGTGCTCGGTGGTCAAGAGTGGATTGGGATAAGCGCACCATCCTGCTTGACACCAAGGTGATCGAGTACAAGGAAAACGGTAAGGTCATTGTAGAACCCGTAGAAGAAATGAAAAATAAATCAAGTCGCCGAACCCTTCCTCTGCCGGACCCCGTCTATGAAATGCTGTGCGAGGAACGGGAAAAGCAAGACTTATATCGCAGAATGTTCAAGGGCAGCTATAACCGCAAATATGATGATTATATCTGTGTAGATCAGCTCGGCGAACTGTTAAGACCGAACAGAGTCACCCAACGCTTTGCAGACCTCATTGAAAGATATAACCTGCGAAAGATTCGCTTCCACGACCTACGGCACACCTTCGCAAGTATTCTTATCAACCAAGATGTGCCTCTGCTGAATGTATCGACCTTCCTCGGTCACTCTGACCTCTCGACGACGGCAAATATCTATGCTCACCTCGATAAATCTAAGAAACAGGAAAGCGCTGATATAATCAGCAATATCTTTAATAAAGCAAAGGAATGATGCACCTCGGACAGAGGTGCATTTTTGCTAACCGAAAGGATGATTTTATATATGGCTGAAAAGAAATATATGAGTGGATGTCAACTTAGGCAATACCTGCATATCTCCACGCGGAAGATGAAATATCTGATGGATCATAACTATATCCCACACGAAAACACCGGACACACCACCCATAAGTATCGGGTGCTTATAGAAGATGCGGAAATATTCAAAATCCGTATGGATACCGAGGTAGGCTTCCTATCCGAACTGAACGGTCTGTTCTCAAACCGAACCGAATTGCATCCGCGCCCGATGTTCGAAGCCACCGCAGAAAACTGCGAAGCCTTCAGGCTATGGTTGGAGGTGCTGTGGGCAGAGCTACCCGAAGCTCTGCCCACGCAGACGGCGGCGGAACTCGTAGGACACAACCCACAGCGCATACATGAACTGATAAAAGAACAGGCACTGCACGGTATAAAAATCGGCAGCACCCAATACTGTGTGAAGGAAGAGTTTATATGCTATATGGCATCACCGCAAAAATTATCCAACCCACGCACCGACCGATATAAAGAACTCATCCGTGAGTTTAAATACAAACAACGCAGAGAGCGTGAGAACGAACAACGCCGATGCAAAAGAAGAAAGATGAATGTTGATACATAAGCCATGCCCCACCGAGAGATCGGTGGGGCGGCATTTTTTGTTTTCTGCCGTATTTGAATTCCGTCCCCTCGATAAAGCACATAAGATTTTTAATCAAGTGTGCTTCAACCGGTACTTTTAAAAATGCCAAAAATCTGTGCCGACAACAAAAGTTCTAATGACACAAATAATGCCGAATTGAAAAAAGCCTATTTTATGCGTTTTCAAGGCTATTTTGTTCTAATCGCAGACGAGTTTTATAAGCGTAAAACGAGTGAAAAAACACGCAAATAAATATAAAAATCACCGAAACAAAAAATTCCAAAAATACAGAAAACCCTTGAAAACACTGGGTTTTCAAGGGTTCCGTTGGCGGAGACGGCGAGATTCGAACTCGCGGGGGATTGCTCCCTAACTGATTTCGAGTCAGCCCCGTTATGACCACTTCGATACGTCTCCATGTATGTTAACTCGCATAAGCGAGATTAACGCAAATATTCAGTTGTATTAGAATTCTCGTTAGAACTCAAGGTGATGCGATGACAGGTAGATGCCCGAAACCGCACGGTTAAAGGCTTTTTGGAAGATTGACTTCCGTTTGACGAAGAAGATTTCGAGTGCGCCCCGTTATGACCACTTCGATACGTCTGCAGATATATTTTCAACGTATGTTATTTTAGCAAAACCGCAAATTTATGTCAAGAGAAAATTGCTGTTTAATGTTTGTTACAAATAGTTTTATGAATATTACAATTATTTACAGTATAATGGGTTAAGTTGACTTTTGTTTGGTTTAATGGTAATATTAGTGTGTTTAATTGCGGTTTTGCGCTTCGATTCAGAAAAGGTCTTTCATTTCTTCCAGAATCCTCTTTTCAATGCGTGACACGTACGAGCGCGATATATTTAATTCCTTTGCTACTTCCCGTTGTGTCAGCGGTGTTTTTCCGTCAAGGCCGTATCGTTTTATTAAAATTTCTTTGTCGCGGTTTTCGGGCATTTCCTTTATGATTTTAACAAGTTTTATTAACTTATTCTTTGTGTCAATATCGTCAATTATGGTGTCGTCTGTGGCGATAATATCCATAAGTGTCAGGGGGTTGCCCTCGCTGTCTGTGTCAATGGGGTCGCTGAATGACATTTCTTGAGAAATTTTCTTATTGCATCTGAAGTGCATAAGTATCTCGTTTTCAATACAGCGTGCGCAGTATGTAGCAAGTTTTACGCCTTTTTCGGGTTTAAAACTGTTCACACCCTTAATAAGCCCTATTGTACCGATTGAGATTAAATCATCCTGTTCACTGTAATTTGAATAATATTTTTTAATTATGTGTGCAACAAGCCTTAAGTTGCGTTCTATAAGAAGTTTCTTTGCTTCTTCGTCACCTTGTGCAAGTCTCTCTATTGCCTCTGCTTCTTCTTTTTTAGTAAGCGGTTTCGGGAAAGATTCTGCATCGGTAACGTGTAAAATAAAACAAAGCATATTCCCTAAAATCTGAAATATATCCAAAAATATCACCCCAACGATATATATTCAACCGTGGATGTTATTTTGCAAGTCCTTCGGAGGTATTATGAAAAAGATTGACCAATACCGTACAACTATACGAGTTACGGCTATTTCATTATTCTGTTTGGTTTCTACTTTAATATATTATTTCATCTGGAGCGTAGTCTATAACCCGGGATTTGAACACCCGTATATAGGTAAAGGTCAACTGTTTATCGTAGTTGTTTACTTTGCGGTGCTGTTGGTTACAAGTTGTATTCTGGGCGCTTACCGAATAGATGAATTGCGCAAAAGTGAAATTATTTTTTACGAAGTTATCGCGCTTCTTTTTACAAATGCAATCGCATATGTTCAGATTTGCCTTATTGAAGCGGTTATTGCCAACGTAATCGGTATGCTTTATATAATGCTGTTTGAGGGTCTGGCATTGATTTTGTGGACATATTTGTCATTCAGCGTTGTTCACGCCCTTAGTCCGCCTGAAAAAATGGTTATTGTATACGGCAGCCATCTTGCAACAGAAATTGTTTATAAAATGAGCAAGTTGGAAGAGCGTTACGTTATAGCGGAATCCGCAAACGTTGATGAGGGTTATGACAATATAACAAGTAAAATTGACAGATTTGACAGCGTTATTATCTGTGACGTGCCTGCGCGTTTGAGAAACGATTTGTTAAAATACTGCTATCAACAGAATAAAAGTATTTATGTAGTACCCAAAATTTCCGATATTGTAATAAGAAGTGCTTCTGAGATAACGTATTTCGATTCACCCATTATGAAATGCTCGGCAACAGGTCTTACCTTTGAACAGCGCTTTATTAAAAGAATGATAGACATAGTGGGCTCTTCATTAGGTTTACTTATTTTATCACCGCTGTTTCTCATAATAGCACTGAGTATTAAAATTTATGACCGCGGTCCTGTTTTTTATAAGCAAAGGCGTTGTTCAAGGGATTTAAAACCCTTTGACATCCTTAAATTCAGAAGTATGGTTGTCGATGCTGAAAAAGACGGCCCTCAGCCTGCAGTTGATAACGACAAAAGAATTACGCCTGTGGGTAAAGTTATCAGAGCCCTCAGAGTAGACGAGTTACCACAGTTAATTAACATTTTAAAAGGCGATATGTCCATTGTAGGTCCTCGTCCCGAACGTATTGAGCACGTTGAAAAATATTCTGAGGAAATTCCCGAATTTGTGTGTAGATATAAAGTTAAAGGCGGTCTTACAGGCTACGCACAGGTTTTCGGAAAATACAATACTTCTGCATATAATAAGTTGAAAATGGACTTGATTTATATACAAAATTATTCTCTTGCCCTTGATTTTAAACTTATTCTTATGACAGTTAAGATACTTTTCAAAAAAGAAAGCACAGAAGGTTTCAAAGTAAACGGAAAGAAAGTGGATAAGTGAATCTTTACTATATGATTCTTGCCGGCGGTGTCGGTTCAAGAATGCGTTCACCCGAACTTCCCAAGCAATTTATCAAAATCAATGATGAGCCTATTCTTATAAAGACTATAAGAAATTTTGAGGATTTCGGTTCATTCAGAGCAGGCGTTATATGTTGCCCTGTGGACTGGGTTGAGTACACAAAGGCATTGCTTTTAGAGTACGGTATTTCGCCCGAAAGCGTGTTCGTTATTCCCGGTGGTAAAAACAGAAACTGCTCCGTAAAGAACGGTTGCCGTTTCCTCACAGAGCGATTTAACGTTTCTGATAATGACGTTGTTTTAACTCACGATGCCGTCAGACCTTTTTTAGATGCCCGCATTATCAAGGATAATATAAGCGCCGTAAATGAGCACGGTGCGGCTAATACGGTAATGCCTGTATATGATTCCATAATAAGAAGTGCAACAGGCGAATTTTTCACACAACATCTTAAGAGGGCGGAACTTTATCGCGTTCAGACTCCTCAGTCGTTCCGCTTGAAAGAACTTAATTCTCTTATAAATTCTTTGTCGGAATCCGAACTTGAAAGTTATACCGACGTTGCATCAATATTTGCCGACAGGGGATACCGTGTGAGTCTGGTAGAGGGTTCTGATTCCAATATAAAAATTACAACACCTTTTGATTTAGCGGTAGCACAGACTATTATTACAAATTTACCGTGATTAACTTGTATATTCTTCAAGTATCTCTTTAAGTTCGCTTTCGGTTACAAGAATACCTTTCTT
>JAGAPR010000060.1 GCA_017623155.1 Prevotella sp. | reverse complement strand
GTGCCTTTTCTTTCTCCTTTCAGACAATTATCCCGGTCATGATTTACCAATCCACTAAATTCCAAAGTAATGAACAACAAGAAGAAAAACGAGGGGCAAACCGACTTTTCCTACTACGGTCTGTACCTGCTGGACTATCTCCGAACAAACAGGTTTGAACAGGCGACCAACGAAGCCTTCATCCGTGAACGCGCCGACCGTGCCGCAGGAACGTATGAACGGGCAATGCTCGAAGGCTATCCTGCTGCTGGTGCGCAGGAACTGGCGATGCGCACGCTGCTGGAGGGGCTTCGCTACTCCAAGTACGCCATCCTGCGCGAAGTCGTGGAAAACGAGTTTGCCGATGACGTGCCGGAAGCGGAGCGTGAATCCTTTACCCGGAAACTGCTTCCGCTTGTCGGAAACGTATTCTCCATTTATGACCTTGCGGACGACAATTTCGCCCTGTCGCCCGATTACGACCTGCTCTATACGGAGCTGACGGGGGCTGTCGTCCTTTATATAGAGGAATATGGCGTTTAACCGTAAACAAAGGTTGCGGGACAACATCGAGGCGATACGGACGGCATTCGTCCTTGACAAGGAACAGAGAACGGCGACAACCGAGGAACAGGCGATACTCCGGAAGTATTGCGGTTTCGGCGGGCTGAAATGTATTCTGAACCCTGCAAGGGAACTGACGGATGCCGTCCACTGGGCGAAATCCGACCTCGAACTGTTTGCCCCTACCGTGGAACTGCACAGGCTGATACGGGAGAACAGCCGGAACGACTTGGAGTACAAACGGTTTGTGGATTCGCTGAAAGCGTCCGTGCTGACAGCCTTCTACACACCTAAAGAGGTAACAGACACCATAGCCGATGTGCTGGCGGATTACAGTGTCCGCCCGTCGCGTGTGCTGGAGCCGTCGGCCGGTGTCGGCGTTTTCGTGGACGCCGTGCTGCGGCACAGTCCCGACGCGGATGTGATGGCGTTTGAAAAAGACCTCCTCACGGGTACTATCCTGCGACAGCTTCACCCCGACAAAAAGATGCGCATAGACGGTTTCGAGAAAATCGAAAAACCGTTCAACGACTATTTCGACTTGGCGGTGTCCAACATCCCGTTCGGTGACATAGCCGTGTTTGACGCTGAATTTCAAAGGAGCGAATCTTTCGGCAGACGCTCGGCACAGAAAGCCATCCACAACTATTTTTTCCTGAAAGGGCTGGACACGGTGCGCGACGGCGGCATCGTGGCTTTCATCACGTCGCAGGGAGTGCTGAACAGTGCCAAGACTTCCGTGCGCAACGAACTTTTCAGTCAGGCGAATCTGGTATCGGCAATCCGCCTGCCCAACAACCTGTTTTCGGACAATGCGGGGACAGAGGTGGGCAGCGACCTGATAATCCTGCAAAAGAACCTGCACAAGACAGAACTGTCGCAGGATGAACGGCTGCTGACCGTGATACAGACGGATACGAAGACAAACCTGACGGACAACGCCTATTTCATCCATCATCCCGAACGCATCGTGCATACATCCGCAAAACTCGATACCGACCCTTACGGCAAGCCCGCTATGGTTTATCTGCACGAGGGGAAAACCGCAGGCATCGCGGAGGACTTGCGACGTATGCTTGACGAGGACTGCCACATGAGGCTTGTCATGCGCCTGTATTCGGGCGCAATCGGGCAAGCGAGGGAGCAAAAAGCGGTTGCCGTTGAAGTAAAAACGGAACAGCCTGCCATGAAGCCGGAAGCGACAATTACGGCACGGACGGAAGAAGCCCAAGCCGAAAAGCCGCAACCCATAGCCGAAAAACCGGAGATTGAGCCACGCCAAACGAATCATTCAAATGCCGTTCAGCTCACTCTACTTGACCTTTGGGGGATGCCCATAGAAGAACCTGCCAAAAAGAAAAAGGCAACCAAAAAGGAAAACAAG
>JAGAPR010000059.1 GCA_017623155.1 Prevotella sp. | reverse complement strand
TTGCACTGCATTTACGGCCTAACGGGAGTGCAATTAGGCCGTAATTGGAATGCAATTACGGCCTAATTGGAAAACAAGACCGTTTTTGAGGCAATGAAAAACGGTGCAAATCTTTATAACAATCTCATACATAGATATTTATGTGAAGTGCTCCATAATTCGCGTATTTGCGCCAAAAAAACTTTTCTTGGAAAAGAATCGATTCTCAGCGACGTTAACATATTAAATCTTTACAGTTTATTTATATTTGTTTAACTAAAATCACGGAAAACGTTAAATATAAGATGGGAAATGTAAGATGTCGGATGTCAGGTATCGGTATTTACAAGACAAAGCGTTGCAGTATTTTTTTCTAAGAGTTATGTTTTTTAATTAGAGTGTGAAAATCGGAAGAAACGGTGCTAAATCTTGTTTGTCTCGCTTTTTTATGTTACCTTTGCACATTATTTATATACGTAAATATGTCGGACAATAAACAGATGGCATTGGAATTGGGAACAAAGCCGGTGGGGCGTCTGCTCGTGCAGTATGCCATGCCGGCGATTATCGCCATGACCGCATCGTCGCTCTATAACATGGTCGACAGTATCTTCATAGGGCAGGGAGTGGGGCCGATGGCAATATCCGGACTTGCACTCACATTTCCCTTCATGAACCTGTCGGCGGCTTTCGGCGCGGCTGTAGGTGTGGGAGCGTCGACCTGCATATCGGTGAAACTGGGGCAGCGCGACTATTCCACGGCGCAGAATATACTTGGAAACACCGTCACTCTTAACACCATCGTGGGTGTGGTGTTTGCCGTTGTGGCTCTGTTGTTTCTCGACCCCATACTTTATTTTTTCGGGGCGAGCGACAAGACTATACCCTACGCCCGCGACTACATGGAGATAATACTGCTCGGCAACGTGTTCTCGCACATGTATTTCGGAATGAACGCCGTGCTGCGTGCCTCGGGAAAGCCCCGTCATGCGATGTATGCCACGATGTTCACCGTGATTATGAACACGCTGCTCGACCCGCTGTTCATCTATACCTTCGACCTTGGAATACGCGGAGCGGCATACGCCACGATACTTTCGCAGACGTTGGCACTCACTTGGCAGATGTGGCTTTTTGCCGATAAGAGTCAGCTCCTGCATCTGAGCAGAGGCATATACGGACTGAAAAAAACATTGGTGCGCAACATCATAGGCATCGGCATGTCGCCGTTCATGATGAATGTATGCGCCTGTATCGTGGTGATATTCATCAACAAGGGGCTTCTCGAATATGGCGGCGACCTTGCCGTGGGAGCCTACGGCATAGCCAACAGGATAGCGTTCGTGTTTGTCATGGTGGTGATGGGCATCAATCAGGGCATGCAGCCGATAGCCGGATACAACTACGGTGCGCGCAACACCGCGCGACTGATGAAGACACTGAAACTGTCGATGCTTGCGGCAACGGTGGTGACAACCTCCGGTTTTCTCGTGGCAGAACTTATTCCGGAGACTTGTGCCCGACTGTTTACCGGCGATGACGAGCTGATAGGGCTTGCGGCAAACGGTCTTCGCATAGTGATGCTGACATTCCCCGTGGTGGGCTATCAGATGGTGGTGACAAACTTCTTCCTCAGCATAGGCATGGCAAAGACGAGTATATTCCTGTCCATGTCGCGACAGATGCTCTTTCTTTTTCCGCTCCTCCTGCTCCTGCCGTTGGAGTTCGGAGTGGACGGCGTGTGGATGTCGATGCCGATATCTGATGCGGTGGCGGCTCTTGTCACGCTGTGGCTGATGGTGAGATACATGAATAAAATGAAAGTAGAAAATCAAATGCTATGATAATAAATGTAGGACGACAACTCGGCAGCGGCGGAAGAACGATAGCCGCACGGCTCGCAGAACGCTTCGGCTACCGCTTTTACGACCGCGAGCTGCTCAATCTCGCGGCAAAGGAGAGCGGGTTTTGTGAGGAATTCTTCGAGCGTAACGATGAGAATAAAAACTTTTTCAAGTCTGTTTTCCATCTGCACGTGCCGCACATGAGCGACAGCAGCTTCTATAACAACAACCTGTCTCAGGAGAGTCTGTTCAAATTTCAGAGCGATGCCATTCGCAAGGCGGCCGAGACGGGAGCCTGCGTGTTCGTGGGACGGTGTGCCGATTATGTGTTGCGCGACCGCGACGACATGATAAACATCTTCATAACGGCAAACGAGGACGACAGGATAAAACGTATCCGCGAACGCTCGGGATGTGAAGAAGCCGAGGCGCGCAAGCGGATATCGAAAGGAGACAGCGAGCGGGCATCATACTATAACTACTATACGGGCAAGAAGTGGGGGCATAGCGAGAGCTACGACCTGTGCGTGAATTCAAGTATCCTCGGCATCGACGCCACGGTGGATTATATTGCCTGTTTCATAGAGCGGGCAATGTCGGCCGGAGACGTCGCCACGGACAAGTGACCCGCGGGCCGTTGACAAAACAAAAGACGGATGAAGAAAATAGGAATAATCAGCGACACTCATGCTTACTGGGACGAGCGCTATCTCAAATATTTCGAGCCGTGCGACGAGATATGGCATGCCGGTGACATCGGCTCCACCGAAGTGGCGGAGCGTCTGGCCGCCTTCCGACCCCTGCGGGCCGTCTGCGGCAACTGCGACGGCGGCGACCTGCGCCTCATGTACCCCGAGAAACTGCGGTGGAAGTGCGAGGATGTGGATGTGCTGATGAAGCATATAGGCGGCTATCCCGGCAATTACGACGCCTCGATACGCGGTCAGATATACGCCTCGCCGCCCCAACTGTTCATCAGCGGCCACTCGCACATACTCAAAGTGAAGTACGACAAGACGCTGAACCTGCTCCATATCAACCCCGGGGCTGCGGGCTTGCAGGGCTGGCACAAGGAGAGGACGGTGGTAAGACTTACCGTCGAGGGCAATAAATTCACCGATTGTGAAGTTATTACATTAGGAGGGCACGGGTGAAGGGTGCCTCACGGCCCTGCTGGCATACGCTTTTTACTGCCTTGTAGGCTGGAGCATAAAGAAGAAAACAGAATAAAACAACAGAATATGAAGAGTATCATCATCACCGGCGGAGCCGGTTTCATCGGCAGCCACGTTGTCCGGCTGTTCGTAAACAAGTATCCGGAGTATAATATAATAAATGTGGACAAGCTCACATACGCCGGTAATCTTGCCAATCTTAAAGACATAGAAGGCAAGCCCAACTACAAGTTTGTCAAGGCGGATATCTGCGATTTCGACTTGATGCTCGACCTGATGAAGACAAACAACGTGACGGGCATCATACATCTGGCAGCCGAAAGCCATGTCGACCGCTCGATAAAAGACCCCTTTACATTCGCCCGCACAAACGTGATGGGTACTCTGTCGCTTCTTCAAGCCGCCAAGATATACTGGGAGAGCCTGCCGGAGAAGTATGAAGGGAAACGCTTCTATCACATCTCGACCGACGAGGTGTACGGTGCTCTCGAACTGACGCACCCCGAAGGGATAGAGCCTCCATTCACAACGACGGCCTCGTCGTCGGAGCACCACATGGCATACGGCGACAAGTTCTTCCTCGAGACAACCAAATACAACCCCCATTCGCCTTACTCGGCATCGAAAGCATCAAGCGACCACTTCGTCCGCGCCTTCCATGACACGTATGGAATGCCCGTCGTGGTGACCAACTGCTCGAACAACTACGGCCCGTATCAGTTCCCGGAGAAGCTCATCCCGCTTTTCATCAACAACATACGCCACCGCAAGCCGCTGCCCGTCTACGGCAAGGGAGAGAACGTGCGCGACTGGCTGTACGTCGAAGACCATGCAAGGGCCATCGACGTGATATTCCATAAGGGCAAGATTGCCGACACATACAATATCGGCGGCTTCAACGAATGGAAGAACATAGACATCATCAAGGTGGTAATCAACACCGTCGACCGCCTGCTCGGCCGCAAGGAAGGTGAGGATATGGACCTGATAACATACGTTACAGACCGTGCCGGGCACGACCTGCGCTACGCGATAGACTCGTCCAAGCTACAGCGCGAACTGGGATGGGAGCCCAGTCTGCAATTTGAGGAGGGCATAGAGAAAACCGTTCGCTGGTATCTCGACAATCAGGAGTGGATGGACAACATCACGAGCGGCGAGTATGAGAAATACTACGAGAGCATGTATGCAGGCAGATAATATATGCAATACGTTGCATTCGTTTCTCGTTCGTATGGCATACACGCCCGAGAGCGTGCCTCATGAGGCTGAACATGCCGTGGAACATATAATGCATCTCTTGCAGCCGGAAGACGAAGAGGCTGTGACAGAGTATTACGGACTGTTTGATACGGAACGTGTGGCACTCGACGATATCGCCGCGCGTCGCGGAGTGACACCGGAAGAGATGATGGAAACGATAGACAGATGTATCAGGAAGTTAGCTATAACACCCGAATGGGAAATGATAAAAAAAACAATATGAAGAAAATATTATTATTAGGCTCAGGCGAATTGGGCAAGGAATTTGTCATAGCGGCCAAGCGCGCGGGGCAATATGTCATTGCTTGCGACCGTTACGATAATGCACCGGCAATGCAGGTGGCAGACGAAAGAGAGATATTCAGCATGCTCGACGGCGATGCATTGGCAGCTGTGGTGGCAAAGCACAATCCGGACATCATCGTTCCGGAAATAGAAGCGATACGTACCGAGCGGTTGTTCGACTTCGAGAAGCAGGGAATACAGGTCGTTCCGAGTGCCCGTGCGGTGAACTATACGATGAACCGCCGTGCCATCCGCGACCTCGCGTCAAAAGAACTGGGACTGCGCACGGCCAAATATTTCTATGCAAAGACGTTCGACGAGTTCAAGACGGCTGCCGATGAGATAGGATTTCCTTGTGTGGTGAAGCCTCTCATGTCGTCGTCGGGACACGGACAGAGCTATGTACATAACGACGGTGAGCTGGAACAGGCGTTCAAGGATGCCATGGAGGGCAGCCGCGGAGATGTCAGGGAGGTGATAATAGAAGAATTCATCGACTTCGAGTCGGAATTCACGTTGCTCACCGTGACGCAGAAAGACGGCCCCACACTGTTCTGTCCGCCCATCGGCCACGTGCAGAAAGGCGGCGACTACCGCGAGAGCTGGCAGCCGTATGCCATCAGCGACGAGGCATTGAAGCAGGCGCAGCACATGGCCGACGAGGTGACGAAGGCACTGACGGGTGCAGGTATCTGGGGCGTGGAGTTCTTCCTGACGAAGCAGGGGGAGGTAATCTTCAGCGAACTGTCACCCCGTCCGCACGACACGGGCATGGTGACGCTCGGCCATACCACCAACCTGAGCGAGTTTGAACTGCACTTCCGTGCCGTGATGGGTCTGCCGATAGCAGGCATCCACCTCGAGCATGCCGGTGCAAGTGCCGTTGTGTTGTCGCCGAAAGACACCGAAGAGCCGCTCGACTACAACTTCGTCGAGGCGCTGAAGGAAGACCGCACCCGCATCCGCATATTCGGAAAGCCCGATGCCCACGTGGGCCGGCGCATGGGAGTGGTACTGTGTTATGGTGAGGTCGGTGCCGATATCGACGCCCTGCGCGACAAGGCAAAGCGTTTGGCAACAACCGTTCTGGGGACAGATCCTTACATGAAAAAGGACTGATGCCGTGCTATGAAAGAGTTAGGACGGATAATTGACCTGCCGAAAATAATAGACCCGCGCGGCAACCTGACCGTTGCCGACGGGATAAGAAATCTGCCTTTCGAGATAAAGCGCGTGTATTGGACATACGACATTCCTGCGGGCGAGAGTCGCGGAGGTCATGCTCACAAGGACTGCAAGGAGTTGATAATAGCTGTCAGCGGTTCTTTCGACGTTACTCTTGACAATGGACGGGAGCGTGCCACATTTCATTTAAATCACCCTTATCAGGGACTTTATGTCGATACGGGTATATGGCGCACGCTCGATGACTTCTCTTCGGGTGCCGTTTGCCTCGTATTGGCTTCGGAGCTATTCGACGAAGAGGATTATGTTCGCGACTACGATGAGTTTATTGAGAGTGTGAGATGAACGATGAAAAAGTAATGGCAGATGCGGATAGTTGAGGTCTCGGCGGATGAATATAAGGAATTCTTTATACGATATCCGCATGTTTACAATACGGTGGAGTTCTCTGAACTGAACAGAAACAAGGCCAAAAGCCTGCGTTATCTGCTGTTTGAGAACTCAAAAGTGCGTTTCGGTCTTGTTCTCGGTGAACGAGATGAAACGCTTTTATCACCGTTCTCGGCCCCGTTCGGAGGCTTTACGGCCAATAAGACACAGTGTTTTGAATTTGTCGATGAGGCTTTCTCGGCGTTGAAAGCATACGGCGGGAGCATTAACAAGCGCATTGTTATTACGTTGCCGCCGCTTTTCTATGACGAAAGGCAATATTCCGAGCATGCGAATGCACTGTATCGCATCGGGAAAATGCGCTCGGCGGATGTCAATTATCATTTTCTTATTTCCGATTTCGATGATTATGACCGGTCGATGGAGCGCACGGCGAAAAATAAATTGCGGCAGGCGATGCGCGAAAATCTTGTTTTCAGACAAGTGGAATGTGGCGATAAGGACGGCATTGCGCGAGCTTATGAGGTGATACGGCGCAACCGTGAGGAGCAGGGCTATCCGCTGAGGATGTCATATAACGATGTGATGAAGACTATAAAGGTGATAAAAGCCGATTTCTTCTTGCTCGAACACAACGGCAATGACGTGGCTGCCGCACAGATATTCCACGTCACTGACGATATTTGTCAGGTGATTTATTGGGGCGATTTGCGTGAATACTCCTCCTTGCGGCCGATGAATTATCTCGCTTTCCGCATATTCGAGCATTATCGTAAGCATGGTATTAAAATCCTTGATATCGGTCCTTCCACGGAAAACAGTGTTCCGAATTACGGTCTTTGCGCCTTTAAGACGGGAATAGGATGCCGCAGTTCGCTGAAATTATCGTTCGAGTTATAATCCAAAGACATCATTTCATGACGGAAAATATCAAATATCTTGAGCTTAAAAAGGTTACAGGGCTGCATGCCGACGAGATAAACGAGGCTGTGCGGCGTGTAGTTGACAGCGGATGGTATCTGCAAGGAGAGGCCAATGCCGCTTTCGAAGCCGACTATGCACGGTATATCGGTGCGAAGTATTGCGTAGGATGTGCCAACGGGCTCGACTCTTTGACACTTATTCTCAGGGCATACATAGAGCTTGGCGTGATGAAAGCGGGTGACGAGGTCATCGTTCCGGCCAATACATACATCGCTTCCATACTTGCGATAACGGCAAACGGCCTTACGCCGGTGCTCGTCGAACCGGACATAAGCACGTTCCAGATAGATGATTTATTGATAGAAAAGGCCATAACAAGTCGCACGCGGGCCGTCATGATTGTTCATCTCTACGGAAAATGCGCATATACCGAGAGAATAGGGGATATATGCCGGAGGTATAATCTCAAGCTTATTGAGGATAACGCGCAGGCTCACGGCGCAATAAATGAAGAGCGAAGAACCGGCTCGATTGGCGATGCGGCCGGTCACAGCTTTTATCCCGGTAAGAATTTGGGTGCTCTTGGCGACGGTGGAGCCGTGACAACAAACGATGAAGAGCTGGCCGTCATGGTGAGAACGTTGGCCAACTACGGCTCATCGAGGAAATATATATTCCCATACGAGGGGCGAAACAGCCGTCTCGATGAGTTGCAAGCCGCCGTGCTCGGTGTCAAACTGCGTTATCTCGACAGTGAGAATGAATGTCGCCGCCGCATTGCCGCGCGCTATATAAGCGATGTTTGCAATCCTTTGATAACTCTTCCCGAGCCCGGTTATTGTGAAAATAACGTTTTTCATATATTCCCCGTGCTTTGCGAGAGGCGCGATGAATTGCAGAAATATTTGTCTGACAATGGCGTACAGACGGTAATCCACTATCCTGTGCCGCCGCACAAGCAGGCGTGCTACAAGCAAATGGCGGCGTTGTCACTGCCTGTCACCGAGCGTATTCACCGCGAGGAACTGAGCATTCCGTGCAATCAGGTGCTCACGGCAGATGAGATAGAAAGGATAATAGAATTGCTAAACAGATTTACGGGAGCATAAACAATTACGGCTTTTGTTATAGTATAAGAGTACGGTGCCTCTTTTTTTATTTGTTGAGGCAGAAAAGAAAAATCCCCGGCCGGGCATCACTGCTCAGTCGGGGAAATGCAATAATATGAAATTTAAAAACTTTTTGCGTTACTTCTTTATGCTCTTGACGGTCTTTCCGTTGGCATATTTGGTTACGTAAACCTCGCCGCTCTTCATCGTGCCAACCTTTTGGCCTTTCATGTTGTATACGGCTTTCACGGTGTTGGCTGCTTCGGGGCTGTCGATACATTCTATACCTGTCACCGTTCCGGGCAGAACAACGTTGTAAGTGTTGAACGAACGCAGGTCGTTGCTGACCACGCTGAGCGAGATGTGGGTATCGGTGTCGGTGTATCCCACGCTTGATATCACTTTCGCGCCTTTGCCGTTGGCGGTAGCTTCGATATCCTCTGCGATGATGTCTTTGCCGGTAAAGCCGTTAACCATGATTACGGTGCTGTTTGTTTCGGGGTTGAATGTGGCATTGCTCAGGTCTATATCCTGTCCTTTTACTTTCAATCCGTTCAGTTTGCAGTTGTATATCAGGCTCAAATCATCTACAAACAGTGAGTCGGTGCTGCCTTTTCCCGGCTCGGCATTGGTGGAAATCGTCACGTGGATAACCTTTCCTTCCTTGTCGTTATCGGTGTAAACGAACGGCACGGTAATCTTCTGCCACTCGAAATTCTTGCTCTCGATGGTATTGTTTGTGGCCTTGGCTATGATGTTGTCATACTCTTTGTCTTCCGGATCCTGATAGTATTTGCCGTCTGTGATAACAGCTTTAACGGTTGCATACGGGAATTCTGCCTGCGGAGTGAGTTGCTTGAACTTCACCCACAATGTGAGGCTGTCGGGCTGTCCGGCCATCAATGAGTAGAACGGGTCGCCCTTGTCGTCGGTTCCGACAGAGTCTATCGCGCTCCAAGAGTGGTTTGACAGGTCGGCGGCCGAGTAGCTGCCGGTGTTGATGCGGCCTGTCGTTATCGTGCCGTTGGCCACTCCGAAGAAGCCCATGTCGGCCGAAGTTAGCAGCACGCTCTTCGTACCGGCACTTCCCGGACGCACAACATCCTTGACGAAAGTGTGCGGAGTGTATCCGGCGAGGTATATGTACCCCTTTATTCCCGATGCGCTCATGAACGAATGCCAATAGTCAGGCTCGTCGCTTGTGGCTGCGGGACCGGCCTCATAGTTCCAGTCGCTGCCGTCATCGAGCGGTTGGTAGAGATTTGCAGTGTGGAAATTCTCGAAGTCAGAGTTGCCGATGTGGAACGCACGGCTGTCGAAAAGCACCTTTATCTGCATGTTCATTGTGGCGAACGGTATGTCGATGGTGGCGGCGAGAGTCTTCTCCGCATCTAATTCCGCATCCAGACTGACGGGGATTTCGCCGAGCATAGGTCCTAACCACATGGGTACGCCGGGCAAATCGCCGTTTGTGATGGTGATTGTTTGCGTCGTTTTGAGGTTCACTGTGCCGTTGGCGTTGTCCGTTCCCTCGGTGTCTGTGAGCGTGATGTTGCCCACGGCCATTGCATCGGCACCCGCGCCGAGCATGAAGTTTTTCAGTTCCAGCGTGTACTTGCCGTTATCCTGCTTGTTTACGGTGATGCCGGCTTCCTGACTCGGAGCCGCGTTTCCGTTGATAAGCACCATCAGCTTACCGTTATAGTCGGTCGCCATGCTTGCCAGTGAAGCACATACTGCGGTGAACAGTGTAAACATTTTCTTCATAAAGTTCCTTTCTTTTTGTTTGTTAATAATTATAATAATGTGTGTATTCAATTTTATTTCAATTTATAGATGACTCCGAGAGTGCCGAATATGGGGTAGAGTGTCTGCTCGATGGTTTTAAAGTCGCTCTTGTGTATGCCTGTGACGCCCCATGCTATGTCGGCGTATGCACCCCATCGCTTGCTGAAATACCAATCAACCCCGGCGTCGATGCCGAACTGGAAGCGTCGCATGTCATCGGAAAAGTCGAATGAGCCGCGTGTGCTTTCGGTGTTCCCGATTTCTATTTTGGGCCCGGTGGGAGTGTTTTGACGCAGGTATCCGTCGTAGACATATCCGTCGAACTTCTTTGTTTGCACGTATGACACGTACGGGCCGAGTTTTATTCTCACGTTCTTGCCAGCGTCGTATGTCGCCATCACGGGCACGGTGAGCAGCCATTCGTCCACTCTCACGCGGTTGTTGCCCGTGAAATATCCTTCGAGCGGCTGTCCGCCTTTGACGATTGTCATGTGATAGTTTTTCACCGTGGCATCGGTTTCCATGCCTTTGTTCTCCACTCGTAGTCCGGCCATCACTCCCCACCGGCCTTTGATGTGCTTGTGCACGTCGATGCCGAGTGATAAATTCGATTTCAATTTGTACTCGTTGAGGCTGCGTATGGTGGCCGGCATGCCGATGGGTGCCGTACCTCCGATGTTATATCCCAGTCGTACGGTGTAGCGCAGACTGTCTGTCAGGCCGTTGCTCCATGCGCATAGCGTGATGGCGGTCATTGCCATTATGGTTAAAATCCTTGTCATTGTTCTTATTCCGTTATCGTGCATGTTACTCTTACCTTGTCTATCATCAGCTCGCTGCCCACGGCTCCCTCGAAGTGATCGCCTTCATCGCTCGATGAGAATACTATTGCCAGATTGTATCCGTAGTTATACAGCAGTTCTTCGTCGAGTTCCTTGATGTAATTGAAATCGACATCAAACTTTGTCCACTCTGTTGTCGGGGCTACATACGGTATGCGTGCGATGGCAACAATCTGTTCGCTCGACAGCACGTTGTCACCGTGTAAAACGAGAGGGTTGCCCGCTTCGTCGTGATTGCGGTAGAGCACGGAGTATATCGCCGCGCGGTCTGTGCGGCCGTTGATGATTTGCCCGTATTGGTCTTGAAACTTTTCGCCCGGCGTATACTTGTAATATCCCGAGAAGTTTATCGGTTTTTTGTCGAAGCGCAGGCCGAAACGGGTTGATTTGAGAGTCTCTGTAAGCACATATTTGAAATCGAACTCACCGAAGAACAGGTTGCCGGCGGCTATCCGCTTGCCTGCCGTGGCACCCCATGCACCCGTGCTTTTGGTCTCCATCCGCACGGCCGCACCATCGAGCCCGCCGTCGGTTACAGGCGTGGTTGGGTAGTTGTCGGCCGTTGCCGAGCCCATGGCTATCATAAATCCGGGGTTGCCTGTGGCCCAATTTTTGGCCTCTGTGCCGTCCTCGTTGATGTCGAACCACTCATAGTATTTCCCACCCTCGTTCAGCCGGAAGTTCTCGAAGTCAAACATCACGATGTCTTCCTTGGTGCGTTTTATGATGCGGAAGCCCACCACATATTTTCTGCTCCATGCCCCGTCTTGCGATTTTACGGTGTATGTCACCGTTTTTCCGTCGCTAAAATCGTGCGCCGAGCCGCTTCCCGGCGTTATTGTGGCTCCTCCGGTGACGGTGAACATCGGTGCGAGATTGGTGAGGTCGGTGCCTGATTTCACGTCGAACATTATTTCCGATACATCGGATTTCACGTTGATGAGGCTGTCGCTGAGATTGAAAAACATGCTCTCGGGATTGTCGCTGTGCACCCATGCCGTCTCGATGTCGCACTCGGCGTTTAGCGGCTCGTCTTTGAAACAAGATGTGAGGCATACGATGCAAAACAATGTCAATATGACGGATGATAAATATTTCATTCTGTGAGTTGATGCTTATAAAACGTATTTAGGCTTACAAAAGTACGAAAAAAAGTTGTATTACAAATCTTTTATGAAAACTTTTTATCTTTATACAGTTTTCTTATGATAATAAAATATAATTTAATCAAACACGATGCGGACAAAATTCCGTTTTCACCGGAAGATGTCCGCATCGTGACATATTCTTTGTGTAGCCGTCAGAACGTGCAGGGTAGGGCAAGCAACTGGTACATAATAGTGCGAGCCATACGCTCGTGCCCCTTGTCGTTGGGATGCAGGCGGTCGGTGTCGGCCTTGTTGAAATACTGTGCGTGCTCGTCCATCATGGGGAACAGTCCGCACGAAGCGTTCAGGTCTATCACAGGCACGGCCCAGATGTTGCCGGCTTCTTTCACGGCTTCCACGTATACATCGAGATATTCTCCGCAGCGGTTGGCATAATCTTCAGTGCATTGCCAGTTTTTGTCGTTGGCATAGAAGCCTGCGCGGTGTATTGGCGTGAGCAGAACAATCTGTTTTGTGGGGAAAGCGCGTTTCAGCGAGTCGAGGGCTATGTTGATGCGTCCGCGGTATGTGGCGGCATCCATCGACGGGTGGCGGCGCATGCGGTCTTCGGTGCGTTTCGCGTATCCGTGACCGTACTCCACTTTTTCCATCTTCTCGTCAAACCAGCGTCCTATCGGTACGGCATTGTTATAGTCGTTTGTGCCCATAAAAATGAGTATGGCGTCGAAGTCGTCGCCGTGCTCGGCTTTCAGTTTGTCGGCCTGCCGGGGAATGTCGTTCCACTGACGGCCGCTCACACCGTACACATAGGGGTTGATGCCGAGCCACTCTTGCAGGAACGACCAGTATTTCTTTTTCGACGCTTTGTTGCGCGGGTCGGTAATCGAATCGCCGAAATATGCCACGCGCTTGCCCTGCCACGGGTGCGTGAGCGTGTTTTGTGCCACCGAGGGAAAGGCCATAAGTGCGATGGTGATGATGCAAATCAGATATTTTTTCATGTTTGTTTATGTTTTGTTCGTTTTATTCTTACTTCATGCAAAGTTATTTATTATTTTCGACAAAAAGCGAAATTGACATCGAAAAAGATTAAATTTTAAATTCTGAATTCATAAATTCTGAATTGTGTTGCTCATTCGAAACGTCGGATGAGTTTATTTAAATTAATGTAAAGACAATTTGACGCGGTGCTTGTTTTTTGTAATTTAGTTCCATTAACAATGCTTAAAATTTCGGCAAACAAGTGCTCTGAGAATCGATTCTTTTTCACGAAATTTTTTTTTGGCGCAAATACGCGAATTATGAAGCGTTTTGTATAAAAGCCTGTGTGTAAGATAGATACGGAGATTTTTGCCGTTTTTGGGCGTCTTGAAAACCGTCTTGTTTTCCAATTAGGCCGTAATTGCATTCCAATTACGGCCTAATTGCACTCCCGTTAGGCCGTAAACGCAGTGCAATTACGGCCTAATTGCAGCATAAAAACAACCGAAAAGGAGGAAAAAGGGGTTGTAATTGTTATCGGATGTTAAGTGTGTTCCTACAACAGTTAAATATTTTAAGTTAACAAAACCTACTTCAGCGAAAAATAAAGTGTTAAATTTTGACTTTATATTTACATTTCAAGCAGCTTTTAAAGGCGTTTTTTTAAGGTAAAAAAGGTAAAAAGTAAAAAGGTAAAAAAACATGCGGCATAATTCTAAGCGCAGCCTTTTTACCTTTTTACTTTTTTACCTTTAAAACTTCTGCATGTGCTTCATCTTGTGTCCGCCCCATTCGTTGAGGTTCACGACAGCGAAGCCCTGCGACAGGTATAGCCGTTCGGCTTTCGGGTTGTTCTCGTCTACAAGCAGTCCCACGGGGCCCGTGCCCATGCGCTTCGCTTTGTCGGCCGTGGCGTCTATGAGCTTTTTGGCTATGCCCCGGCCCCGGTATTCGGGATACACGGCGAGCGAATCGAGATACAGTTCTCCGGCCTGCGTCTCGGCACTCATGCCGCTGTGGTCGATGTTGAAAGCCGCTTTCGCGCCATCGATGAAAGCCTGTCGCAACTCGAAAAGTAGGCTGCCGTCGTAACTTACGCTTATTCCTGCAATACGTCCGTCGCCGGTTGTGGCGCAGATGGTGTTCTCGTAGCTGTACTGTGTGCCGCGTCGTGCGGCCAATGCGGCAATCAGTGTGCGGAAATCATCCGGTGTATGCCGTTCTCCGCAGAAGTGCATGCAGCACTCGTCTGTCATGGCCATCGTTACCAATTCTGCTATTACCGAGGCGTCTTCTGCCCGTGCCGGTCTGATTGTGATTTCGTTCTGCATATCGCTTGTCTTTGTTTATAAATTCGCGACGTAAAGTTATGAAATAAAGTGGATATACAGTGGTGAGATGGCAGGTAAAACGCAGTCATGAGAGCCTTTTTTAAGGAATATTATAACGAATACTTGTTTTTTTATGATATTTATTGCCTGCAATCGTGGAAATAATAAATATCTTTGCAAATAAAATCCGTGTGCAGATAAACTGTTTTGGTGACAGATAGGCAGGTGTCGCGGCACGGAGTATCATAGAAAACGAATTTAAACAAAAGAAAAACGAAATGAATTACAATGGTTTTGAAACAGACGGGCTCGTCAGAGAGCGCGAACTGGAACTGTCGGCGGCCTTTCCGGCGCTGATGAGAAAAGTGTATACATGGATGGCTCTTGCGCTCGTGATAACGGGCTTCACCGCTTATGGCATAGCCAACAGTCCGGGCATGCTCATGACGATAGCGACAAACAGGATACTGTTTTTCGGACTGATAATAGCCGAGTTCGCTCTTGTGATAGGGCTGAGTGCGGCGATAAACAGGTTGTCGCTGACGATGGCAACGCTGATGTTTGTGCTCTACTCGGTGATAAACGGAGCCACGTTATCGTTCATATTCGTGCTCTACACGATGTCGTCGATTTCGAGCGTGTTCTTCATCACAGCCGGAACATTTGCCGTCATGGCTTTCATCGGATATACCACAAAGACCGATTTGTCGTCGATGGGCAAGTTTCTGTTCATGGCTCTGATAGGAATAATAATCGCTTCGGTGGTTAATATATTCTTGAAGAGCACCGGATTGGAACTTATCGTGAGCTATATCGGTGTGTTGGTCTTTGTGGGACTGACGGCATACGACACCCAGAAGATAAAGAACATGCTTTGGACGGCAGGTGATACGGGCGAGACGGCACAAAAAATAGCATTGATAGGTGCACTTTCACTGTATCTCGACTTCGTAAACCTGTTCTTGCATCTGTTGAGAATATTGGGCGACCGCAAGTAAGCGACGTGTGTCTTTATATATTTATATAATGTGTATGTAGGGGAAATATAGCGTGCAGGCGCATAGAGATAAAGCGCGGCGAACCGGTTTTGAAGAACCGTTCGCCGCGCTTTTATGTTTCTTTTCGTGGAAAATACCGACTTAAATCAGAATACTAATGACCCGATTTTACCGGGCAAATTGTTTAATCATGTTAAACAATTATATATATACTTAATATTCGGGGGGGGTAAAACGTTGCCGTTTTATTATTTTAACTTTGTGACACATAACAGAATTCGCTCTGTTACATGTATAGAAACGACAGAGACATCCTGCCGTGTTCCTGTGTAAGAATGCTTTAATGGTTGTTGGCCGCGGTATTCTTGTCTGCGTGATATCGGTTGGCGACTCTTATGTCTCCCACATTTAGTAATTCCATCTTGTAGAGTCGGGTGGAAATATTATATATAAGTATATATATGAAAAAGTTTTTTCAGAAAATTTATCCCTTAGTTTTGTCTTTGGTCGTGGCTGTGCTGGCTCCGTCGTGCAGCAGCGATGATGAGTTGACGGGCAGCGTAGAGTTTGTCTCCGGTGCCGATGACGTCGCAATTAATACCGGAATGGAGGGCGGAGTGTTCACTCTGCCGATAAAAGCCACAGGCAAATGGACGGCAGCGGTAGTTGTGAACGGTGAAGATGGTACATGGCTCACGCCGTTGAATGAGAGTGGCGAGGGCGATGGTACGGTTGAACTGATAATGGAACCCAACTGCACCGATGCGGGGCGCACATGCAGCGTGGTGATAACCTGCGGCGACAGCCGGATAACATGCCCCGTAAGGCAGGGCAACGAGGTTGCTCCCGAATATACAGAGGACAACGGAGATGTGGATTACTCTGTATTCAAAGGCACCGCACCCATCGGTTTCGGCATGCAGATAAGTAATGTAAGCGGTAAGACGAAGTTCTACGCCGGACAGATATTCATGGCAAACAATTTCGGTAACAGCAAGTTTTCCGATCCGGCATATATAGACAAATTCGGACTGTCACCTGCTGATTTCATCTATACGGAGGATATACCGAGAAATAAAATCAAACTATCTACAGTGCGCGACTATCAGAGCCATGAAGACTCCATAGGTGCATACCTGTCTGTAAGCGTAGGTTACGGTATGTTCAAGTTGGGACTTAAAGGCTCGTTCCAGATGGAAGGAACGAGTGGAGACACCATCTCAAGATACACGGCGATAAGCGAACAGCCCGTGTCGTCGGTGAGCATCAATTATGCCGAGCTTCTTTCGCTCTATGATGATTTGGCCGATGCCAATGCCGTTGAGCGTAAACTTGTCATGGCTCCCACCTTTGCACAACTGCGCAATGATATAGAAGCACTTGTGGCAGAAAACAAGGATGCCGACGACCCGGCATTGAGCAAGTTGCTGACAAAGCTCGACAAGAACTACGGACCGGTATTCTGCACCGACGCTATACTGGGCGGCTCGTGCAATCTGGCTGTCGAGCTGTCGAAAGGATTTTCCGAAACGGCCATGAATATAAGCGGACAGCTGACGGCATCGTTCTCCAGCCTCTTCTCGCTCGACGCATCGGCATCGGCCAATTACTTCAACTCTTCCAAGTCATTCCTTGAGTCTTCCACGATAGACATCGACATTACGGGCGGTTCAAAGGAAAAACGCAGCAGTCTTGTCAAGTCTCTCGCAGGGTTAAACATGCTGTCAAATCCGTCATCAAGCGCCCCCGTGCCATACGAAAGCATGATAAACGAAATCGGTTCGTGGGCAGACAGCATCGATCCGGCTGTGGCAGGAACATTCACCTGTACCCAATATTCGATGCAGGGAATATGGAAACTGTTTAGCGACGATGCACAGACGGTGATAAAAGATTTCCTTTCGAGGAAATATCCGAATGGTGATAATGGTAAATGTTCGTATCTCGTGAACATACAACAGATGATAGATGAAGATTAATCATGCATTTATGGCATTTCTGTGTGCGGCGCTCGTATCCTGTTCGGACGAGCTGCCGCTCGCGGACATGCCCGAATCTTTGCCGTCGGGAGCCGACAGTTACTGGAAGACCGGCACCCGTTCGCCCGATATGGAGGCGGCAATGCTCCGCAGCCACGGCGTGGGCTTCTCGTTCGATGCCGTGAACGGAACGAAATGCAATGTAGGCGATGTTCGCTGCCAGATTATAGACGTGGAGAAATTAGATGCTCTCGGCGCTTATAGTGAGGAGTGGAAATCATATACAAAGACAAAATTCTTCACCAGTCATAGCGAAGTCGAGTATTTACAACAGACGGGAGTGACGATGGAAGTGTCGGGAAGCATGCTGCTGTATAAAGGCAGCTATATGTCGGCGGCAGCCATAATGGAGAAAGGTAAGGAGAATTCGGTGCGTTTTACGAGCAATTACGATGTACAGGAACTCGCAAAACGCATCGATACCGATGTCCTGTCCGATTTCAGTACCGATGAACTTACAGACCTGTTAAGCCCCAATTTCCTCTACGCTCTGAATAGAATAGAGGCAACAGATATTGATAATGTGGCCGTGATAGACTCGTTTATCAATATATTCGGTACGCACGTGATAACAGAAGCATTGGTGGGCGGCCGCCTGACAATGGACATCGTGACCTCGAAAAAGCAGTTTACGACATATATACACGAGAAGACTGTATCGGAACAGTCGCTGAATCTGTTTTTCACGATACTTGAACAGACTGTCAGTGAGGATAACCAACGCTTCATGAAAGGCGTGCTGAACAATTCGGACCTGGTAATGACAACGAAAGGCGGAGACGTTACGAAGCTCGGCTCGATAGTCGCAGCCCCAAATCCGGACAAGATAAAAGAAAACACAGCCGCGCTCGGCGAATGGGAGAAATCCGTGGCATACAGTGCAAACGACCCGTGGAGCAGCCGGTGCGAGATGCTCGACATGGAGGTCATTCCTATTTGGGAGTTTGTTCCGAACCCTGTGACGGCGCAAAGGATAAAGACGCGCATACAGGCCGACGCGCTTACCATGCAGCAACTCTATGGCAACCGAAATTTTGTTAGCGTGCAGATAGACGCAAATCCGCGGTCGGTGACAACCTCGCTCGGTGGGAAACCGGTAACTGTGAACGACCCGTGGGTGGTGGATGTTATTGCCGCCAATCGCAAGGTGGCCACCGTGTGCAAGGAATGGGTGCCGGAATTAGACCCCGAGCACAGCGTGCGAGTGGTGTATCCGATATACGAGAACAAGTTTCAGGGAGCATCCGGAGTATGTATATACAACGGAAGCGCTTACAGCGTGCGCTGGCTTTACGACCGCTTTGTGGTGGAAAAGATGGATACTCCGGTATCGGGCAACACGTTGTATCTTAACTGCGGAATCCTGTCTACGCAACCGACGGACGGCATAAAATACGCCGCCGGCAAGGCAACGCTCGGCTATGAATGGCCGGGAAGTCTTGACATCAACGGCAATCTGGCCGGTCAGCCATATTACGAAACGCGCAAATTCCTCGACCGATTTTACATAACGACAGCCGATTCGTACAGTAATCTGCCCAACTGGAGCTACCGCAAGGACGACGGACTGAGCAAATATATGGACGACGAGTATGGCGACATGTTGCAGAAAAACGACCCTTACGCTTTATCAGGAATTGTGCTGAATGGCCGAAACGGCAAGGCCAACCTGTCAAACCGTATGGTCAGGAATGATGATTATATCTACTATATAAACAGTACGGAGATAAAATACGTGAAACGACATGAGAATAAATAAGCTATTGGCAGGATTGTTCGCGACGTTTGCCATGCTGTTGCCGACAGGATGCTCCGATGACACTGTGCCGGAAGCGCCGCAGGGGAGTGTGCAACTTGAAGAGACGAGCGTCGTACTGCCTCAGAAAGGACGCTATTACAGTATCGCCGTGACTTCGAATGCGGCTCCGGGGACGTTGAGTGTCACCACGGATGCCGACTGGATAAGTATCTCTACGCCCACGGTTACCGACGACGGGTATGCCGAGTTTTGTGCAGAGCCGAACTATGGCGATGCCGGGCGCGATGCAGTAATCATTATTTCTGCGCCCGACGGGCATGCCGCCGAGTGTCGCGTGCATCAAAACAGCGCCTCGGACGATGATGAAAATGCCTTGGCAGAAAACTTTTTCTATGTAGGATACGGATATAACATATTCGATTCGTATCAGAATACCAACAGTATATACAATCCGGTGATTGATATCCATAAACTCGCTGCCGTCAGCAACGGTCGCGGCATACAGACACAGCTGCGAGGTGGAACGGATGTAGAAACGATAACAGCCACGTCGCTCTATGAAATGGCGGAGCTTCTGACCAAGAAAATGGAGAAGACAGAGAGCGGACTGACCGGTTCAAAGAAAACGGTGGTGCGCTTTGATGAAGGTTCTATTGGCATAAATGAGACCGGTTACGCATATATAAACCTAAAAAACACCGTGGCGTCGTCGGCAATCGACTTCTCATATATACAGTATATCATGGATAAAGGTAACGGACAGTCGGTCGACTTGTTCACAGCCGATTTCCGGAAGATGTACGACAAGGTGGTGAAGAGTCCTACAGAAGCCAATATAAAGGAGATCTTCAAGGAATATGGCACGCACATCATCACTTTCGCCGAGCTCGGCTCGATGATGGATGTCACGGTGAATTTCAGCAGGGAAATGTCTGGCGCGCTGAAGATGAGAGCCGAAGATTTCGCCGACTACTTCTTTAACCACGAACCGTCGGAGTTTGTCGACGGGAATGGTAAGGTACAGGGAATGACCACGAAGTTGAAGGCTGACAACACGTTCACCATCAGTGGCGGCGGGGAAAAGGAGCGGGAACAGATTGTTGATGATTGCGTAAAGCTCGGAAAAATACGTCAGGAGACCCTGCAGGCATGGCTGAACAGCGTGCCCGAAAACCCGTTGACCGGCGATGTAGACCCGCGCACGCTCGCACCGCACAACTTTCAGCTTGTGCCTATATGGAGCCTGTTCCCCACAAAGGTGGTGGACGAGTTCTTAAAGTGTGCCAAGAAAGAGTCGGAGAAGCTGACCAACTCCATCGCACCGTACCTTACGGGCATCGACTACTATGCAATCAATATCGACAGGCAACCGTTTATGACGTTTGATGCCAAGGATGAGACACTGGTGCGGGTGCTCTATGCCGGAAACGGCAGAGTGATGCAGCCTGTGTTGGAGATATGCAACGAGTATGTTCCCGCGTTGCGGGGCGACAAGAGGGTAACCGTGGTCTATCCGATACGTGAAGGACGTGTATTCCACGGTAGCGGATTGTTTCCCGGCGACGGTGAGGGCAACCCGCCCGCATTCCTTACTTTCTCGGGCGGAAAGGTCTATGTGATGCCTGTCAAGGGTGCTGATGCGAACGATAAGCTGGAAAAAGTGTATTACATGCACGGTAATCTGTATGCCGACGATCTCGGATTAAATCTCGATGCACCGTCGCGGACAAAGGTGGAGGCACAATGGCTGACCGTGAACCATGATGATGTAGGCGCTGTGAACTACCCGATTGTAAAGATTGGCTCGGGCTACTGGACGCGGCAGAACATGAGGGGCACGATGATGTTCGGCGAACCGATAGACCCTTCGGACAAGTATTCGGACTTTTACATCTACGAAGAGGTGCGCTCCGGCGACAACATGCTCTTCGCCAACTTCTTCGACGGAAACCAGTACGACTTCCTCGAGAACAATAATACCTACGGCACGGACGCCGGACAGTGGTACATCCCGGCTATCAGCGACGCCGCAGACCTCAGCGAATATCTCGGTCAGAACCTCAAGGCACTGCTGTGCAATCAGGCGAGCGGCTTCGACGCGCAGTTTGCCGGTGCGCACCTGCGCTACGACATCATGAACGGCAACAAAGATTTGGGATATTACCGGTATGTGCACGACGGGCAATACTGCTTCATCCCGTTCAAGAACAACTCCACGGAGGGTGCCGTGCTCGTGCTCGACAAGGGCTACAACCTGAAGACCATGAAGGTAGACAACACCCGCGAAGGCTTCTATCCCGTGCGGCTCTTCCGCACGGCGGACTATAAATACAGTGATAAATAAAACAAGAACAAAAGACAAATGAAAAGGAAATATCTTTTATTTACGATGGTGCTGTTTTGCGCCGCGCTGGCCATGACAGCCTGCGGAGACGACAACGACGACAACGACGGCGCCCCAAGTGAGATACCCACCGAGACCAACCACTGGGGACTGAGCGATGTCGAGTGGGCCGAATGGCTGAGACAGGAGGCCGATCAGGCCGACTCGATGAACATAGCCTACGTGCTGCGGCAGCTGTGTGACATTGAAGAGGATGCGCTGGGCAACGCGAAGTATACTCCCAAATATGGCGAACAGCTCGATTTGGCGCGCCCCGGCGTGTACACGCTGGCCGACAGCACGGCCGAGGCTGCCGAGAAACGCTTTTGGTGGCTGCTGCCCGGCTGCGTGGCAGACAGTCTTCAGACCCGTTTCCCCGGCCGCACGGAGTATGTCACCGCCCACGGTTCCATCAAATACGAGCGCGGCGACGGCTCCAACCTGCTCGGAACGATAACCGTAGACATCCCCGAGATACCCGAGGTTGAGAAGATAATGATCATCCCCGCAGCCTTTTGGCCTAATAACGATAGTTCCTCGCCGTTTACGTTAGGCTCCGTATGGCAGGAAAAAAACCCCGAGGGATACAAATACGTATGCGTGCGGGAGCGCAGCGGCGGACAGATGGGAATAATGGTGACATACGACGGCGGATGGAGCGGCCTTGACTACTGGAAAGGTAGAGACGGCGCCCTTAAAGATACTTATAAGAGCTGGATATACGACAATCTGTCGAGCGAAGCGGCAGCAAGGGCTCTCGACGAGTTAGTGAGATACCAGCCGATAAAGGCCGAAAAAGCATTTAAAGCAATGGGGCAAAGCAGTTACTTCAAGCCGGGCTACGGTGATTCGCGTTGGTATGCCACGTCTCGCAGTGGCAAAAAATTTCATTGGGGACCGTCTGACTATCATTATGAATTGAAGATATATCAATTGAAGATCGGTTCAGGTGAATACAGTGTCAGAGAATGGAAGACGTGCGACGGAACAACGTATGATATGCGTAACTATAGCAACTGGCTCATGTTTTCAAAGGAGTTCGACTACATGACTCCGGCCCAAAGGGATGTTGACTGGAGGCGGGTTAGCAAATAACCCTTATATATTTATTGTATGCGTACATGTTATATATATATCGTCATCGGCCTGCTCATGCTGTCGGCTTGCGGCAGTGCCGATGATACTTTGATACCCGAGGAGCGGGTCGAAGCCGCCGTCACCGTGGTCTGTTCGATAAACGGACCGGGCGACAACGGCTACAACGACTCTGCCCTGCGGGGCATCGTCAACTTCGGGCAGCGCACCGGCACGCAGCTGTCGCTGCTCCATCCGGCCGACAACGATGAGGCCGTAGGCATGATAGAGCAGTGGAAGCGGAGTTCGGCAGGCACGCAACCGCGCCTCTTAGTGCTTGCCGGCAGCGACTACGAGAATGTTGTGCGGCAGCACTGCACCGGGCTGGCAGCTAACCAGCGGGTGCTCTTCTTCGAGGGTGGCGGGGAGCTTCCCGAGCGGGTGAGCACGTTCAGCATCTGCCGCAGCGGTGCCGCATACCTTGCCGGCTGCATGGCACAGGGCTGCCCCGAGGCGTATATCGTGAAGGCATGTCCCGGCGACATGGTTGTGGATGAGGCCGCGGAGGCCTTTGCCAAGGGCTACACGAGATACAGCGGAGGCAGCGCCCTCGAGGTGCACACGCTGGCAGAAGACCACAGCGGATATGCCATGCCCGACAGCACATACCGCATGATGGCCGGGATAGACGCCGCCAGCATGGACAGCCGCTTCATATTCCCGCTGGCCGGAGGCTCGAACAACGGCATCTACAAATACTCGCGCGAGGAGACTTTCACCCTGATGCTCGTTTGCGGCATGGATACCGACTGCTCGGCATACAGCGACCGCGTGCCCTTCTCGATGGTGATAGACATGGAACAGGTGCTCGACAGCCTGCTCACGCAGTGGAAAGAGACCGGAGAGCTGGCTGCCCGCACTGTCTACGGCATGCGCGACGGAGTGATAGACATCGTCATGAGCAGGCTGTTCTACGAGAACATCGACATCTGGGAAGACTTCTATGAAAACCCGCTCTACTGGAACAACCTTTACGACAAGCATAAAGAGGAGGCCATCGCGATGGAACGGCTATGAGAATGAAGACTGTATATATCTTTTTAACGGTGCTGCTGGCCTTGCTCTCGTGCAAGGAAGACGGCGAGGTCGTCACCGACAGCGGCAAGACCACGGCATACAAGGTGGCCGTAGTCGCCCCCGCGGCGCTGCACGGCGAGTGGAAGCTGGTTGCCGCATGGGCTTCAGAAAACATTGCGGCGGCACAGAAGGGACTGCCCGCGAAGGTGGCCCTCGACATGACATGGATAGACGAGGACGCGCCGGACCTCGCGCGGCAGGTGCGCGCCATAGCCGAAGACGGGTCGTACGCCGCAATACTCGGACCGCGGAACTCGTCGGCAGCGATGAAGGTGGCGGTGGAGTGCATGCGCACGTCGAAGCCTCTCATCGTGCCAGTGGCCACGTCGGCCGAGTATCAGCGCATCTTCGCCGGCAAGAACGTGGTGTGGAACCTGGCGCAGAGCGACATCGCCGAATGCGAGATGCTGCTCACGCAGGCCCGGCTGACAGGTGCGACCCGCGTGAGCCTCATCGCGCCGGACGATGAATACGGCAAGAGCTTCACCGACTGGTTTGCCTTTCTGGCAACGGAACTGGGCCTGAATGTTGACGAGATAGTGACCTACGACGGCGAGGACGTGCTCCGCCGCGCCGTAGATGCACAGGCAAGCACCAAGCGACCGTGGAACAAGGCCGTGATATTCGTGCCCGGAAGCGATGCCTACGCCATGGCTTTCGACGATGAGATAGGACTGCTCAAGGAAGCCGGAGGCCGCGTCTTCACATTCCCCGGCCTGCTGTGCTCCGACATGATGTATTCAAACACGCTCGAGGGCAGGCTCAAGGCAATGACATACGAGGGCGTGTCGCCCACGGCCGACCCCACGTCGGGATTCATCAGTGCCTTCATCTCGAAGATAGGCAGGGAGCCGGCGGGCGGCAGCGCCCACTTCTACGACGCAATGCTGCTGGCGGCCTACTCACTCGCCACGCTGCAGGCATCCGGCACGCAGCTTGACGGCGGAGAGGCACTGAACGCCGCCATACTGCAAACGGTGGACGGGCGCGACACATGGAACGGCAGCTGGATGCCGGCCGACATGCACACGGCATTCGCCATGATTGCCGAGGGCAGGCACCCCGACCTGCGCGGAGTCACCGGCGACTGGACCTTCGACGGCAAATCGCACGCCAGCGTGCTGAACACCACATACGCCCACTGGATCATGGCAGGCGGCGAATACCACACGATGGAATATCTCTCGCCCGACGGCGGCGGACGCACGACGAGCACCCTGCAGGCATGGGACTGGCAGGCACGCAACATGCAGACTTTCGACGAGCAGCAGACAGACATCGGCTACGGCCCGCACGAAGACAACTGGGCGGTGGTGATAGCCACGAGCGACACATGGAGCAACTACCGCCATCAGGCCGACGCGCTGGCCATGTACCAGCTGCTGCGCCGCCACGGCTACGACGACAGCCATATAGTGTTCATCTCGGAAGACAACCTCGCCTATCACCCCAACAACCTGCACCCGGGAGAGATACGGGTGAGGCCCGACGGGGAGAACCTGCACCGCGACGTGACCGTAGACTACCGCCTGAGCGACATCACCATAGCCGACCTCAAGGAGATAATGCTCGGCAACGCGGCCTACACCGAGAGGCTCGACGCCACCGGGAAGGACAACGTGATAGTGTTCTGGTGCGGCCATGGCGGCTGGAACAGACTGGCATGGGGCGACAACACCATAAGCGCGAAATACGTGAGAGGCATCGTCGAGGCTATGCACGATGCCGGACGATACCGCAAGATGCTCTTCGTCATCGACGCATGCTACAGCGGCAGCATAGGCGAGGCATGCTCGGGAGTGCCCGGGTGCTGGTCGTCACGGCGGCAACCTCGGCCGAGCCGTCGAAGGCGGACATGAAAGACATCGAGATGGGAATATGGCTGTCGAACGGTTTTACGCGTGCCTTCCAAGAGACGGTGGACGAACAACCGGACATAACCCTGCGCGACCTGTACTACACGCTCGCCCGCAACACGGTGGGCAGCCACGCCACAGTATACAACGCCGCATGCTACGGCAACATGTTCCATAGCTCCATGGCGGAGTATCTCAAATAGATAGTTGTGATGTTACTCGGCCGTTGTACCGCTGTTACTGCTGCCGCGTAACATTGAAACTACGTTTATGTACCGCTGTTACTACGACCGCGTAACATTTCTGCACATTTTCATTCTTTTTGGTGTTTTTCTCCATGTTTTGTCCGTTTTTATTGTGTTTTTACTTGATTTGCATCAAGACCTTTTAAAAAAATAAATTTTTCTTTGGAAACATTTGGTGTGTATTGGAAAAGTTGTTACCTTTGCATCCGCTTTCAGGTTTTAAGTCCTGACAGTGCTAAAAGAAAGAGATCTTTGAGATACTGAATAACAGAGAAAGTAGTAGTA
>JAGAPR010000016.1 GCA_017623155.1 Prevotella sp. | reverse complement strand
TAACGTAACTCTTGCTTCAAGTGGCTTTTTTGCGGCATCCAGTGGCTTTGATTTGATGATCATGGAATTCGCTAAAATGCTTTATCACAATGTTCTTTCACCGATTTTCTCTCATTCTCAGTTTTTTGTTGTATCTTTGCACTAGATAGGCTTCGCCTTGGCAATTTGAAACAAGTTTCATTGCGCCCGACTCGCGCTATCTTTGCATAAGATAGGCTTCGCCTCGGCAATTTGAAACAAGTTTCATTGCGCTCGGCTCGCGCTATCTTTGCAATTAAACAGTAAAAGACATTGAATGAAAGAATTTGTGATATCAGAGGCAAAGGCTGAAACAGCCGTGCTTGTGGGTCTCGTGACCAAAGAACAGGACGAGGCCAAGACAAAAGAATATCTCGACGAACTGGAATTTCTCGCCGACACGGCCGGAGCTGTTACCGTAAAGCGTTTCACGCAAAAAGCGGCCGGCCCGAGCTCGGTGACGTATGTGGGCTCGGGAAAGCTCGCCGAGATAAAGAAATACATCGAAGACGAGGAAGAGGCCGAGCGCGAAGTGGGCATGGTGATATTCGATGACGAGCTCACTGCCAAGCAGATGCGCAACATAGAGAAAGAGCTTAAAGTGAAGATACTCGACCGAACATCGCTCATTCTCGACATTTTCGCCATGCGGGCACAGACCGCCGAGGCGAAGACGCAGGTGGAACTGGCGCAACACCGATACATGCTTCCGCGACTGCAACGGCTGTGGACCCACCTCGAACGGCAGGGCGGCGGCTCCGGCGGAGGTGGCGGCAAGGGCACTGTGGGACTCCGCGGCCCGGGAGAGACGCAGCTCGAGATGGACCGAAGAATAATCCTGCAACGCATAACGCTGCTCAAACAGCGCCTCGCAGAGATAGACCGGCAGAAAACCACGCAGCGAAAGAACCGCGGAAGGATGATTCGTGTGGCGCTCGTGGGATACACCAACGTGGGCAAATCGACGATGATGAACCTGCTGGCAAAGAGCGAAGTGTTCGCAGAGAACAAACTGTTTGCCACGCTCGACACCACGGTGCGCAAGATGGTGATAGACAATCTGCCGTTCCTGTTGGCAGACACGGTGGGATTTATACGCAAGTTGCCCACCGACTTGGTAGACTCTTTCAAGTCGACACTCGACGAAGTGCGCGAGGCCGACCTGCTCGTTCACGTGGTGGACATATCGCATCCCGACTTCGAGGAGCAGATACGAGTGGTGGAGAAGACGCTCGGCGAGCTCGGTTGCGCCGACAAACCGTCGATGATAGTGTTTAACAAAATCGACGCTTACACATGGGTGGAGAAAGAACCCGACGACCTCACACCGCCGACAAAGGAGAATATCACACTCGATGAACTGCGGAAGACGTGGATGGCGAAGATGAACGACAGTTGTCTTTTCATCTCGGCACGCGAGAAACAGAACATCGATGAACTGCGCGACGTGCTTTATAAGCGTGTGAGAGAGTTGCACGTGCAGAAATATCCATACAACGATTTCCTATATCAAGACTATGAATGACAATTACAGAAGCCTGACGCTCGACGAGATAACAACGCTCGAAAACAACGGATGTACCGCAGAAGACTGGAATACGGTGTATGTGGCCGAAGATTTCACACCCGACCATATACGCCGGGTGGCATTTTACGGCGAGGTAAGCCTCGGAGTGTTCGACAAGCACATCGAGGTGGAGGAGGGCTTTTCGCGCCATTCCGGACTGAGCAACGCCACGCTGCGCAATGTTACCGTGGGCGACAACTGTCTGATAGAGAATATCGGTAACCATATCAGCGGATATACGATAGGCGAGGAGTGCTACATATCGAACGTCGGAGTGATGACCACCGTAGATGGAGCCACCTACGGGTGCGGAAACATCATATCGGTGATGAACGAGGCAGGCGACGGTAATGTGATATTATACGACGGACTGACGAGTCAGATGGCGGCGTTCATGGTGGAAGCTGCCGACGACAAGGAACTGTGGACGGCGCTCAAAGACATGATAAAGCGACATGTGGACAGCCGCAGACCGGCACAGGGCACTGTGGGATACAGGGTGAAGATAGTGAACTCGCGCGAGATTGTCAACGTGTGCGTGAGCGATGACTGCGAGATAAACTGCGCCTCGCGGCTCGTAGACTGTACTTTGGCGGGCAGCATCGACTCGGGTGTGTATATAGGAAACGACGTGATATGCGAGAATACCATTGTATCGGCCGGCGCGTCGGTGCTTAACGGTGCGAAAGTAGACAATTGTTTCGTGGGCGAGGCGTGCCATATAGGCAAGGGCTTCTCGGCCGAAAGCAGCGTGTTTTTCGCCAATTCATACATGGACAACGGTGAGGCCTGCGCCGCTTTCTGCGGTCCGTTCACCGTGAGTCATCACAAGTCGACACTCCTCATCGGTGCACGATTGTCGTTTTACAATGCCGGCTCGGGCACGAACTACAGCAATCATGCCTACAAGATAGGCCCCGTGCATTACGGAACATTAGAGCGCGGCTCGAAGACTGCCAGCGGAGCACACATCCTCATGCCGGCCACCATCGGCGCATTCTCCATGTGCATGGGCAAAATATCAAACCATCCCGACACCTCATGCCTGCCTTTCTCGTATGTGATAGCATCCGGCGACAATACGTTTGTGGTGCCGGGATGCAATCTTGCCACCGTCGGCACATACAGAGACACGGCCAAATGGCCGAAACGCGACATGCGCCCGCATGCCGACAAGCGGAGCATAGTGAATTTCGACTGGCTCAATCCTTACACCATACGCAGTATGGCGGCGGGAAAGCGGATGCTCGAAAAACTCCGTTCAGAGCAGGGTGACGATGCAGCGGAATACTCTTATGGCGGCTGTACGATAAGACATGGCTCGCTGGTAAAGGGCATGATGTTGTACGACATGGCTTTGAAGATGTATTTCTCAGAGGTTGTCAAAGACTCGTCATGCTGTCTTCCGAGCGGAACGGAGGGCACAGGCGAATGGACTGACCTTGCCGGACTGTTGGCACCGAAGTCGGAAAAAGACAGGCTCGCCGACGATATAAAGGCCGGAACGGTGGATAGTGTGGGCAAGACCGAAGCGCGTTTCATCGAGATGCACGCCCGCTATGCCGACTATCGGTGGAACATGACCTACGGACTGTTGCTCGATTATTATGACATAGAAACTCTTACCGCCGACGATACGGAGCGGATTATCGCCGAAGGCGACACCGCCCGCAAGGCATGGCTCGCCGCAATAGCCCGCGACGCGGAAAAAGAAGCGGCCTTGGGAGATGTCAGTGATAGTGTGATAGGCGATTTCTTGGCTAATATCAATTAGATGAAGACGTCACGCGCAGGATGTTTTCCGGGTGGCAAATGATATATTCGTTATTATGTTTTTTGCCGTATGGATAAAAAAACGTAACTTTGTCGGCGTAAAACAGTGATTGGATTGATAATCAGTTATAAATAATATGTAAGATGAAAATAAAATCAATCGTGGCCGCATGCATAATGACCGTAGTGCCGATGGCGACCCAAGCAAAGGATTACAAGTATGAAAGCGTGAAAGGCGACATGATGAACACCCGTATATATACGCTCGACAATGGACTGAAAGTTTATCTGTCGGTAAACAGGGAGAAACCGCGCATACAGACATATATAGCCGTGCGCACCGGAAGTCGCAACGACCCGGCCGAGACAACGGGACTCGCGCACTATCTCGAGCACCTTATGTTTAAGGGAACAACGCACTTCGGCACATCGGATGCAGACAAAGAAGCACCGTTGCTCGATTCCATTCAAAATCGCTACGAGGTATACCGCACATTGACAGACCCCGAAGCACGCCGCCGTTGCTATCATGCCATCGACAGTTTGTCGCAGGTTGCGGCCCAATATAACATCCCGAGTGAGTATGACAAGCTCATGGCATCCATCGGTGCGCAGGGAACGAATGCCTATACAGGTGAGGATGTGACCTGCTACACGGAGAATATACCGTCTAACGAGCTGGAAAACTGGGCGAAAGTACAGTGCGACCGCTTTCAGAATATGGTGATAAGGGGATTCCATACCGAACTGGAAGCTGTGTATGAAGAGTATAATATAGGTATAGCGCAGGACTTTTCCAAGATGTGGAAGGCGCTGAGTGCCAAGTTGTTTCCAAATCATCCGTATGGAACACAGACCACAATAGGAACGCAGGAACATCTTAAAAATCCGTCGATAGTAAACATAAAGAATTATTTTAATAAATATTATGTGCCGAACAATATGGCCGTTTGTCTTTCGGGCGACCTCGATCCGGAGCGCACAGTGGAGATGATCGACCGCTATTTCGGCAGCTGGAAGGCTTCAAATGATTTGTCGTTCCCGCAGTATGAGCCTGTTAAGAAGTTGACTTCGCCGGCAGACACCACGGTGATTGGTAAAGAAGCAGAACTTATAATGCTTGGATGGCAGCTCGACAAGGCCGCATCTGCGCAGGCCGATACAGTGGAAGTGTTGTCGTATATGCTTCAAAACGATGTGGCCGGAATGCTCGATCTCGACATAAATCAGAAGATGTTGTGTGCCGAAGCCGGTGCATTTCATAACTTTATGAACGAGTATTCGATGCTTATATTATACGGACGACCCAACGAAGGACAGACTCTCGACGGCGTGAAAACTGTGTTGCTCGATGAGATTGGAAAGTTGAGAAAAGGTGAATTTGATGATAATCTGATACAGTCGGTTGTCAATAATCTCAAACTTAAATATTATCGTGCCATCGAAAGCAACGAAGACAGAGCCGACATGTATGTCAACGCGTTTATAAACGGTGTCGATTGGGAGCGCGTTGTGACCAAGTTCGACCGCATGTCGAAGCTGACAAAGAAAGATATAACGGACTTTGCAAACCGTCATTTCGCCGATAATTACGTTGCGGTTTACAAGCGTACGGGTGAAGATACGAACTTAAAGAAGATTGACAAGCCGCATATTACGGCCATTCCGGCCAACCGTGACATGCAGAGCGAGTTTGTAAAGGAGATTGTAGAAAGCACTCCCGAGCCTATACAGCCGCGTTTTCTTGATTTCAAGAAAGACATATCGTACGGTAAAACAAAGCAAAAAATGCCCGTGATGTATGTGAAGAACACCACAAACGGCACGTTCACGCTTTGCTTCCGCTATTCTTTCGGTGAGGAAAGCGACAAGTGGCTGCCTTTCGCGGCGGAGTATGTCAACTATCTCGGCACGCCGAAAATGACGTCGGAACAGCTTAAAAAGAAATTCTACGGACTTGCCTGCAATTATAATATAAGCGTGGGCAGCTCGGAACTTTACGTTACCTTATCCGGATTGTCAGACAATATGCCGGAAGCTCTCGCACTGATGGAAGACTTTTTGGCCAATGCCAAGGTTGACACGACGGCCTATCGGAAGTATGTCGACGTGACGATGAAAGTGCGAAAGGACAGGAAACTCGACCAAACAGAGAACTTCACGGCACTTTATCTGTATGGCGTTTACGGTCCGTATAATCCTGTTCGCAACGTGCCAAGCAACAAAGAACTCGGTGAGAGAGATCCGCAGGAACTTGTAGACATGATAAAATCGCTTCGTAAATATGAGTATGAAGTGTATTATTACGGTCCTGACGATATGAAAAAGCTTATCGCCACGGTTGACAAATATCACAAAACGGTGAAAAAACTATTGCCTGTTCCGACGGGAAAAGAGTATATGGAGCAGTTGACTCCGACGAATGAAGTGCTCATTGCGCCGTATGAAGCTAAGAATATATACATGCGTCAGTTTAATAATGCCGGCAGAATGTGGTCTCCCGATAACGAGACACTTGTGTCGTTGTTTAACGAATACTATGGCGGAGGCATGAATACGGTTGTATTCCAAGAGCTGCGCGAGAGTCGTGCACTTGCATATAACGCATGGGCAAGCTATATGACGCCGTCGCGTAAGGGTCATCCGGAGTTCACGTTGACGCATATTATTTCTCAAAACGATAAACTCCTTGATTGTATTAACACCTTTAACGGCATCTTAGATACCATTCCCCAATCAGATAAAGCGTTTGAACTGGCCAAGCAGGCACTGATAAAGCGACTCGCTGCGGCACGTACAACGAAGTTCGGAATACTCAATGCTTACATGAGAGCGAAGAAACTGGGACTTGATTACGACATAAACGAGAAGATATACAACTCAATTCCGTCTGTGAAGATGAGTGATATGGTCGATTTCGAGCGTGAGCGCATGGCGCGAAAGCCTTATCATTACATCATTCTCGGTGACGAGAAAGAACTCGACATCAAGGCTTTGGAGAAAATAGCACCTATCCGTCGCATCGCGACAGACGAGATATTCGGATATTAATGTAACGAAACGAAATTAATAATATGATATCAAGGAGATATGCCGAGATGTAAGTCTGGCAATCTCCGAGAACTAAAAACAATAAATTAAATATGGCAACAATACCTGAATTTAAGTATGCTCCGATGTTTCAGACAGGTAAAGACACCACGGAGTATTATTTGTTATCGAAAGAAGGAGTATCTATTGGCGAGTTTGAAGGCAAGACAATCTTGAAAGTTGCGCCCGAAGCGTTGACAATGATGGCCAACGCGGCGTTCCGCGATGTCAATTTCCTGCTGCGTCGCTCACATAACGAGCAAGTGGCGAAGATACTTTCAGACCCGGAAGCAAGTGATAATGACAAATATGTGGCACTCACTTTCCTCCGCAATGCCGAGGTTGCATGCAAAGGCAAGTTGCCTTTCTGTCAGGATACAGGTACCGCTATCATCCACGGAGAGAAAGGACAGCAGGTATGGACGGGCTTCTGCGATGAGGAGGCACTGTCGAAAGGCGTGTACAAGACGTATACGGAAGAGAACCTCCGCTACTCCCAAAACGCTCCGTTGAATATGTATGACGAGGTAAACACGCGCTGCAATCTGCCCGCTCAGATTGATATTGAGGCCACGGAGGGCGACGAGTACAAATTCCTCTGCGTGGTAAAAGGTGGCGGTTCGGCCAACAAGACATATTTCTATCAGGAGACCAAGGCCCGGATACAAAACCCCGGAACGCTCGTTCCGTTCCTTGTCGAGAAGATGAAGACTCTCGGCACGGCTGCATGTCCGCCTTATCACATCGCTTTTGTAATCGGCGGTACATCGGCAGAGAAGAACCTTCTCACCGTGAAGCTCGCCTCAACGCATTATTACGACAATCTTCCCACGACGGGAGACGAGACGGGACGCGCTTTCCGCGATGTCGAATTGGAAAACCAACTGCTCGACGAGGCGCACAAGATAGGTCTCGGAGCACAGTTCGGAGGCAAGTATTTCGCTCATGACATACGTGTCATCCGCCTGCCGCGTCACGGTGCAAGCTGCCCGATAGGTCTTGGTGTGAGCTGCTCTGCCGACAGAAACATCAAGGCGAAGATAACCAAAGACGGTATATGGATAGAGAAGCTCGACGACAATCCCGGCGAGCTGATACCCGAAGAGTTGCGCAATGCAGGCGAGGGCAATGCCGTAAAGGTAGACCTTAACAAGCCGATGAGCGAGATTTGCGCTCTTCTCAGCCGCTATCCGGTGTCTACCCGTGTGAGTCTTAACGGCACGATAATCGTTGCCCGCGACATTGCTCACGCCAAATTAAAGGCTCGTCTCGACGCAGGCGAGGGCTTGCCGCAGTATTTTAAAGACCATCCCGTGCTCTATGCCGGTCCCGCAAAGACTCCCGAGGGAATGCCTTGCGGCTCTATGGGTCCGACAACGGCCAACCGCATGGACCCCTACGTAGACGAATTTCAGGCCAACGGCGGCTCCATGGTGATGATAGCTAAGGGCAACCGCACGCAAGAGGTGACCGACGCATGCCACAAGCACGGCGGCTTCTATCTCGGAAGCATCGGCGGTCCGGCTGCCGTCCTGTCGATGAACTCCATAAAGAGCATCGAGTGTGTGGAGTATCCGGAGCTCGGAATGGAAGCAATCTGGAAGATAAATGTCGAGGATTTCCCGGCGTTCATACTCGTAGACGACAAAGGCAACGATTTCTTCAAGCAGCTGAAGCCTTGGAGTCCTAAGTGCCGATGAAATGAAATTGAGGCAAAAAAACATCGAAACATTGTTTGTCGACAGACATATATAAAGTCGGGGGGAGACAGAAAAAGCATTAATATGCACGCAGTGAAAGCCGTAAGCGGCCGGCGCGGTGTCTTTAAAATGCTTTTTCGGTCTCCCCTTTAATGTTTTATATTGCCTTGAAACGGCTTAATTACGAATAACATAATCTTATTATAAAAGAACAAGATCATGAGAGTAATAATAGAACCAAACTATCAATTGCTGTCGCAATGGGCGGCAAATCACGTAATAGGACTGATAAACGCCGCGAGGCCCACAAAGGAACGGCCTTTCGTGCTCGGTCTTCCCACAGGCTCTTCGCCGCTCGGCATGTATCAGGCACTTGTCCGTGCCTATCAGGAAGGCATCGTCTCGTTTCGCAATGTGGTAACGTTCAACATGGATGAGTATGTGGCATTGCCCGAGACACATCCTGAGAGCTACCATTCTTTCATGCGGAAAAACTTCTTCAATCATATTGATTGCCCGGAAGAAAACATACATATACTCAACGGTAATGCCGAAGATCTCGACGAGGAATGCCGCCGTTACGAAGAGACTATATTGAAATACGGCGGTATCGACCTTTTTGTCGGCGGCATAGGTCCCGACGGGCATATCGCGTTTAACGAGCCGGGATCTTCCCTTTCGAGCCGAACCCGCATGAAAACCCTTACCAGCGACACACGTATAGCCAACAGTCGCTTTTTCGGAGGCGACCCGTCGAATGTTCCGCAGTATGCTCTTACGGTGGGAGTGGGCACGGTCATGGATGCGCGCGAGGTGATGATACTCTGTAACGGACATTCAAAGACACACGCCTTGCAGGCTGCCATCGAAGGACCTGTCACTCACATGTGGACTGTCAGTGCCTTGCAGATGCACCGTCACGGCATTATCGTGTGCGACGACGCTTCGTGCGACGAGTTGAAAGTCGCCACCTACCGTTATTTCAAGGAGAAAGAGCGCAACAACATATTGTAGATTTAGTTCGGAGTTTAGAGTTTATGATTGCCATAAGAACAAAATACATTCACGACATAATGGCAATCATAATTCTAAACTCCGGGCTAAATATAAAAAAGTAAAGAAATAGAAAGGTAAAAGAAACATGAGACAAGAGTTTGTTTCAATATTGAAAGCCACGGGGCGGAGAGGCATCGATGCTGTTGTCGACTATCTCGACAAGTGCGGTTTTTTCGAGGCTCCGGCTTCGATAAACCGCCATCTGTGTCATGACGGCGGTTTGGCCGAACATTCTTTTAATGTCTACCGCATGGCGATGATGCTTCGCGAGCAGATGATGGCCATGCGTCCCGATACGGCCGATGCTTTGAACGAGAGCAGTGTGGCCATAGCCGCCTTATTGCACGACGTGTGCAAGGCCAATATTTACAAGAAAGCGAAGAAGTGGCGGAAAGACGCTCAGAACCGTTGGGAACAGTATGATACCTACGAGGCCGACTACACCCGCTTCCCGGCAGGGCACGGTGAGAAGTCTGTCATAATGCTTCTGCGGCTCGGTCTCGAACTGACCAACGATGAAATACTCGCCATCCGGTGGCACATGGGAGCGTGGAATCTGCCTTTCCAAAGTTATGAAGACAAGTGCAACATCTCCGAAGCCGCCGAACATCCGCTCACGGTTGTCCTGCAATCGGCCGATTTGCTTGCCTCGCATATATTGGAACGCGTGTGAATACAGTGTAGAGTTATGATTACCTTTTTGTGTGGAATTTGGTTCAGAAACTTAATTCAATCAAGTCTGTGCAAGGTAATCATAACTCTGCACTCATAACTCTGCACTGAAATTATTCTTTTCCGCCACTACATACCCCATTGTCCATGCCGCCTGAAGATTAAATCCGCCCGTCAAGGCATCCACGTCGAGCACTTCTCCGGCGAAAAACAGTCCCGGACAGGATTTGCATTCCAGTGTGTTGGGGTTGACATTGCTTAGCGCCACGCCTCCGCAGGTGACGAATTCTTCCTTAAACTTGTTTCGCCCGTCCACATCGAATGTGCTGTTTGTCAGCACATTCGTCAGTTTATTGTAACTCTTGCGGGCCAGTTCGCTCCACCGTTGTTCCGGTTTTATGCCGCACCGCAGCAGTAAGTGTGTCCACAGTCGGGCGTTCAGTCGGGTGGGGTAGATGTTTGATATTTGCTTTTGCGGATTTTGTGCGGCCATGGCATACAGTTCTTCCTGCACCTCCGCCTCGCTCGCCGCTCCCATCCAGTTTATCGTCAGCTTCACTCGATAGTCGTTGTCGTGCAGTGTGCGTGCCGCATACGACGACAGCCGCAGTATTGCCGGCCCGCTCACACCGCGGTGCGTTATCAGCAAGTCGCCCTCGGCGCGATGCTTTGTGCCGGCTATTGCCACCGACGCGTTTTCCACCACCGTGCCCGTCAGTGCTGTGATGTTGTCGCCCGGCAGACATAATCCGAACAGCGATGGCACCGGGCTCACTGTCTTCACTCCTATCGGGGCGAGCATGTCGAGCATGCCCGCTTTCGGGCATCCGCCTGTTGTCACCACCGCGATGTCCGTGTAGTATGGCGTTTCGCTATCGCCCGCGTATATCCTGAAACCGTTTCCGTTATCGTTCCCGGCCTTTTCTATCCGTGTAATTCTGTGTCCGGTAATCAGTCTTATGCCCATATTGTTCATAAGCCGTGCCAGCGTGCCTACAATCTCCATCGCGTCTTGTGATTTTGGAAACACGCAACCGTCTTCCTGTGTCACAAACCGCACGCCTTCGGCCTCAAACCATCGGCATGTGTCTTTGTTGTCGAACATGTGAAAAAGCCGCTCCATAAGCCTGTGCCCCCTCGGATATACGGCCGCCATGCTCTTCACATGTTCAAACGAGTTTGTGATGTTACATCGTCCGCCGCCCGTCACGGCAACCTTGGCCAGCGGTTTCCGGCCGCTTTCAAACACTGTTATCTCGGCATCGGCCGCTTTCCGTTTTATGTTTATGGCGGCAAAACATCCTGCCGCTCCCGCTCCTATTATTGCTATGCGCATTTTGTATGTCGTTGTATCTTTTGCAAATTTAGATAAAATCATTGATATTCTACACCGGCAAGAAAAAGAAACTGTTTTTCTTTAGAGGAAAGATAGTGCAAACCGAAGGCAAATAAACTTCCCGAATTATTAATTTTATTAAAAGTATCTTAACCGTATGACTTGTTCTTTACAAAATGACGCTCCATAATTCAAAAATTTCAAAATTATTTTCCGGAGGGCGAAAATTTACGAGTTTCGAGCGATTTGCTTATCTATCTGTCAATCAGATGATTACGTTAAATGTATATCCGGCATGACCCTTGTTCATTTCCAATTACGGCCTAATTGGATTGCAATTAGGCCGTAATTGCATTCCCGTTAAGCCGTAATTGCACTCCAATTAGGCCGTAATTGCAAGACAAAAATGTAAAAAACGGGGAAAAGGTAGGACGTAAATGTTTATTGATGTTAAACAGGCTGTATTTTAAGTTAAATATTTTAAGTTAACAAAACCTACATTGAAGAAAAATATCGAAGTTTTCGTTTTAACATCTTAAAGACTTTTTAAGAACAGACAGACTCATCAAAATCCGTGTGGCGTGTCATTTGTTTTTCCTGTAACTCATTATCGCCCATGCGTCGGCCACTACGGCGAAGATGGCGAGCGTGCCTGTCTGCGGCAGAATGTCGCTGAAAGAGCCGCCGCGCACGAACACCGTGCGCATGGCATCGATGTAATGCCTCACCGGGTTGAACACAGTTATGTTCTGTGCCCATTCCGGCATGCTCGTCACAGGGGTGAAAAGTCCGCTGAGCAGTATCATGCAAACCATGAAAAACCACATCACGAACATGGCTTGCTGCATGGTGTCGCTGTAATTCGACACTATGATGCCGAAGCCGCTGAATGTCAGTGCCAGAAGGAATGAGATGAGGTATAGGGTGGGGATGTTTCCGGCCGGCGTTATGTCGTATACGAGCCATGCGAGAATGAAACATATCGTGAGCACGGTCATGCCGATAATCCAGTAGGGTATGAGTTTGGCAAGAATGAAAACGGATTTGCTTACGGGGGTTACGTTCATCTGTTCTATCGTGCCCTGTTCTTTCTCGCCCACGATGTTCAGTGCCGGAAGAAAGCCGCAGAGCATAATCATCAGTATCGACATGAGTGCGGGAATCATGAAAACCTTGTAGTCGAGCCTGTTGTTGTGCAGGTATAGCGTGGATATTTTCGCTCCGGCTGCCGGTTTCTCTGTGGCGAAAGCCGTGCCCCCGGCGTCCGACATAAGGTTTTGGTTTATTATGTTTGTCAGATACGATGCCCCCATGCCGCCTTTCGTGCCGTTCACCGCGTTTGCCGCTATGAGCACCTGCGGCATCCGGCCGCGGGCGATGTCGCGCCCGTAGTGTCGCGGTATTTCGATTATTATGTCGGCATCGCCTTTCTCAATGTCTCCGACAGCCTCGGCATACGACCTTCTCATGCCGGCAAAGAGAAAATAATCGGAAGCCGCAATGCGGCGTACGAGTCTGCCGGAGAGTTGTGAGCGGTCGTTGTCGACGGCCGCGACACGGATGTTTTTCACTTCAAGATTCATCACCCAAGGCATCACGCACATTATCACTATCGGGAAAACGAATATCAGTCGTGGGATGAACGGGTTGCGCCGCATCCTGACAAACTCTTTTTTTATGAGGTGTTTTATTATCATGCTCTATTTATTTACTGTGGTTGGTATGTGTGTCGGCGTTGTCATTTATCGGCGGTCTTAAAGCGTTTCAGTGCCACGCCGAGCATCAGCACGGTCATGCCGCCGAGCACGGCTAATTCTTTCGCTATCGCGGAAACTCCCACTCCCATTATCATCAGTTTGCGCATGGCCGATATAAACCATCTGGCAGGCATGGCGCATGATATATATTGTAGTATCTCAGGCATGCTTTCCACCGGAAATATCATGCCCGACAGCAGTATGCTCGGCAGCAACATCACCACGGCCGAGGCGAGCATGGCCGTGAGCTGGGTGTCGGCGACAACGCTGATAAGCAGTCCGATAGACAGCGAAAGCATGATGTAAAGCAGCGACAGAACCGATATCCATCCCACGCCGCCCGCCATCGGCACGTCGAGAGCGAACACCGAGATGAGCAATATGCATACTGTTATGACAACGGAAAGGGCGAAATAGGGCACGGTCTTGGCCGCGATGATGGTTATCGGGCGTGTCGGCGAGACGAGAAGCACATCCATGGTGCCCCTCTCTTTTTCCCTGACGATGCTCACCGAAGTCATCATCGTGCATATAATCATAAGCAGCACTCCCATTATTCCCGGCACGAAATTGTATGTGCTGCGCATTTGCGGATTGTAGAGCATCTTTGTATTCACCGTGACAGGCCGCCCGCCGGTCTCCGCGAGTATTATTTGCGAGGCGTAGTTGCTCTGCTGTACGGCCATGTTCGGGTCGGCGGCATTGGCAATCAGTTGCACGGCGGCTCTGTCGTGGCGTCTGTTGGCGAAATCTGCGGCAAACACAATCGCCATGTCTGCCTTGTGGCCGCCCATCAGCCGCTTGGCCTCGGCGGGAGTAGCCACCCGGTGCGTCACGGTGAAGTATTCGGAGGCATCGAGTCTGTGGCATATTCTTTCGGTCATGTTGTCCGTCTGCGATGTGACAACGGCCAGCCGCACGTCTTTTACGTCGGTTGATATGGCAAATCCGAAGAGCATCATCATGACCACGGGCATGCCGAAGAGTATCATCATCGTGCGTTTGTCGCGCAGGATGTGCTTTGTTTCTTTTATTACAAATGATATAAATGTGTTCATTGCGGTGATGTGAAAGTGGCGTTTCTACTGTTGTTATGCCGTCTATGGGTTGTCGCCGCGCTTCGCCTGCCGTGCAAGGAAAGTGAAAAGACTGTCCATGTCCGGTTTGCCGAAGCGTGTCTTGAGCTCGTCGGGCGTGCCTATCGCACTGATTTTACCGTCTACCATGATTGATATTCGGTCGCAATATTCTGCCTCGTCCATGTAGTGTGTGGTCACGAAAACGGTAATCCCGTGCCCGGCGGCTTCGTATATAAGTTCCCAAAACTGTCTTCTCGTGGCCGGATCGACGCCTCCCGTGGGCTCGTCGAGGAACACCACATCCGGTGAATGGAATATGCTCACCGAGAAAGCGAGCTTCTGTTTCCATCCGAGCGGTAGCGAACCGACCACGGTGTTGCCGTGTTCGGAAAGGCCGAGACGGCAGAGCATCTCTTCTGTCTTGCGCTCGATATCGTGTTTTTTCATGCCGTATATACCGCCGAAGAGGTGTATGTTCTCCCTTACGGTCATGTCTTCGTAGAGCGAGAAGCGCTGACTCATGTATCCGATGTGTCTCTTAATGTCTTCATGATGTGTCGATACATCATATCCCGCCACCGTTCCCGTGCCGCTTGTGGGCTGTGTCAGTCCGGTGAGGATGTGCATTGCCGTGGTCTTTCCGGCCCCGTTGGCCCCGAGAAAACCGAATATCTCGCCCTTGCGAACGCTGAACGAGATGTCGTCGACGGCACGGAAAGCGCCGAAAGCCTTTACCAGATGACTCACCTCGATAACGTTTTCGTTGTCGGGATGCATCGCAACGGCGCGTGTCGGAGCTTCCGGACACAGTGTTTCGGCAAATGTTGTGAGTATGTTTTCGGGAGTGTCGGTGCCGAGAGCGGAGCCTTTGTCGAGATAAACCACGCGGTCGCAGCGGCGAATTTCGTCGGTATAGGGCGTTGATGCGATTATCGTCAGCCCGTGTTCTTTAAGCATTTCAAGCATGTCCCAAAGTTCTTTTCGCGACACGGGGTCTACTCCCGTAGTCGGCTCGTCGAGAAACAGCACCTCTGGACGGTGTATGATGGCACACGAAAGGGCCAGCTTCTGTTTCATTCCGCCCGACAAGGCTCCGGCCATGCGGTGTCGGAAAGGTTCCAACCGGCTGTATATCGGTTTGATAAGTTCATATCCTTCGGCTACGGTTGTGTTGAAAAGCGTGGCGAAAAACCGCAGGTTTTCCTCCACGGAGAGATCTTGATACAGTGAGAAACGGCCCGGCATGTAACCGATGATGCGCCTGATACTGTCTGTTTGGCGCACGGTGTCGAAGCCGCAAACGGCGGCTGTGCCGCTGTCGGGGCGTAAAAGGGTGGCGAGGATGCGGAACAATGTGGTCTTGCCGGCACCGTCAGGGCCGATGATGCCGAACATCTCGCCCCGCCGTATGTTCATGCTCACATCGTGCAGAGCCTCCACTTTGCCGTGATTTTTGCTTATGTTGCTGACTTCTATCACGCTCATCGCATGTCGTTTTAGAACTTAACCTCTCCGTACATGCCTATTTTCAGCATTCCGTCGCTCTTCACCGCCACTTTGACGGCATATACAATGTCGGCCCGTTCGTCGTCGGTGAGAATGGTTTTCGGCGTGAACTCGGCACTTTCCGATATCCAAGCGACGATGCCTTCGTATGTCTTTCGGTTGCCGTTGCCATAATCGCTCATCACCTTTACGCGCTGTCCGAGTTTTATTTTCTCCAATTGCGCCGTGGTGACGTATGCCCGAATGAACATGTTTTCCATATCGGCGATTTTGAACAGCGGTTTTCCCGTGACGGCATATTCGCCCGCTTCGGCGTATTTCTCGAGCACGGTGCCGTCTATCGGAGCCTTTATGTGACACTTGTTCAGCATGTCCAGCACCTCGAGACGCTGTATGTCGGCCGCGCTCATCTGGCTGTTGAGGCTCCGTGTATTGTTGTCGAGCGATGAGATTTGTGCTTGCAGGCGGTCGCGAAGCTCTCTTTCTGTGCTCATTGCGTCGTCGAGTGCCTTGCTGTTTGCCGCTCCTTTGCTCACGAGAGCCTCGAAACGGGCCCGCTCACGTTCCGCTTTGGCCAGTTGGCTGCGTGTCGCCGCAATCTGTTTGCTTATGTCCGGACGTTGGTAGGCATATATATCTTTGGTCGCTCCGAGTGCCATTGCCTTGAGATGCAGTTGCACAGTGTCGATAAGTCCCACCCGGCTGTCTTTCTTTATCTTGGTGCCTTCGGTAATGTCCAGTGCCAACAGCCGTCCGTTTTGTTCGGCAGAGACGGTTATTTCCGTGGTTTCGAATGTGCCGGTGGCATCATATTCGGTGTCGTTTTGTCCGCAAGCGGTAAGTAATGTCGCCGCAGCGAAGACTATAAGGTTGTTTGTTTTCATAATCAGTTGTTGTTAATGTTTTTCAGATTATACATCTCTTGTAGAAGTTCTATTTCCCTGACGGCTTTCGTCTGGCGTGCTTCGTTCACGTCGTTTATGTCTCTCAGCAGTTCGTTCACGGTTTCGGTGCCGTTCTTTACTTTTTCTTCCGTCTTGTCGCGGATGAGTTCTTGCGATGCGATTATACGGTCGTCCATTTCTATCTGTTTGCGCAGTGCTGTGATTTTACCGTTGGAATGAGTGCTTTTCATGCCGTTGTTGAACAGGAATGTCTGCCGTTCGGCATCGTTAAATCCCCGTTCGGCCTCGATGTTCCGCTTGTCGTTCTTGCGTGTGTATAGTGCTCCTATGTTCCATTTCAGTGTCAGTCCCGCTGCCAGCAGGTTGTTTTTCATCATGCTCATCACCTTATTGTGATACATTCCCGTGCCAAACACGCCAAGCGACGGCATCAATCCCGTGTCGAGTGCCTTGCGCCGCTCGTCTGCGAGGCGTTCTTGTGCGGCATAATAGTCAAGTTCCGGACGTCGGCATCCGCTTTCGACAATCGGTATTGAGGGGCGTTCGAACGTCTCGTTGCAGTCTATTTGTCTGCCGATAAACGTGCCGAGCATTCTTATATATGTGTCGCGCGATGTTTTCAGTGCCACTTCCTGCTGCCGGGCTTTCATCAGTTCCACGCCCACGGCCTCGGTATCGCTCTCGTTTGCCATGCCGCACGCCATCATGTCCGTGATAGTTTGCTTCGTTATGGTCATGTCGGCTTGTAGCAGTTCGTTTTGTCTTATCTGCTCGTCGAGCGTTATTATGCCGAAGAAAATCTGCTCCACGCGGCCGTCGAGCTCATACATTGCCACGTTAAGTCTTTCCCGTTGCACGTCGGATTGCGCTTTTATCGTTCGTCGTCGTGCCGCCGTTGCTCCTCCGTCGTATATTGTCTGGTTTATTTGCAGCGTGGCATTGTAGAGCTCGTTCTTCATGCCCAAATCGCCATCCGGCACTTGCGGTGCGATGTCGAGCATGTCGGTGAATACGTTTGCGCCTGCACTTACGCCCACCTGCGGCAGCCACGCCTTTGCCGCATTGGCCATGTTGTAGTCGCGGCTTTGCTCTATCAGGCGGTATTGCTTCACTGCCGGATAGTTGTCGCGTGCCATTTGCTTGCATGTTTCGAGGGTGATTTGTCCCTTTCCCGCCATTGCTGTCATCACGATTACCGCTGTTATTAATTTCCTTTTTGTCATTTCCTGCGTTCAGATTGTTTTATGATGCAAAGATAAGGCTGTTTTTTATTATAATGATTATCCTTTATTATTTATAAATGTCCTTTTTGTTTGATTATCATATATATATCATCAAAAATCAATGCTATTTGTTATCTTTGTCACATAAAAGCATAATGAGATGAACAAAGGCAGACAAATAAGGAAGATTACGTATCGTGAAATTCGTGAGATAGTCACAGGTGTGGGAGACGGCAACGCGGAAAAGTTCCGTGTTTCGAAAGATCTGGCTGTCAGTTTGGGCATAGGCAGCATGTTCAAGAGCATCATGCAGCATGATAGTGTACCTTTGATGATAGAAGACACACGGCTGGGATACATCGAACGTGGTGAGATTGACGTTACGGTAAACCTTATTAATTATAAGTTGAAAGCCGGAACGTTGGCCTATATCGGTCACGGAAGCATTGTACAGATAAACAAAGTGTCTGATGATTTGATACTTAAAGGGATTGTTACCACCGATGATTTTCTCGGTCTTGCGCTTCACGGGAACATTCCCAAGGCCTTTATGGGACAGGAACGACACTTTTATTTGTCGATAGCCGACAGGGAAGCGAGTGTTATTAGTGGTATTCTGAAAATCATATACGATGTGATTGCTTGGGAAAATCATTCCCGTGAGATGTTATACGGCATGGTGTCGGCGTTGTTTCATTACTATGCCGATTTGCGGAATGACACAAAACTGTTTATGGAAAAGCGGCGTTCGAGAGACAGGGAGATATTCGACGACTTCATAATGCATGTCAATGCCGATAACGGTCGTGGCCATTCCGTGGGGCATTATGCCGGGAAGATGTGTCTTTCGGAACGTTATCTCGGTTCGGTGGTGAGCAAAACAAGCGGCACGTCGGTAAAGGAATGGATTGATAAGGCTGTTGTCACAAAGGCGAAAGTGATGCTGAGGCACACCGATATGCCTGTAGGCAGGATTTCAGATGCGCTCGGTTTTGCCAACGACAGCTTCTTCTGCAAGTTCTTTCGTCGTATGACCGGAATTACTCCGATGCGGTATAGAAGAGGATAATCGCCTGTCAGAATGGGAAAAGCAACGGCAGAATGAATGTCATTGCTATCCCGATGACAATCTGTAAGGGCAGTCCCATTTTCACATAGTCTGTGAATGTGTATTCACCGGCGTGCATCACGAGGGCGTTGGGCGGCGTTGAGAACGGCGAGGCGAAGCACATGCTTGCGCCGAGAGTAACGGCAAAAAGCATCGGGTAAGGACTTACACCTATTTCAAGCGATGCTGTCATTGCGATGGGCGACATGAGAACGGCCGTCGCTGTATTGCTGATGAACATGGTAAGCAGCGATGTAGTGAAATAAATGCCGGCCAAGAGAATCGTGGGACTCATCGAACCGAGCGATGATACGAGCGAGTGGGATATCACGGCCGACGTGCCGGTCTTCTCTAATGCTACGGACATTGGCATCATGGCCGCTATCAGCACGATGCTCTCCCAGTTGATGGTTTTGTATGCGGCCTCCACATTGCGGAAACATCCGGTGAGAATCATCAGCAGGCCGGCTGCCATCACGGCTGTGACAGGGTCTATCGGAATGAAGTCGAATACCATTGTTGCCACCATTGCGAGCATTATTATGGCGGCGAGCGGCGCCTTGTGGTTCAATGTTACTTTTGAAGCCTGTTCTTCCGGCTGTCCGAGTACCACCCAGTCTGTTTCCTGATCGTCGAGTTTTGATATGTTGCTCCATTTTCCTTGTACGAGCAATACGTCGCCTGACTGCAGTTTCTCATCGGGTAAATCCGATTGGATATAGCTTTCTCCGCGTTTTATTCCAAGAACGTTGATGTCATATCTCTCCCTGAACCCGGAATTTTTCAGGCGGCTTCCTATGAGTTTGGCCATAGGCATGAGCACAATTTCTGCAATGCCGATGTCGTAAAAGTCCATGTTGTTGCTGTCAAGACGTTTCAGGTTGTTGTCTTTCGCAAACTTATCCATTATCGTCGTGTCACCGGTGAGGTATATTATGTCTCCTTCATTCAGTATACTGTCGGGTCCGGCGAGGCTTTGCCGCACATTGCGTATCAATCCGCTGCGGTCTGTGCTCTCGCTGCGTATTTCGAGAATAGACAGTCCGTATATTCTTCTTAGGTTCAGTTCGGCCACTGTCTTGCCTCTTACGGCTGATGACGATTTTATCTTATATCTTCGCAGAGTACTTTCCAATCTGTATTCTTTAACCAGTTCTTCGAGTGATTTATGGCTGTTCGGGGTCTTGTCCTTTTCTTTTTTCTTTTTATATAGGAACAGTTTGCTTAGCGGCAGCATTACGATGATGCCGACAGCGAGGCATATGAGGCCCACGGGAAGAAATGAAAAGAATTTCAGCGGAGCATATCCGGCTCCGGTCAGCGAGTCTTGTATCACAAGGTTTGGCGGTGTTCCGATGAGTGTGAGCATGCCGCCGAGGCTGCTGGCAAAAGCCAGTGGCATGAGAAGACGTCCCGGTCGTATGCCGGCCTGTGTGGCCATGCTCACTACAATGGGCATCATCAGAGCCACGGTGCCGGTATTGCTTATGAAAGCACCAATCGTCGCGGTTACAATCACAACGAGGATAAAAAGTTTTGTGTCGCTGCCAGAGGCGAGTTTCATTATCCGTTGGCTTACAGCTTTTGCAAGACCGGTCTGCAATATTGCCCCGCTGACAACAAAAAGCCCCACCATCATTATGACAACGGTAGATGAAAATCCGTAAAGAGCTTCACCGGGAGTGAGTATTCCGGAAATAATCAGTGATGTAAGAGCGCATAGTGCCACTATGTCTGCTCTTATTTTGCTTGTCACGAATAGTACTATCGTCGTTATAATGATGATGAGTGTTATTGTCATTGGCACTTTGTATTGTTATGTATGATTGCTTAATATGTTTTAACGGGTAGGCTTTTGTATCCTTATATTACTCATTTTCCGTTTTGCCGTCAATGAGTTTGATGGCCGTTACGGTCAAGAACGGCTTTATTTTGTCGTATGGAACGGTGAAATGCGGCATACCGGCTGCGTATGGAGCTATCTCGTATGGCTGGTAGACGAACATCATTCCTTTCTCGGTGAGGCAGGGTGGGTATTGCGGTAAGGGCAGATAGTCGACACCGCTGTTTGTCAACAGCATCTCTTTCAGTTCATCGTCGCTTATCTCTTTGCCCTCATCTTCGGCGAAATAGCGTTTCAGTCCGTCTTTGATCAGTGCTCTGAACTCTTCCGTGTCGCGCCTTGTCAGCATTTCGTTGCCGAAGCGTCTGCCGTCGCTCTTTCTGAAAGTGGTGTATGTGGCACCGTGCATTCCGTGTGCTCCTCCTGTATACGATTCGAACGAACTTATGTAAGTGATGTATTGATTGGTTTCATATATTTTTGATACGTGACGCGAACTATACATACTTACAGCACTCTCTGTCTCAAATTCGGCCGACAGTTTTTCAAGTTCCGCCATTTGTGCCTTGCCGTAATATGCGAGCATGGAGTCGCTTTCGGTGATGTTTCCACCGTAAGTGCCGCCAAGTTCCTCGTTGATATATTCTCTGATGATGTTTGTCGTTGTCAGGTTTCCGCTTTTGGGAAAGTCGGCTTGAACAATCACTTCGGCTGTTTTGGTCTTTTCGCTGAACGCTATCGAGTCGGTGGTAAAATCGTTGTTGCTCGCGGTATTGTTTCCGCAAGCTGTCGTTAGCGCTGTCGCCAATGCGATGATAATGCTTTTTGCTTTCATGATTTTTGGGTATTAACGAAAAAAGGCTGCTCGAATGTATGTTCCGGCAGCCTTCTTTCGTGGTTGGTTTTATTGTTTTTTTATTTGTTTATTCACCTTTGATGGCTGCTACACCGGGCAGTACTTTGCCTTCTATGGCTTCGAGCAGTGCTCCGCCACCGGTAGATATGTAGCTTACTTTGTCTGCCATGCCGAACTTGTTGATGCAAGCCACCGAGTCACCTCCGCCGATAAGAGAGAATGCTCCGTCGGCTGTTGCCTTTGCGATAGCTTCTGCAATGGCTTTCGAGCCGCCTGCGAAGTTGTCGAACTCGAACACTCCTGCCGGACCGTTCCACAGTATTGTCTTTGCTCCTTCTATCGCTTCGGCAAAGCGTTTGCGTGTATCGGGACCGGCATCCATGCCTTCCCATCCTTCGGGAATGTCGTTTACGGGACAAACCTGAGTGTTGGCATCGTTAGAGAAGTTGTCGCCGGCGATACAGTCTGTGCCGAGCACGAGGTTCACGCCGTTCTCTTTGGCTTTCTTCATGATGTCGAGAGCAAGTTCCAACTTGTCGTTCTCGCATATCGAGTTGCCGATTTTGCCGCCCAAAGCCTTAGCGAATGTGTATGTCATACCGCCGCAGAGGATGAGGTTGTCAACCTTTCCGAGCAGATTTTCGATAATTCCGATTTTTGTGGATACCTTTGAGCCGCCCATGATAGCGGTGAACGGGCGTTTGATGTTGCTCAATACGTTGTCTACGGCCTGCACTTCTTTCTCCATCAGGTAGCCGAGCATCTTGTGGTCGGCATCGAAGTAGTCGGCGATAACGGCGGTAGAGGCGTGCTTGCGGTGTGCGGTGCCGAACGCATCCATCACATAGCAGTCGGCATAACCGGCCAGTGTCTTCGCGAAATCTTTCTGACGGGCTTTCATTTCTTTCTTTGCCTCGTCGTATTCGGGTGTGCCTTTCTCCACGCCTACGGGCTTACCCTCTTCCTCGGCATAGTATCTGAGGTTCTCGAGCAACAGGGCTTCGCCCGGTTGCAGAGCCGCAGCGGCATCGGCAGCCTTGGCGCAATCTTCGGCAAACTTAACCTCTACGCCGAGTGCATCCGATACATTCTTTACGATTTGTGAAAGAGACAACTCTTTCTTTACCTTGCCTTTGGGCTTGCCCATGTGGCTCATCATGATGAGTGCGCCGCCATCGGCGATAACTTTTTTCAGTGTCGGGAGCGCACCGCGTATGCGGGTGTCGTCTGTTACGTTTCCATTCTCATCCAATGGAACATTGAAGTCTACGCGTACGATTGCCTTTTTGCCGGCAAAGCTGAATTGATCGATATTCATAACTACTTGTTTATATAATTAATTATTGTCTGCATGACGATTTTGAACGGCAAAGTTAGCAAATAATATCAATAAAAACCGCCCGCCGATTGCGATTTTATATATTTTTTGCGGCTTGTGTATCGAAATGTAACATGGAGTTTGCAATATTGTATAAAAAACACTCTTGTTTGCTTGTGACGTTGCTTTTATTTTTCTACTTTTGCGGCATTAAAAAGCAAATAGGATATAGAATGAAAGATTCAGTTATAATAGTAAGCGGCGGGATGGACAGCGTCACGATGCTCTACGAGTACAGCGAGCGTATAGCGATAGGAATATCGTTTGATTACGGCAGCAACCACAATGCCCGCGAGATACCGTTCGCGCGCATGCACTGCGAGCGTTTGGGGATAAAGCATTTTGTTATAAACCTTGATTTCATGGGCAGATATTTCAAGAGCTCGCTGCTTGAAGGTGCCGATGCCATTCCCGAGGGGCACTATGAAGACAGCAACATGAAATCTACCGTGGTGCCTTTCCGCAACGGTATAATGCTCGCTATTGCAACAGGCATTGCCGAAAGCAACGGGTTGAAGTATGTGATGATGGCAAATCATGGCGGCGACCATGCCATATATCCCGATTGCCGCACGGAGTTTGTGAGTGCGTTCGACGCCGCCACCCGTGCCGGCACATACGAGGGAGTGAGCATTCTCGCTCCATATACAGGCATCACCAAGGCCGACATCGCCCGCAAGGGGAAAGCGTTGCGGCTCGATTACTCGGAGACGTGGTCGTGCTATAAGGGCGGCAACACTCATTGCGGCCGTTGCGGCACATGCGTAGAGAGACGCGAAGCACTGGCCGAGGCCGGCATTGAAGACACCACGAAATACCTGTCGGACATGTAAAAGCCTGAGCAATAACCTTTTTTGAATATGCACAGTGGTGTGCCCGGTAGGATGAATAGTCGTTGATGTTAGCTCGTTGATGGCCGAAAAGGAGATCGCGTATTCTTTATAATGCTGTTACAAGGCGCTTGTAATGTTGTTACAGGGCCGTTGTAACAGCGTTACAAGAGCCTTGTAACAACGTTACAACGGCCGCGTGAAATTTCCGGATCTTGAAAAACGCGTTTTATCTCTATCCGAACAGCTCTCTGAGTGCCTCTTCCACCTTTCTTACGGGGTGCAACTCGATGTTAAACTTCTTGTGACTCAGTCCCGACATGTTGTATTTCGGGATGATGATGTGTCCGAAACCGAGCTTTTCGGCCTCCGCTATGCGCTGCTCGATACGGTTTACGGGGCGCACTTCGCCGCTCAGTCCCACTTCGCCGGCCATGCACCAGCCTGCTTCTATCGCTGTGTCGACGTTGCTCGAGAGCACGGCCGCGATGATGCTGAGGTCCATGGCGAGGTCGGTGACGCGCAGTCCGCCCGCGATGTTGATGAATACATCTTTCTGCATCAGTTTGAAACCGACGCGCTTCTCAAGCACGGCGAGCAGCATGTTGAGCCGTCGCTGGTCAAATCCCGTGGCCGAGCGCTGGGGAGTGCCGTATGCCGCGGTGGATACCAGTGCCTGAGTCTCCACGAGAAACGGTCTCACACCCTCTATCGCCGAACTTATTGCGATGCCGCTCAGCCCGTCATGGTCTTGCGTGAGCAGCAGTTCCGAGGGGTTGCTCACCTGTCGCAGACCGCCTTGCCCCATTTCGTAAATGCCTAATTCCGACGTGCTTCCGAAGCGGTTTTTGATGCTGCGGAGTATGCGGTACATGTAGTGCTGGTCGCCCTCAAACTGTATCACCGTGTCCACGATGTGCTCCAGAATTTTCGGTCCGGCCAGTGTGCCCTCCTTATTTATATGTCCGATGAGTATCACCGGCACGCCGCTCGTCTTGGCGAAGCGCAGCAGGGCCGACGCACACTCGCGCACCTGTGTCACGCTGCCCGGACTTGTCTCCACGTCTTCGGTGGATATTGTCTGTATCGAGTCTATTATCACAATATCGGGGGCAACCTCTTTTATGTGCGCGAAGATGTTTTCGAGCGATGTCTCGCACAATATTCTGAGGTTTTCGTTGTCGGGATGTGCTATGCGTTCGGCGCGCATCTTGAGCTGATGAGCACTCTCTTCGCCGCTAACATACAGGATGTTTCGCTCAGGAAGCCGAAGAATTGTTTGCAGAGTGAGCGTGCTTTTGCCTATTCCCGGCTCTCCGCCGAGCAGCACAATCGAGCCGGGCACGAGTCCGCCGCCGAGCACGCGGTTCAGTTCGTCGTCGCAGGTGTCTATCCTCGGCTCGTCTTTCGAACTGATTTCCTTTAAAAACAAAGGCCGGCTCTTGTCTCCCGTTCGGTTGCCGCGTACAGAAACGGCGGCCGAACGGGCTGCCATAGAGCCGGTATCGGCCGATATCCTTATTTCCTTAAACGTGTTCCACTGGCCGCAGCTGGGGCATTTGCCAATCCACTTGGCCGACTCCTGTCCGCAGTTGCTGCATACGTATGCTGTCTTGTCTTTTGCCATAATGTTTCAATATATCGGGAATTTGCGGCCATTTTTATGTTGTATTGATTGTTGACTTTATTCCCATTATTAGATAATTACAATATTTCGATGTCTGATACAAAGTTAACAATTTTATTCGAAATAGTGCTTATACGTAAGCGAATAATTCTCCCCACGACAGAAAATATCATGTACAAGGTTGTGTGTATTCTCCTTTTCATATTTTAGGATTGATTTGACTCTCTGAGCCAAAGATTTAGAGGGATGCTTTTTTTCAATGCAAAGACGCAGAAACGCAAAGTTATTGTTTCAAAGCCCAAAGTCTTGGACAATAACTTTGCGTTTCTGCGTTGAAAGAGCCTTTTTTTTTCCGCGGTTGTTGATTAACGGTTTGACTATTGCGGAAAGTTTAGTTTTGCGAACATGTCTTCGAACATCAGATATGTGTCCAGTCGGTCAAAGACCTTGACAGTGCTTTTTCTCGTGTTTCCGAAGTGATATTCTCCTTTGTCGTTGACCGTGGGGCGTGGCCGAAAAGAATAGTCGGATGAGCAGGCGTCGCGCTCCCAGTTGCTCTGCAACGCGGATACGAGAACCAGCGGGCTGTCTCCAAGTACGTAACATTCGGCCTGCTTGTCCGGTCCGATGTGTGAGTCAAGCATGGATAACAGATGTTTTGCCACGGTGTCCTTTCCCGTTGTGCGTGCATGAAGAACAGAACGTGAGATGAGACATTGTCTGTATGCGTTGCGCGGAATTTGCCATAGTCTGATGTCAGATTGGTTGAATATGACTTGTGCCGCCTTGGTATCTATGGTCGTGTTATATTCAAGTTTTGCTCCCGGAGGAGGCGTGTGTCCGGGATATTCGGCACCGCCAATCCACACGAGGATAATGCGTTGGGCGATGTCTTTGTTGAGCATCCATGCCGAAGCGATCTCGGTCAGTCCGCCGCCACAGAGCACATATAGCGGATTTCGCGGAGAACACTCCATTGCCTCCTTTATTATAATGTCGGTGGCAGCTGTGCGTATCGGTGTCTCTGTGTCACGAAGAGCTGTATTGCTTCCTTCTGCAACTTTATACTTTCCTTCTTTTCCCATCATCGACAGTAGCGTGTTGACGTTCTCTACGGCTGTTGTCGCCGAAGGTTTGCCTTTGGCTGTCCAGTTCTCGCCTTGGTGAAGATGGGAGCCGATGATGGCTCTTATATCCACAGAAGGTGATTCCACGAGTTGGGCGAGGGCAAACAGACCGTCCGGATCACCGGCGAAGTCGTTGTCCAATATCACCTTTATGCGTCCCTGAGCCAATGCTGTGTTGGCATAACATAAGATAATGATGATCGTCAATAAGGTTTTTCTCATAATTCTCTGTTCTTTAGTTGTTTATCGTTTAGGCTTTTCCGGGCGGTGACACTGTCTTTCGGGTAATTCCGTTTCATTGAAATTCTTGTAATCGTAATAATCGAAAGCGGCCTGTGCCTTTGACTTCTCGCCGCCTCTGCATATTGACGGGTCGGGATTGACCCCGGGAGAATTGGATTCTGAATACGGTTGGTCTGGGCCGGAGATGTCATAATCATCAGCACGTTTGCCAGAACCATCATAAATATTCTTTTCATCATTCTTTATACCGTTAGTTCCGGATATTAATGGTCGCCGCCTTATAGCTCTGTTTCAGTTTGGTCGTTGCCACTTTCACCGTGACCTTTCCCTTCTGTCTTGTGCTGCGCAGTATCACCTGCATGCGGCCGCCCTTCATCGGCTTTGCCGTCACGCCGTGGAAGAGAGAGTCCGTGTAGTGGTCGCCGTTGTCCATAGCGACGAATGTGGCCGCTCCAGCGACGTCGACGGTCAGTTCTTCGTCGAATGTCGGGACGACGCGGCCGCGGCTGTCGACAGCCGTTACGTTGAGGTACATGAGATCCATGCCGTCTGCCGTCCACTTGGCGGTCTCCGGCGAGATGCGCAGTGCGACGGCCCGGCCGGCTGTCTCGATGCGGTGGCGTGCCGTCTCACGTCCGTCGGCGTCGCGGGCGATGGCCTCGATGGAGCCGCCGTTAGCGTATGGCACGTCTTTCCAAAGGATTGTGTTGCGCTGCGACTTGTCCTTGACAGTCGTGTCGTTTATCTGCGTGCCGAAGCTCTTGCCGTTGATGACGAGCTCGACCGACCGCGCGTTGGTGTACGTCACGACGTCCTGCGTCGTTCCCGCCGCAAAATTCCAGTGGTCGAGGATGGCCGGACGGCCGACGATGACATCGTTCCAGCTGACGCTCTCGCCGCCCTTGCGGTCTATCACGCCGATGCGCACCAGCGGTTCGTCAGCCTTGAAGGCCGAGCGTACGAGGTAAGCCTGAGGGTAGGGGCGCATGGTGTGGTTGAAGAAAGAGTAGTTCCAGCCCTTCTTCGGCCAGCCGTTCGACTCGCCCCAATATTCCACGGCACCCCAGTAGGCCATGCCGACGCTGCTCTTGTGGTCCATGTTGTAGTAGGCCTCGAGCATGTTGGACGTCTCGGCCTCGCTCTGGAAGATGATCAGATGGGGAGCATGTTTTTTATAATCGGCATATCGGGAAGACTGATAGTTGAACGAGGCTATCTCGGTGGCGCAGCTCAGTTCCGGCGGCACGAGATAACTGTTGAAGTCCTTGGCGCGCTTGGTTATCGCTCCGGCCCGTGCGGGAAACATTGCCACCGTTGTCATGCGGGTGTTGTCGAATCGTTTGACCAGCTCGTCGAATATCCTGTATGTGGTCACGCCCCAGTCATTGAAACCGCCGAACCCCGCCCAATCCTCGCGTATCTGCAGCTCGTTGCCGAGGCTCCACATTATGACGCTCGGGCGGTTGCGGTCGCGTTTTATCCATTCGGGGATGAGCCGGTACCACAGATTGGTGAACGGCTGGCGTCCGCCCCAATAGTCGCCGTCGCTCCACTTGTCTATCAGCTCGTCGACGATGATCATTCCGACACGGTCGGCAATCCTCGCGAAGCTGTCACTATATGGATTGTGCGAACAACGTATTGTGTTATATCCGAACTCCTTCAGTTGCAGCATCATGCGTTCGATGGCCCGGTCGTGTGCGGCGGCACCGAGCGCGCCGAGGTCGTGGTGTCCGGAGTTGCCTTTAAGAAAAATCTTCTCTCCGTTGAGTTTGAAGCCGAACTCGGGCGAAAACTCAATCTTTCTGATGCCGAATGTTTCGTTGAGGCTGTCGATGGCGACGCCTTTTGAGTACACAACAACCTCCGCATTATATAGATAAGGTGTGTTTGGTGACCATAATGATGGATTGTAGATGCTGATTTTGGGTAGGACGACCTCCGTAATCTTTTGGTTGGTGTGGCCGGGCATACCGCTTTCGGCTGTGCCGATTATATTTCCGACGGCGTCTTTTATACGGGTTTTAATTCTCACGTCGTTCTTCTGCCAGTTTTCGACCTCCACCTGTACGCTCACATCAGCATGTTTCCGGTTTACCTTGGGTGTAGAGATAAAGACACCGTGTCGTGCTATGCGGGTGTGGTTTGATATGTTAAGCGTCACATCACGGAACAATCCGGCTCCTGTATACCATCGTGACCCTTTCTTTGGACCCGTAGATGCATATACGGCCACTACGTTATCACCGTCAAAGCGCAGGTAAGGCGTGAGGTCGGCTTCAAGTCCCACGTAGCCGTAATCGGTCGAAGCGACTTTGTGTCCGTTGATATATACATCGCCGAAGTATATTATTCCGCCGAAATCGAGCGATACTCTGAGTCCTTTCCATTTGGGGTCGGCATTGAAAGTTTTGCGATACCATCCCTCACACATAGGTTTGAAGCCTCGTGCTCCGCCGCCATCTTTGCTCCAAGGTTGCTCGAACTGAAAATCGTGGGGCAGGTCGATTGTGCGCCATGACGAGTCGTCGAGCGACGGATTGGCGAAGTCTGTATTTTTGTTTTCATCTGTAACGAGTTGAAATTTCCATCCGAAATTAAACAAAGTTTTCTGTTTCTCGGCAAATTCAGCCAATGGTTTGTTGTTTTCCGCTACCTTCTCTTTCACGTTTTGGTACTGTGCCATCGCGGGAACATAGCTTCCAAGCAATACGGCAAAGGCAATAGCTGTGATAAGTCTTTTCATCATTATTGTTTATGTTAGTTATTATCAAATATTATAAATTGTTGCATTACATGCAGATTATGGATTATTTATTTTCTGCAAAAATAGGTAAAAAACGGCAATATTTACCGTAGACATTTATACGAAAAATAGTATAATAGTACGAAAAGAAGTTCTTGCCGGCGTAATATTTATGATTATTATATGGTGCATTACAGATTTATTTATTAATTTTGCAACGTGATAAAAGCTAATATCGCACATTAAACATTAGTAAGGGCGGCTCGTGTTTGTTCAGAATACGTTGGCGCCCTTTTTAAATAAATGATTATCGGATGAGAAATATAATAGGTATAGTCTTTTCCCTGTTGCTTGTTGTTGCCTGCGGACAGTCGTACGAGGAACAACAACGCCTGTCGCGCGAAGATCAGAAGCGCTTGGCGCGTGAAGATTCGAGTGCTTTAAAGATAGCCGTGATGCCCACTCTCGATTGTCTGCCGATGTATGTTGCGCGGCACTACGGGCTGTACGAGCGGCTCGGAGCCGACATTCGGTTAAAGCATTTCGTGGCACAGATGGACTGTGATAAGGCACTCGGGAAGCGAAAAGTGGAAGGCATGATTACCGATATTGTGAGAGGACGGCGCATTGAGGAGCGGGGCATTCCGCTGAAATATGTTGCCGCCACCGGGGCATATTGGCAACTGATAACCAACAAGAGCGCGCGTATAAAGACTTTAAAGCAACTCGACGACAAGATGACGGCCATGGCACGTTTCTCGGCCACCGACTTGCTGAGCGACTACGTGCGCGACAGCGTGAAACTTGGTGAGGAACGGACATTCAAGGTGCAGATAAACGATGTGAACATACGTTTCAAGATGCTCGAGAACAACATGATGGATGCCGCATGGTTGCCTGAGCCGCAGGCCACGGCAGCGCGAAAGGCGAAACATAGGGTCGTGGCCGACTCGCGCAAACTCGGTATGCGGTTTGGCGCGGTGGCTTTCAGGGAAGAGCTTTTTGCCGATACTGCACGGAAAAGGCAGATAGACGTGTTTGTGAAAGCATACGACATGGCGTGCGATTCGATAAACAAGAACGGCATAAAAGCGTATGCGGAAATCGTGAAAGATTACTGCTCGGTGACGGCTGACGTGGTGAATGCCATTCCGAAAGACATAAAATTTACTCATGCCGCCGCTCCGTGCGACCGCGACATGGATAAAGCCGACAACTGGTTGAAAGCAAACGGGAAAGAAAATGGAAAGGAATAAGGAGTTAGACGATATATTGACGCTGCTCACCGAGCGCAAATTAGGCTTGGCGATAGAACATCTGGAGACATTCTTTTATAAATATCCCGAGCTCGGACATGCCGATGTGCTTGACGGGATAAAGAGCGACTACATGCTGATGGCCGATTATTGGGCCGGCGGGTATCGCGACCCGCAGCTTGGCGAGATATACGGCAGACTGACATTGCGCATGTATTGTCTGGTGTCGAATATGATGTTGCGTTACGGAGTAACCCATGTGCCGTATTATTCGTCTTTGAGTCGCGCCGTGGCGACAAACGGGCGCGACCGTACTCCGGCCGCTGTACAGGCCGATTTGGAGGAGTTTGTATCGGATGTGGCTTTGCTTGACTTGGAACCGGAGCATGTCAAAGGCGAAAAGAAAGCGGTACTTTACGCGCGGCATCAGTCACTTATGTCTGATTTGTTCAATTGGATATTGCTTTCTGAACAGTGGTCGGAAGACTTGGCCGGCATATACGAGGAGATGCTCCTGTCGCCGACAGTGGATGTCAACGACCAAGCACTGATAGTATCGGCCGTAAGTTTGTCGGCAATGAACGTTTTCGATGCCAACAAGATAGCTTTGCTCATCGGCGTATACAGACGCAGCATAGACGAAAAAGTGCGTCAGCGGGCTCTTGTGGGATGGGTACTCGCGTTGGGAAAAGGTGCTTGTGACTTGTTTCCTGAACTGAAAACGACTGTCGAAGAGTTGCTGGGCTCGGAGAGTGTATGCGCCGAACTGTCCGAATTGCAGATGCAGTTATTATTATGTATGAGTGCCGAAAACGATAATCGCACCATTCAAAAGGAGATAATGCCCGACCTGTTGAAACACAATAATTTCAATATCACACGTAACGGCATTGAGGAACGTGACGAAGACCCGATGCAGGACATTCTCAATCCGGAGGAGGCTGAGAGCAATATGGAAAAAGTGGAGAAGAGTTTTCGCCGCATGATAGATATGCAGAAAGCCGGTTCCGACATATATTTCGGCGGTTTCTCGCAGATGAAGCGTTTCCCGTTTTTCGATAATATCAGTAATTGGTTTGTGCCGTTCTATGCGGAGCATCCGGCGGTAGCACCGATCTGTGACAGCAAGAAAAACGGAAAGCTCGTTCAGACGATTATCGCCAGCGGGCCGTTTTGCGATAGCGACAAGTATTCTTTCGTGCTGGCTTTCAGTCAGGTTATCGACCGTATACCGCAGAGCATGCGCGAAATGATTGGCAGTGGCGAGGTGACGGGCATATCGCATGTGATGGATATAGACAAGCAAAGTGCGGCGTATATAAGAAGAATATATTTGCAAGACATCTATCGTTTTTTCCGTCTTTATCCGTCACGCAGTTATTTCTATAATCCTTTCGACTATCGTAAGGGTGAACGATGGTCTGCCGATTACGTGTTTTTCGCAAATGACATATTCAAAGATACGCCGCTGGCAAAGAAAAACGGTGAGATTGTAACGTTCCTGATGAAGCGCGGCATGTATGCCGAGGCTGCGGAAGTGCTGTGTTGCTATGCCGACGAGGATAAAGACTATCAATATTATATGCTGTGCGGCAATGTGTTGCGGCATGAAAGAGAGATGATATCGCGCGAGTTCATGGCAGGAGAGACGGCGTCGGAATGTTTCCGCAAGGCAATGGAGTGCATGCCGGGCGATGAGCGGGCACTCATGGGGTTTGCGAGAGCGTGTTTTTATGAGGGCAACTACACGGAAGCGTGCGCGGCTTATGAAAAACTGATTGCCGCAACACCCGAAAAGAAGAGCTTTTTGATCGGATACAGTGTCTGTCTTGTCAACTTGGAGAGATATGACGAGACTTTGAAAGTGCTTTACAAGTTAGACTATGAGTATCCGGAAGATGAAACGGTAAAGAGAATTTTGGCCCGTGCCTTGGTGGGAGCCGGTAAGTATGAGCAGGCGGAAAATATGTATTTGAAGTTGTCCGATGCCGATAAAACGGAACCGGACGACTACGTAAACCATGGATTTTGCAAGTGGTTTGCGGGCAAACATCGCGAGGCTGCGAGACTGTTCGCGCGCTATCTGAAATCGAAATACAAAAACTCAACAGCCGATTATTATCGTGAGCGTGCGGAAAAGGATATCATCGAGAGTGAAAAAGGCTTCATTACGAGCCATGGCATCGGGGATATCGATATTCAGTTGATGTCGGACTTAATCAGTGTTGAAATTTTGCGATAAGCCCAAGTCCATGCCAAGGGTATGCCGACACCGGCAATCGAATACAGTATCCAGAAACAATCTGTGTCGGAATACTTGTGTATCACCATGTGGCAGCCTATCTGCAAGTAGTCTAAATCATAATACCAAATCTTTATGAGGCTCACAACCTTGTATGCCACGATGTGAAAAACGAATATGCACATGGTGTTGTTGCCGCAGAACACAAGAAAATCTTTCAGTCGACCGTTGTGTTTTGACAGTTGATGACTGATGTTGTATGTCATGATAAAGCCGCAGATGGCAGGTAAGGGTAGGGCAATGAACCTGTTGAAATCCATTCTCCAGCCCATGCTCGACGGCGCGAAACGAGAAAAGAGATATACAGTCGCTGCCGATAATATCGTGGCCCACCACGTGACTCGGTATTTGTCTTTCAACTGTTTGAATATAAATCCGCAACCAAAGAAGAAAACTCCCAGTATCTCTCTGTTGCCTCCCTGTATCAGATTTATCACTTTCAGGCCTTCAAGTGTTTTCCATGCCTCGATGAGAAGAGCTATAATGCAAATCGTTATAGGCACGGCGAGTGTGCCGTATCCTTTTGCCTGATTGTCGGCAGTAGCGTTGATGTCGTTGTTTTCTCTGTTATTCTGTGTGAAATGCTTGACGAACGTCTTGTTGAAAATGGCGTTTGTGATTTTGAAAAGTACGAGATATGCGATGCTTGCGACAAACAATCCGCGGAAAAACCAGAACGCGCCGTTGAGAAACTGGTCGTATCCTCCCATCGCGCATACCATTGTCCACAAGTTCTGTTGCATCTGATGCCATGAGTATGGGTGTGTAACTCCGCCGGTGGCATTGCCGTATTGCTCGTTGAGAATGCCCAACTTGAACATCATATTGTGGATAACGAGAAAAAAGACAGACCATTTTAGGAATGGAATATACAGTCCCTTTATGCGTTTTTTCACGAATGTGGCCTCGTCGTCGAGATATTTCAACGAGAAGAAGTAGCCCGCCGCGATGAAGAACAGCGGCATGTGAAACTCGTATAGGAAGTTGCTTAGCGGGCCGGGACAGTTAGCATGCCCGATAACCATCAGTATAATACCGAACGCTTTGCATATTGATATTGTCTCGTCTCTTTTCATTCGGGTGCGTATTTTGTTTTTATCGTGATTTGATTGGCTGTGACTGTTTGGGGCTTTTATTGCTTTTTGGCTGATTACAGGAACGGAGCCAACAGATGCGCGAACCATCCCACAAACTTTTTCCACGGGGTTCTGAACTCATTCCATGTTTTTTCCGTGAGATAAATGCTCCTTTTTTTCTCGTTGTCGAACAGGTCATCGAGTTCTTTTGTCGTGTGCTTGTCGATGATTACTACATTCTCCTCGTAATCCCAACTGAGACTTCGGGCGTTAAGATTGGCACTCCCGACGGTACAGAATTTGCCGTCTACCATGATAACCTTTGTGTGATGAAATCCCGGTTGAAACATCCACACGTCTACCCCTTTCTTCATCAGTTTGTGAACATTGTAGAAAACACAATCGGGAGTGAGCGGAATGTCGCTTTTTGCCGACACGAGAATTTCAACTTTCACTCCGCGTTTCACGGCATTTGCCAACGATTTTTTCAGTTTCCGGTTTAATGTCAGATATGGATTGATGAGTTTTATGGAGTCTTTAGCACAGTCTATGGCATTGACATAGAATGTTCTTATAATGTCGTTTGTTGTTCGTGGCTCGCGGTTTATCACTCCCACGGTCTTCCTTCCGGCTGTCTCGGTGGTGTCGGCAGTCAAACCTTCAAATTCCACTGGCGCGTAAGCGTTGAAATATTTGGGATTCCAAATATCTTGTCCGGTGACTTTTCGCCACATTTTGATGAAAATAAGTTGCAACTGGCTCACTACTCCGCCTTCCACTCGGCAGTGCATGTCGTGCCATTCACCCACTTGTTCTGTTCCGTTTATGTAGTAGTCGGCCACGTTCATGCCGCCGGTATATGCTATATTACCGTCTATCACTACTATTTTACGGTGGTCTCTGTGGAACACATGGTTTATCCAAGGAAACCGAATAGGGTCGAATTCGTATATCTCAATGCCGTCTTCCCTTAGCTTCCGTATGTGCTCTTTGAGCAACGGCTTGTTGTTTGAGTCGTTTCCAAATCCGTCAAAGAGTGCCCTTACCTCGACACCCTCTTTCGCTTTTCGTCTTAAAATATTGAAAAGAGCTGATGCTATCGAGTCGTTTCTAAAATTAAAGTATTCGAGATGAACGCTGCTTTTGGCCTGTTCAATGGCTTTGAACATGTCATCGAACTTGTCTTTGCCTGTTGTAAGAAGCGTTATGCTGTTGTTGTTTGTGAATGTTATTCCTTTTTTTTCCAGTATATCGACTATCATAGAGTCGCTGGATTGGGCCTTGCTTGTATGGCAGTATACCAACAACCCTATGATAAAAATGTAGTATCTCATGCTTGTTGCCTGTGTTTTATTCTGTATTCGAGCGGCGACATGCCATATTTTTCTTTGAAAATGAATGTGAAGTTCTCAGGAGTCATAAATCCAAGTGTCGACGCAAGTTCGCCAATGTTTATGTTTGTGCGTTCGAGTAGCGTGCAAGCATGCTTCAAGCGCAGTTCTCTTATAAGCTCGGCCGGAGTCTTTGACGTGATGCTTCTTATCTTATGGAAGAACGGCACTCGTCCCATTCCCATTGCTGTTGCCATCTCTTCGAGACTGATATGCCCTCTGCTCATGTTGTGGAGAACATATTGCTCGACGTTTGTCATCAGCTGCTTGTCCATGACATTGTTCATAGAATAGTCTCCTATGGTTTCACCTGTGTTATATAGCTGTATACCTTTCGCCGCGGCAGCACTCTCGTCCTGACGATTGTGCGCGTTGTCTTCATTGCCTGTGTCGCCGTAACTTGTGGAAGAAAGGATGCTTTCCACGTTCTCGTCCGATGTGGTACTCATTCCGTTGTCAGACATCATTACAGAGTCCATGCTTTCAAGCATTGGAGTACCGTTATCATTGGATATCATTTCCATTCCTTCGGTAGGTGCAAGTCCCAACAAGCGGTTAAATCTCATTGTCGTTTCCTGTATGTTAAACGGCTTGGCAAGATAGTCGTCGGCAGCCAACGTTATGTTCATGCTCTTCATGTCTGCCTGTGTCAACACGCCGTCAGTCATTAGCACGAATTTTGTTTTTCCCATTCTTTGACTCGTCTTTATCCTGTTACAAAGTTCGCTACCTGTCATTTTAGGCATGTTTTGCTTGCAAACGATGATGTCGGCATTGATAACTTCAATGTCGGCTGCAACCGCATTCATGTTGTTATATACCATAACATTATACATATCGCGGAAATGTGCCATGAAGAATTTGAGGAAATCGTCGTTATCATCTATCACAACGATGGTGTATTGCATGGTGGCGAGGTCTGTTCTTCGCGGTTTTATTTCGGAAGTCAACGTGTTGTCGTTGTCATATTGAACGGCCAATACCTCTCCTTTGCTGTTCAGTTGCAGGCGGTTGTCGGCTCTGTCTTTTGCATGTGCTTCCGGGTTTTCAAGCGAAGTTTGCATATCCGAGATTTTCGTTATCACCTGTAAGACTTGGAAGTGTAGTGAGTTTATTTGTTCTTTCTCTTTCACCGTGCCATCTTTTTCGGCCATATTGCCGATTATCGTGGTCATTCTCGACAGTGGCACGCGCAGTTCCTCGCTTGCGGCTTTAATCTCTTCGCGTTGTGTCATCAACTCTCTTATCACAGCTTTTTTCTTTGTCCAGATATATGAGACCTGTTTTGTTCCCACTCTCCATATATATATAATGACGATAAGAGATACGATATAGAGCAAGATCATCCACCATGATAACCACCATGGGCGCATGATTTTTATTTCGAGAGTACGTTCTTGATTGCTTATTGTGCCGTCGGCGCTTATCGCTTTGACGTGCAGTATGTATGTTCCGCTGGCAAGGTCGGTGAAAGTGACACCGTGTGTCAGCGGGTCTCCGTTTTTCCAGTTGTCGTCTTTTCCCTCCATCCAGTACATGAAGAGCAGACGTTCGCTCTGGTTATAGTTGCCCGCGGCGAATTTTATGGTGAATGTGTTTTGTTTATTTGCCAGTTCTATGCAGCTGCTTTCGTTGAGAGACTGTGGCAGTGGCACGTGTCCGTCGTATTCATGTCCGGTCATTATCTCGGTGTCTCCGATGAAAAGTTGTGTGAGCATAACCTTTGGCAGCGATGCTCTGTCGTTCTTTATGCTTTGTCTTATGCTGCTGACACCGTACAGTCCGCCGAGTAATACGTTGCCGTCCTTTTTTGTAAAGATGGCACCGGGATTGAATTCGTTGCTTTGTAATCCGTCCGATGTGTCATAGTTATACAGTCCGTAATTGAAAGAGCCTTCCTCGTGGTTTCTCTGTACTACTACACGTGTCACGCCGTTGCTTGTGGTTATCCAGATGTTGTGGTTTTTGTCTTCCGTCAATCCGCACACGCAGTTGTTGGCCAATCCTTCTTTTTCCGTCAAATAATCAAGTTTATCGTTTTCTATGTCAAGCACGTTCACACCTTCTCTTGTGCCGATCCACAGCAAGCCGCGCGAGTCTTCTATTACCTGAGTGATATAGTTGTTGGTGAATTTTTCCATTCCGGTGGAGTTACCGATAAGAGTCTCTCGTTCGTTTGTTGACAGATTTTGTATTATCAATCCCTCGTTTGTGCCGATATACATCTTGTTCCCGTTGCCGTAAAACAGGGTGGTGATGGTGTTTGTGCTCAACTTCTTGTTCTCACGGGTGTATGTTGCAAATGTCTGTAACCTCGTATTGAACACCTGTAAGCCACCGCTTGTGGCAATCCAAAGATTTCCCGATTTGTCAGTGCATAAGTCATTGATACGGTCGTCGATAAGAGTGTGCATGCTGTCTCTTATCGCCGAGTATATCTTTGCGTTTCCGTCTTTAATGCGTGTCAGTCCGTTGCGTTTCGAGCCGACCCACAAACTTCCGTCGGGAGTCACCACCATGGCTGTTACTTTTCTGCCGGCTAACGGTCCGTCGTAACCAATCACACCGTTGTCGCTTGTTCCATACCACACTTTTCCATCTGCGTCTTGGGTTATAGCGGTAATGTCTCCATGCTGTTCCGACTTGAATTTATATATGTTATTGCCGCAGAAAGCGAGTCCGGCTTTTTCCGTTCCCACCCATAGCAGATCGGTGTCGTCGACGTAAACGCTCTGAATGGCAACGGTTTCATTGTCGTTATCGGTTCGGCTCGAGCTTTTCGGGCTTACAAATTCCATTTCATGGCTGTTCACGTTCATCCTTATCAGTCCGGTAGCGTCGGTTCCTATCCAGATGTTACCTTTCCTGTCGCCGGTAATACCGTTCACGGCCCGGTCTACTTCCACGCCTGTCAGGCCGATGTTATCACCGATAGTTGTGTCCCATTTGTTGGCGTTCTTGTTGTAAACCATCAGTGTTCCCTGCCCATAGAGCCAGATGTTATCCATTTGGTCGGCAAAGGCTTTGAGGGTCGATGAGTGTCTCAGGTGCGCATCGGCTACTGTTGTCGTCTTCCATACAGTGTTTTGCTGTCGTGCTATGTTGCAACAGACCAGTTTACCGTCCTTGTATACGATTACGGCACCGTCGCGACATTCGTTTATCGAGCAGATTTCGCCTTCCGGCACGCCGTGTGCGTCGTCGGTATATCCGAACTCGTAGAGCAACTGTTGTTGCATGTTGTATGCCAGAATGCCCTTTTTGGGAACATACATCCATATATTTTTGTGGCTGTCGATATATACTATGTCGGGCAAATCGTTTATTCCCATCTTGCCGTACACCTGTCGCATGTCTCGTTCAAAGCTGTCGTATTGCGGATTGTATATGCACATCCCGGCCGGAGTCTGCACCCAAAGGTTTCCGTCGAGCGACTCCTGAATGCTTCTGATGTAGCTGTCGGGCAGCGACGAGCCGTCTTGTGAATTAGACTGATAGCTTTTAAACGTGTAGCCGTCGTATCGGTACAGTCCGGCCGGAGTGCCGAGCCACACAAATCCGCGCGAGTCTTTCAGTATACAATTTATCTGGCTGCTGTTCAGTCCGTTTCTTGCATCGAGAGTTTTAAACATAAACACTCCTGCCGCATATAGCGGGAGAAGTGCCATTATGATTATCATTAACCTTTTAAATGTCTTCATACCTCTTGTCTTGTGGTTTCTGAAAAGGTTTTTATATGTTATATCATGCAGGAATAGTGGTCCACCACTCCGAGTAGTCTGTATTGTTCATCGACAACGAGCACCGAGTGAACTTTATATTTGTTCATGATACTCTGTATGTCTGTTATCTTTGTTTGTGGCAATACTGTCTTTGGCGTGGTTGTCATGATGTCGGAGACAGTGCGGTCGAAAAACTCGGCGCGCCATTTTTCCATGGCTCTTCTGATGTCGCCGTCGGTGATAAGTCCGCACACCTTGCCGTCTTTTTCTGCCACTCCGAGTCCGAGCTTGCCCTTGCTTACGAGTATTATGGCTTCGCCGAGGTGCATCTCAGGCGTGATTACGGGCATGTTTTCTTTGTGCATCACGTCTTGTGCCGTTGTCAGGAGCCGTTTTCCGAGCTCGCCTCCCGGGTGGAACTGTGCGAAATCGTTTGGTTGGAAGTGTCGTTTTTGCATCAGAGCCACGGCGAGCGCGTCGCCCATTGCGAGCATGGCTGTGGTGCTGCTTGTCGGCGCGAGGTTGAGCGGACAGGCCTCTTTCTTCACGCTCACGTTGAGATGGCATGTCGAATATTTCGCGAGCAGCGATTTCGGGTTGCCGCTCATGCCTATTATCGGTATTTGCATGTGCAGCACCATAGGTATAAATCGCAGCAGTTCGTCTGTGTGTCCCGAGTTTGAAATTGCCAGTACCACATCGTCTTTTGTCATTACTCCGAGGTCTCCGTGAAACACGTCGAGCGGATTGATGAAAAACGATGGTGTGCCTGTGCTTGATAGTGTGGCTGCTATCTTTGCTCCGATATGTCCGCTTTTGCCCACACCGGTTATGATTACCTTGCCCCGGCAGTTGAACATCAGATCTACGGCCTTGTCGAGGTTCTCGTCCATTTTCGGTATCAGGTCGAGCAGGGCCGCGGCCTCGTCTTTAATGCATTGTATGGCGTATTCTTTTGTGGTCATTCCTTTCGGTGGTTTTGTTTGATGTCATGTATTGTATTACGCTTGTCGGCGTTTATTCTTCAAGTTTTCCGATAATGCTTTCGAGCTTGTTCAGCTCGAGCATGTTGGCAGCGTCGCTCAGTCCCTTGTCCGGGTCGGGATGCACTTCGAAGAAATACCCCGTGGCGCCGAATGCCTTTGCCGCCATTGCCATTTGCGGCACGAAGCGTCGGTCGCCTCCCGTCTTGCCGCCGGCTCCTCCCGGTCGCTGCACGCTGTGTGTGCAGTCCATGATTACGGTGGGCACGATACCGAGCATATCGTCGATGTTTCTGAAGTCGACCACGAGGTTATTGTATCCGAAAGTGTTGCCGCGTTCTGTCAGCCACACGTCTTTCGCTCCTGCCTCGCGGGCCTTTTCCACCGGATAGCGCATGTCATTGCCGCTGAGAAATTGTGCTTTCTTGATGTTCACCGTGCGCCCTGTGCGTGCCGCAGCCACGAGCAAGTCGGTCTGCCGGCACAGGAATGCCGGTATCTGCAACACGTCGGCCACTTCGCCCGCGGCCTCTGCCTGAGCGCTTTCATGTATGTCTGTCAGTATTCTCAGGCCGTAGCGGCTTTTTATGTCGGCCAGCATTTGCAGTCCTTTTTCAAGTCCCGGACCTCTGAAAGAGTGTATCGAGGTTCTGTTGGCTTTGTCGAACGAAGCCTTGAAAATAATGTCGGTGCCCAGTGTCTTGTTTATTCTCACAAGCTCTTGTGCCACGATATCCAAAAGTTCGGCCGACTCAATGACGCACGGACCGGCGATAAATGTATTTCTCATAATTCGTGATAAACGTTTTGTCAGACTGCAAAGTTAGTTAAAATTAATGTAACTCGTAAACAAAAAAGCCTTATTTTTTGTTCCGTGCACATATTAATATGTCATTGCAATCGTTTTATATCACCTCAAAAACATCTTTTGCAATGTTATAGCCATCATTTATCGGCTCATAACAGTCATTTTTTGCGATTGAAAAACATTTTTTTTGTACTTTTGCGGAAAAGAAAGTTATATGATACTCATTGCTGATAGCGGAAGTACGAAAACCGACTGGGCACTTGCCTGCGGCGCGACGATGGTGAAGCGGATAGCCACTCAGGGCATAAATCCGTTTCATCAAGACATGGAAACGGTGAAAAGTATATTGGAAGACGAATTGCTTCCGCACTTGTGTGAGTGCGAAGTGGATGCCGTTTACTTCTATGGCAGCGGTTGTCGTGAGGAGTTTGTGCCGGCGGTGACAGGAGTTTTCGCAGAAGTTTTTCCCGGTGTGCGGCAGATAGAGGCCCGCGGCGATTTGCTCGGGGCGGCACGCGCGCTGTGCGGGGCGGGAGAGGGTATTGCCTGCATTCTCGGCACGGGCGCGAACTCATGTCTGTACGACGGTAAAACCATTGTTATGAATACCCCGCCGTTGGGTTATATACTCGGTGATGAGGGTAGCGGTGCCGTGCTCGGCCGCCTGTTTGTCAACGCAATGTTCAAAGGCGTGCTGCCCGACAGCGTGCGCCGGGAATATCTCTCGTCCACGGGACAGACCATGGCCGATATCATCCGACGGGTGTATCGCGAGCCGTTGGCCAACAGGTATCTTGCGTCTATGGCACCGTTCATACACGAGCATCTTGACTGTACAGAGCTGAGAGCCGTTGTCACAGATAACTTCCGCGCCTTTTTCCGCCGCAACATATCCCCGTACAATCATCGCGAGCTGCCGGTAAATGTTGTGGGCAGCATCGCTCACTATTTCAAGGCAGAGCTTGACGAGGCCGCCCGTGCCGAAGACTTTACCTTGGGACTGATAGAGCGCAGCCCCATGGCCGGTCTTGTGAAGTATCATTCGGCAGGGTGACAGCGGCCTGAATACTTGTCGTTAATCATTTGCGCGGGGTCATTTCTTCCTCACAGGGTCGCAAGTGACATCCACGCCGAGCTTCTTGAATATCTTGCGGTCCACCTCGGAGAGCATCACCGTGGTGTGCACCTGCGCACCGTTGAACTTCGGCAGCTGTTCGAGAGCCATGCGGCAACGCTCGTCGCGGGCCGTGAGGGCGGAGAGCACCACGAGCACCTCGTCGGTATGGAGACGCGGGTTGCGGCCTTTCAGATAAGTGACTTTCGTGTATTGTATCGGTTCTATGAGGTCCTGCGGTATGAGTTTCACCTCCTTGTCGAGGCCGGCGAGATATTTCATCGAGTTCAGCAGCAGGGCGGCGGAGCATCCCAACAGTTCCGACGACTTGGCCGTGATTATCGTTCCGTCGTCAAACTCTATCGCCGACGAGGTGTGTCCCGTCTGCTCAGCCTTCTCCTTGGCGGCGACGGTGGTCGCGCGGTATGCCGAGTTGATGCCGGCCTGCTTGAACAGCAGGGCTATCTTCTGCACCTCCGACGTCACCTCCTTGCCCTCGGCCATCAGATTAAGCACGGCATAGTAGCGGCGTATTATCTCCTGCTTCGACGCCTCGCGGCACACGTCGTCGTCGCTGATGCAGTTGCCCACCATGTTCACGCCCATATCCGTCGGCGACTTGTACGGATTTTCGCCGTAGATGCCTTCGAAGAGGGCGTTGAGCACGGGGAAAATCTCGATGTCTCGGTTGTAGTTGATGGCTGTCTTGCCGTATGCCTCAAGATGGAACGGGTCTATCATGTTGACGTCGTTGAGGTCGGCGGTGGCCGCCTCGTAGGCGATGTTCACGGGATGTTTCAGCGGAAGGTTCCACACGGGGAATGTTTCGAACTTGGCATATCCCGCTGTTATTCCGCGCTTGTGCTCGTTGTAGAGCTGTGAGAGGCACACGGCCATCTTGCCCGAACCGGGACCGGGGGCGGTGACGATGACCAGCGGATGAGTCGTTTCCACGTAGTCGTTCTTGCCGAAGCCTTCGTCGGAAGCAATGAGTTCTACATTATGCGGATAGCCATCGATGATATAGTGCACATACGATTTTATCCCCATCCGCTTCAGACGGCTGCGGTAGTCGTCGGCGGCGCGTTGTCCGTTGTAGTGGGTGATGACCACCGAACCGACAGTAAAGCCGCGGCTTTGGAACTCGTCGCGCAGGCGGAGCACATCCTCGTCGTATGTTATGCCAAGGTCGGCGCGCACCTTGTTTTTCACGATATCCTCGGCGGATATCACGATGACAATCTCTGCCGAACTGCTGAGCTGCCGGAGCATGCGCAGCTTCGAGTCGGGCTGAAATCCCGGCAGCACACGCGACGCATGATGGTCGTCGAACAGCTTTCCGCCTAATTCAAGATATAGTTTGTTTCCGAACTTCGCAATCCTTTCCTTGATATGCTCACTCTGGGTCGCGATGTACTTGTCGTTGTCAAATCCGTATTTCATTTCTTTATTCCAAAAACTGATTACAATAAATACGGGTTACAAAATTAGCGATTATTGGTGAGAGTGCCAAAGTTTTCCGCCGCTTTTTGAATATTTTGTTGCGGGTGCATCTGTTTCATCCGTCGGACCGACTTATGCCTCTTTTCGTATTTGCGACCTGCATGTGTCCGTGCGGCAGAAGATGGAATGTTGAAAAAATGAATATTCCGTTATTAAGTTGAATCCTGCTTTTCTTAAAAAGTCTTCAAAACGTTAAAATAAAAACTTCGATATTTTTTCTTCAATGTAGGTTTTGTTAACACTTGAAATTAATATTTTTGTATCATTATTTGATGCTTGAGATGCAATTATTCGGGGGTGAAGGCGTATTTTTGTCGTTTTTGCTCTGCAATAAGGCCGTAATTGCATTGCATTTACGGCCATATTGCATTCCAATTACGGCCTAATTGCGATGCAATTACGGCCTAATTGGAAATGAGTTGTGAGCTTACTTGATGTTGTAAATAGGTAAATAGCTGACAAACAAATGTTTACGTAAATTGCTCAAAAATTGAAAAATTTCGCCCTCCGGAAAATAATTTTGAAATTTTTGAATTATGAAGCCTCTTCTTGTAAAATATTAATCATAATTTTAAGGTATCTTTAATAGAATTAACAAATAAACGGGTGGAATAATTTTGTTACAAAAGTTGTTTGCCTGAGAAAATTATTGTACCTTTACAGACGAATAGCCAAACGATATTTTCAATGAATACAATGACTGGCATCACGCTTTCGGAGATTTTGATGTCAAAAACGCAAGAAGTGAAGACACAACAGATATAAAAGATTGGACGCAATACTCGCAATATATATAGCTGCAATCATGTTAGAAAACGCATTGGGCATTGATATTATCACGGTATGAATAAAAATGAGTAACAAGTAAAAGGAATATGTCTATACAGAGTGAAGCGGCATTGGAAGCCGGACTAATCGCCACACTTCAGCAGATGGATTATGAATATGTCCAAATTGCTGAGGAGGAAAATCTTCAAGCCAATTTCAAAAGACAGTTGGAGGTGCATAACCGTAAACGGTTGGCAGAACATGGCCGTACAGAATTTACAGATGAGGAATTTGAAAAGATACTCATTCACCTTGAGGGCGGCACACGGTTTGAAAAGGCGAAAAAACTCCGCGACCTTTATCCGCTTGACACGGCAGACGGGAAGCGTATTTGGGTGGAATTTCTGAATAGGCAGCAGTGGTGTCAGAATGAATTTCAGGTTTCCAATCAAATCACGGTAGAGGGTCGTAAGAAGTGCCGTTACGATGTGACTATTCTTATAAACGGTCTGCCATTGGTGCAGATTGAACTGAAGCGCCGGGGTGTAGAACTCAAACAGGCGTATAATCAGATACAGCGTTACCATAAGACATCATTCCACGGATTGTTTGATTATATCCAGTTATTCGTTATCTCCAATGGTGTCAATACGCGCTACTTTGCCAACAATCCGAACAGTGGCTATAAATTCACTTTCAACTGGACGGATGCTGCCAATGTTCCATTTAACGAACTGGATAAGTTTGCCGCATTTTTCTTGGAGAAATGTACACTTGGTAAAATCATCGGTAAATACATTGTGCTTCATGAGGGTGACAAATGCTTGATGGTACTTCGTCCATACCAGTTCTATGCAGTGGAGAAGATATTGGACAAAGTGAAGAACTCCAACAAGAACGGATACGTCTGGCATACGACAGGAGCAGGAAAGACACTCACTTCATTCAAGGCCGCGCAGTTGGTCAGCGAGATTGACGGTATTGACAAAGTGATGTTTGTGGTTGACCGTCATGACCTCGATACCCAGACCCAGTCGGAATACGAAGCCTTTGAACCGGGTGCCGTGGATGGAACGGACAATACCTACGAGCTTATCAAGCGACTTGGCGGTAACTCAAAAATCATCATTACCACCATTCAAAAACTTAATTGTGCCGTCACCCGAAACTACTACAACAAACACCTGCAAGAGGTGAAAGACCAAAAGGTAGTGATGATTTTCGACGAATGTCATCGCAGTCATTTTGGCGAGTGCCACAAGAATATTGTGCATTTCTTCAAGAACCTACAGATATTCGGTTTTACCGGCACACCTATCTTCTCTGAGAATGCAAGAGGCGAACACACCACAGCCGAGGTGTTTGGCGATTGTCTCCACCGTTATCTTATCAAGGATGCCATAGCCGATGAGAACGTGCTGGGTTTCTTGGTGGAATATTACAAGGAGAGTGGCGATGTTGATGTGATGGAAGAGAAACGCATGAGGGAGATAGCACAGTTTATCCTCAACAACTTCAATAAATCGACATACGATGGAGATTTCAACGCCCTGTTTGCCATACAGTCAGTACCCATGCTGCTTCGCTACTACAAGATATTCAAGGAACTCAATCCGAAGATACGCATCGGAGCGGTGTTCACTTATGCTGCAAATGACAGTCAGGACGACGAGCAGACAGGCATGAACCAAGGCTTTGCCAATGAGAAAGTGACGGCAGACGAGTTGCAGGCTATCATGGACGATTACAACGGTATGTTCCACACCAACTTCTCGACCGATAATTTCAGCGCATATTATGACGACATCAACCTGCGCATGAAGAAGAAGCGTGCCGACATGGAGCCGCTCGACCTGCTGCTTGTTGTCGGAATGTTCCTCACGGGCTTTGATGCCAAGAAGCTCAACACGCTCTATGTTGACAAGAATCTGGAATATCACGGACTCCTGCAAGCATTCAGCCGCACTAACCGAGTGCTCAACGAGAAAAAGAGGTTTGGAAAGGTGGTCTGTTTCCGCAATATGAAAGACAATGTGGATAAGGCCGTCAAACTGTTCAGTAACACCAACGCTCCCGAGGCATTGGGCTTTGTGTTGCGTGCGCCATTCGAAGATGTAAAGAAGGAACTGAACACCCTGTGCCATACCTTCCTGACACGTTACCCCGACATGGCATCTGTTGACCGCATTCAGAACGAATATGACAAGCGCGCCTTCATCCTTGCATTCAGAGACATTATCAAGAAACGTTCCGAAATACAGATATACGAGGAGTTTGATGCTGATGCCCCCGCATGGGAAATGACCGACCAGCAGTTCAATGACTATCGTTCCAAGTACCTTGACATGACACTTGGCTTTATCTCTACCGAGAATGACGAACGTGAAACGGGAACGGATGAAACATCAAACATGGTTGCAGAAGACCAGCAGGGAGAAATCACCGACATAGACTTCTGCCTTGAACTGCTTCACAGCGATGTCATCAATGTGGCATACATTCTCGAACTGATAGCCGACCTCAATCCTGACAGTGATGACTACGGAGAAAAGCGCCAGCATATCATAGACACGATGATAAAAGACCCTGTGATGCGCAACAAGACACGCATCATAGACAACTTCATCCGTGAGAATGTCGATAACGACCACGAGGGCTTCACTCGCAGCAAGGCAGATGGAACGATGGATTTGGAAAGCCGCCTGACGAAATATGTTAAAGAAGCTCGTTTGCGTGCCATTTCCGATCTGGCAAAGGAGGAAGACATTGACGAAAAGGCTCTTGTCAAATATGTACAGGAGTACGACTATCTGCAACGCGAGAAACCGGAAATACTTCAGCGTGCCATCAAACAGAAGAAAGGGCTTCGTCTTATGCAACGCTCTTGGCTGCTGAAAAGTTTGATAACAAAGTTGAGAAATATTATAAGTACATTTAGTTGGGAATAATATAAAATAAATGACATGATAAAAGTTATAAATAGTCTATATTTGACAGAGAATGGATGTTGTGTAAAAAACAGACATTTTTACCCTGTACATATTCGCCAAGGTGATATAGATGGAGCATGTTCAATATACACTTTAATGATGGATTTACTAATCCAAAAATGTATTAGTAGAAACCAACTTGAAGACATATATGATAGGATCAAGAAGAGTCCAGAAATTAAGCAACTATTTCATGAGTTTTTTGACAAACATGGCTTAGTTCGTGGAGGACTATATTTTGATGAGCTTGCAAGGCTTGTCAATCGTTCTTTTGGAACAAAAGTTCATGCAGTTTATTCTGGAAGCGATTGTTCCGAGGCAAAAGATAGTTTCAAGGCACAAATCAAAAACATAATTGATAAAGACCAGCCAATTGTTTTAGGTGTAGATTTTAAAAAAGGAGGACATGCCGTTTTAGCCATAGGGTACGAAGATGATGAAGAAGGATTATTCCATGTCTTTTGTTTAGACCCGGGATATACATGCAATCCTACTTCATATTGGAATATGGTTATATCTTTAGATATGTTTAATGGGAAATATAAACATCAATGTTTGACAGACAATCCATACAACTGTCCTGCAATTCAAATATCAGACACTTTAATTATTGAACGCATATAAGAGAAATAGATATGAGCGAAGAACTGCAACAGAAACTGCGCACACAGCTTTGGACTGTGGCAAATACATTGCGAGGCAATATGTCGGCAAGCGACTTTATGTATTTCACCCTCGGATTCATCTTCTACAAGTATCTGTCGGAGAAAATAGAGATGTATCTTGATAGCGAACTTGAAGCGGACGAGATGACTTTCAAGGAGGCTTGGAAGAGTGCCGAACAGGAATTGAAAGACGAAATAAAAGAAATAAGTATGGAAAATCTTGGCTATTTCATAGAGCCGGAGTTTCTTTATTCGTCCGTTATTGAGGCTATCAAGCACAAGGAAAATATCCTGCCCATGCTCGAACGCTCGCTGAAGAAGATTGAAGACAGCACTATCGGACACGATAGTGAAGAGGATTTCGGAGGACTCTTCTCTGACATTGACCTTGCTTCACCTAAGTTGGGCAAGACTGCCAACGACAAGAATACGCTTATCAGCAACGTGCTGCTGGCACTCGATGACATAGATTTCGGACTGAGCGAGGCTTCCGATATTGACATTCTCGGTGATGCTTACGAATATATGATAGGTCAGTTTGCCGCCGGTGCCGGAAAGAAAGCGGGCGAGTTCTATACCCCACAGGAGGTGAGCCAAATACTTGCCGACATCGTTACCACAGGAAAGACCCGGCTGAAAAATGTCTATGACCCTACATGTGGCTCCGGCTCGCTGCTGCTTCGTACGGCACGAAACGGCAAAGCCGATTTGATATACGGACAGGAAAAGAATCCGACAACCTACAATCTTGCACGTATGAACATGCTGCTGCATGGCGTGAAGTTCAGCGATTTCTGCATAGAGAACGGTGACACGCTCGAAGCCGATGCCTTCCCCGAGGAGCAGTTTGATGCCGTTGTAGCCAATCCTCCGTTCTCTGCCGAATGGAGTGCGGCGGAAAAGTTTAATAACGATGACCGCTTCAGCAAAGCAGGACGCCTTGCACCACGCAAGACTGCCGACTACGCCTTTATACTTCACATGATTTACCATTTGAATGAGGGCGGCACGATGGCTTGTGTGGCTCCTCATGGTGTGTTGTTCCGTGGTAATGCGGAAGGTGTCATCCGCCGTTTTCTCATCGAAAAGAAGAACTATATTGATGCCATTATCGGTTTGCCGGCCAACATATTCTATGGTACGAGCATTCCGACTTGCATTCTCGTTTTCAAAAAATGTCGTAAAGAGGATGACAATATCCTGTTCATCGATGCCAGCAAGGAGTTTGAGAAGGTGAAGACGCAGAACAAACTCCGTCCGCAGCACATCCAAAAGATAGTGGAAACCTATCGCGAGCGTAAGGAGATAGAGAAATACAGCCATCTCGCAACCTTAAAGGAGGTGGAAGAGAACGACTACAACTTGAATATTCCCCGTTATGTAGATACCTTTGAAGAGGAAGAACCTATCGACATCAAGGCGGTAATGGCTGAAATCAAGGAATTGGAAGCCAAGCGTGCCGAGTTGGATAAGGAGATTGAGGTATATCTGAAAGAATTGGGAATAGTAGAATAAGTTTTTTTATTTGCAAAGTAAATTCTGTTGCTTAATAAATCTTTGATTATCAACAACTTTTTATTTGCAAAGTAAATTCCAAAATAGAAAGAGATATGGATTGGAAAGATAAAGCGTTAGAGATTCTAAGGGCAAGTATGACACCTGTTCCGCATGAATTAAGTGAACTGGATTGGAAAAGCGGACTTTCGTCAAAGACAGATAGATTGGCTCAGCATATATGTGCCTTTAGCAATCATCAAGGAGGAGGAATGCTTGTTTACGGCATTAATGACGATGCAACATTTACCACTTTGAACAAAGAACAGGTTGAGCAAATTGTGAAAAGACTCGGAAATATCGCTCATAATAATCTTTCCAATGCAATTGATATTGATCATACTATATTGGAATATGAAGGTCATCCTGTATTGTTCGTTTATGTTCCAGAACAAAGAGAGAAACCAATTTATCTACGTGGGAAAGACTACCGGGAAGCCTATTGTCGCTCTAATGGGCAAACCTTGCGTATGTCTGATCTTCAAGTACGCAATATTATAGCTACATCACAAGGAATCTGTTTTGAGGAGAGGATGGCAAAAAGGAATGTCAGCAAAAACGACCTTCTCCTTTTGCTTAATTTCCGCAAGTTATTCGAATTACTCGATAAGGACATTCCAAAGTCCATAGACAGTATTATTTCAAGAATGACAGAATACGGCATTTGTACAGGTGCTGAAGACTTATGGAATATAACAAATCTTGGGGCTATACTGTTTGCCAATAATCTTAATGATTTTAAGGAACTGGCAAGCAGAAAGGTAATCGTGAGAAAATATGTTGGAACAAATAACCGTGATATGCTCATAGAACAAATCGAGCAGTCTGGTTATGCTGTCGGTTTTGAAGGTCTCATAGATTTTATAATGAAGTACGTATCAACAGAAAATATTAATGTGAAAAGAGAATCCGTTGCAGAATACCCAAGAGTCGCAATCCGAGAATTTGTGGCAAATGCTCTTGTTCATCAAGATTTCGGCATATCTGGAATAAATATAACCATTGAAATTTTTGCAAACAGAATTGTGATAACTAATCCTGGTGCACCTCTAAATGATGTGAACCGACTGATAGATTTACCACCAAACTCTCGTAACGAGAAATTGGCAGAACAAATGTTTTTGCTCGGTTTTTGCGAAAGACGTGGAAGTGGTATAGACCGTGCCATTGCCGCCATTGAGGAGATGTATCTTCCGGCTCCACGTATTGCAAAAGAGGAGTCTTGTACACGAGTAACGCTATACCCACACAAAGAACTCAACGACATGACTAAGGAGGAAAAAGTCGGGGCTTGTTATCAACACGCATGTTTGCTCAACGAGGACGGTAAAAGCATGAACAACCAATCAGTCAGAGAACGTTTCAATTTAAAGAAAACTCAATCTTCTGTGGCTTCACGGATAATTGCAGATACAGTAGAAGCCAATCTGATTAAGGTTGCAAACACGGATATTGTTTCTAAAAAGCTTATGACTTATGTTCCATATTATGTTTGACACATGTAACTGGCATGTAACTGAGCGGGGTTAAAATTGGCGGTAGCAATTATAAAACGCTGAATATCAATGAATATTTTGTGTAACCGGCATGTAACTGAGAATTTATAAAAGACAGCAATGATAAATCTGAGAATATTAAGTTGGTCGAATACGGTAATTTCTGCAACAGCCTGTTGCAGTTTTAGAAAGGACACAAATAACCAGTAGCAAACAGCGACCTGTTTACGTAATCAGATTCATAAAAAAAGAATGACTATGGCAGAAAATAAAGATAAAAAAGTCCTTAATGTTCCCCATTTGAGATTCCCGGAGTTCAGTGGGGAGTGGGAGGAAACTACATTGGGCAAAATTTCAGAGATAACAAAAGGCAGTGGAATATCTAAAGATCAATTATCTGAACAGGGCTCTCCTTGTATATTGTATGGTGAACTTTATACCAAGTACAAGTCTGAAATTATTAATGAGGTATATAGTAGAACAGAGTTGGATTCATCATCGCTGGTTAAAAGTAAGGCTAATGATGTCATAATCCCATGTTCTGGAGAAACTGCTATAGAAATATCAACAGCTCGATGTGTTCCATTTAATAACATCCTGCTGGGTGGAGATTTGAATATCATAAGACTCAAACATGATGATGGAGGATTCTTTGCCTATCAACTTAATGGTGCTCGTAAAAAAGACATCGCTCGTGTCGCCCAAGGTGTTTCTGTCGTACACCTGTATGGTGAAAACTTAAAGCATATTAGAGTTTATCATCCTGCCATTGAGGAACAAAAGAAGATAACACGTCTATTGTCTCTCATAGACGAGCGCATTGCTACCCAAAACAAAATCATTGAGGATTTGAAGAAACTAAAGTCTGCGATTATTGAAAAACATTATAGTCAAACCGAAAAACAGATAGTCTGTGTCACAGATTTGGGCGAACCTTTTAATGTTGGCAATTTGGCAAAGGATGATTTGGCTGAAACAGGAATGCCTTGTGTTATATATGGAGAGCTATTTACGACTTATGGCGAAATAATTTCTCAAATAGAAAGTCATACGAACAAAACAGAGGGCATGATTTTGAGTAAGAAAGGAGATTTGTTGTTTCCTTCTTCAACAACTGTTGACGCAATGTCCTTAATTGCCCCATCTGTCATTAATGTAGATGGGGTTATATTGGGCGGTGATATGTTTGGAATTCACATCAGTACTAACTTTAATGCCCAATATCTAAGTTACTACTTCAATCATATCGCCAAAAGGCAATTGGCAAAATTTGCAAAGGGAAGCACCATAATTCATTTGCATTATACTGATATTGAAAAAGCCAAACTATTCTTACCTTCTTTGGAAGAACAAAATAGAATGGCTAAGTGTTTATTAGCCTTGGATGCAAAAATGAATATTGAAAACATTTACATTAGTTTGCTAAACGGTCAGAAGACATATTTACTTCGTCAGATGTTCATATAAACATTTGGTGCAATAAGTATTGTTTCTCTTTGAGTAAGGCATTCTGTATTCTTTCTTCAATCTCAACTTTTCTTTCAAGTGATGACAGAAATGTTGAGATTTTTAGTTGCTGCTCAACTGTCGGTATTATTATCTTAAACATCGCCAAGTCTTTCTTCTGAATATTGGGTAAGCCAGAGCCGATGCGTAATTTCATTATGGCATCTTCTTTCGATTTGAGATAATGGTACAAGTACAGATTGTCCACATTGTCTGTAATGTCCTGAATGGAATAACAATGACCTCCGCTCCAAAAAGGCGATGTGTTGAATTGCACATATCCGCAAGAGTTACCGCCCTCACTTATTGAAATAGTATTGGCTTCTACATTGTAATCGTCATAATAACCAGATGGTTCTGTACCGCCATTCATTACATAATAATTACCACTCTCAGATAGATTTTCCCCATTGATTTGTTTGCCCTTAACAATGTCACAAATATCGGACAGCAGAACTGTAGAGCCTTTTACACCTTTGAAAAGTCTTTCCGAAATCGCAGACCTACAAAATATAAAATCCTTAATCAAGGGGCTAAATGATTCTTTATACAAGAGATATGGTGATGATATACGGACTTCCTTTGACAAATTAGGATATTCGTACTCTGGATTGTCAGGAAAGTCAGCAGAGGATTTTGGAACAGGTAAACCATTCATAACATATTTGAATGTCTATTCAAATAATGTCGTGAATGAGAACGACTATCAATATGTTCGAATAGACGAAGGTGAGAAACAGAATGTTGTCCAATATGGTGATGTGCTGTTTACTCTCTCTTCTGAAACACCAGAAGAAGTGGGGATTGGAGCTGTTTATTTAGGACATGCTGAAGTGTATTTGAATAGCTTTTGTTTTGGCATTCATATCGTGAATGAAAAACAGGCATATCCACCATACCTGTCATATTACGTTTCTTCCACTCCGTTCAGGAAGTTCATATATCCGTTTGCACAAGGAAGCACACGGTTTAATCTTTGCAAGGCAGACTTCGAAAAGGCAAGCATTACTTTGCCATCTTTGGATAATCAAAGGCGAATACACTCAGTATTGAACAGTATAGCAATGAAGATAAGCACCGAAAGAGCAATGCTTGAACAGTATGTAACTCAAAAACAGTATCTTCTCCGTCAAATGTTCATATAAACATCTGACGGAGCAAGTATTGTTTCTGGCAATTTAAACTGATTAAAAATTTCTGTTCTGTTAATAGCTTGGAGTCTATAGCATCCAACATTTGTGCATATCGGAGTTGCCCTGCATAAGGTGGACAAAATATTTTGGCCTTTCCATAGTCTTTGAAGTAAATGTGTGGTATTGCCATTCCTGTTTTATAAGGGTCATAGTTGAACACCCTCAGCAAGTAGTATAGGAACTGGAGTGAATAATCTTGTTTCGCAGTTAAGATATTCAAAGTTCCTGTTGCAGAACACCTTCCTTTCACATAGATAACAGAACCAACTCCAGAACCGTCCTTTACAATATAGATTGCTTCGTCAGATGTGTTATAACTATCAAGATACCCCACAATACCATTTGCTCCATAAACAGGATAAGTTCCTAAATCTGATACTTCACTTTCTTGTAATGTTGAGGATGTACATTCAAGACAT